>NZ_PSRT01000240.1 GCF_004212635.1 Bradyrhizobium genosp. SA-3 | reverse complement strand
GGCCGCACGGGGTGCGGTATGGGCTGATTCCATGGCGATGGTTCCGGTGGGCTTGCCCTTGATGCACTAATGCATTAGTGCATCAGTCGGATCGCGCGTCAATGGCGGCCGGAGGAAACGAACAACAATGATGAAGCAATTGCAGAATGGGCTCGCAGCCATCGCCCTGATCGCCGCGACGGCCCTGGCGGCCTCGCCGGCCAAGGCGCAGCAGAAATCCGAGATCGCGCTGTCGCGCCAGCCCGGCATCTTCTACATGCCGAGCCACATCATGGAGAAGCTGAAGCTGATCGAGAAGCACGCGGCTTCCCTCGGTGTATCCGGTGTCTCCACCAAATGGATTACCTTCTCCGGCGGCGGGGCGCAGACCGATGCGCTGCTCGCCGGCGGCGTCGACATCCTCAACACCGGCACCGGCAATCTGCTGCTGCTATGGGATCGCACCCGCGGCGGCGTGAAGGGCATCGTCGCCACCTCGGCGCAGCCGATGACGCTGATCAGCCGCGACGCCAACATCAAGTCGATCAGGGATTTCGGGCCGGGCGACAAGATCGCAGTGCCGACCGTGAAGGTCTCGACCCAGGCGATCGTGCTGCAGATCGCGGCCGCCGAGGCCTTTGGTGCCGACCAATGGTCGAAGCTGGATGCCAACACCGTGCAGCTCGGTCACCCCGACGCCTATGCGGCGCTGTCCAACCCGAAGCACGAGGTGCACAACCACTTCTCGATTCCGCCCTTCACCTTCCTGGAGTTGAAGAACGTGCCGGGCGCGCATGTCGTGCTGTCGTCGCCCGACGTGATGGGCGGCCCGCTCAGCCAGGCGCAATTCTTCACCACGACGAAGTTTGCCGACGCCAATCCAAAGATCATCCAGGCCGTGCGCGACGCCACCAAGGAAGCGCAGGATCTGATCCGCAGCGACACCAAGCAGGCGGTCGAGATCTACAAGGAGATCACCGGCGACAAGACATCGGTGGAAGAGCTGCTCGATCTCCTCAAGGAGCCCGGCATGATGGAATGGAATCTCGAGCCGCAGGGCACGATGAAATTCGCCGCCCATCTCTACAAGACTGGAACGCTGAAGAATCAGCCCAAGGCGTGGACGGACTACTATCTCCCCGTCGCGCACGATCTGAAGGGCAACTGATGGCGCTGCTCGACGTCAGCTCAGTGACGCTGCGCTATAAGACCTCCAGCGCCGTCGTCACCGCCACGGAAAAAGTGAGCTTCACCGTCGACCGGTCCGACCGCTTCGTGCTGCTCGGGCCCTCCGGCTGCGGCAAGTCGACCCTGCTCAAGGCCGTCGGCGGCTACATGAGCCCGAGCGACGGCCGCATGACCATCAGCGGCCGCGAGATCCACGGCCCCGGCGCCGACCGCATGATGATCTTCCAGGAGTTCGACCAGCTCCTGCCTTGGAAGAGTGTGCTCGCCAATGTGATGTTCCCGCTGCTCACGGCGAGAAAGCTGTCGCGCAAGGACGCCGAGGCGAAAGCGCGCGCCTATATCGAGAAGGTCGGCCTCACCCGCGTCGTCGATGCCTATCCGCATACGCTCTCCGGCGGCATGAAGCAGCGCGTCGCGATCGCGCGCGGCATGGCGATGGAGCCGGACATCCTTCTCATGGACGAGCCGTTCGCGGCGCTCGACGCACTGACGCGGCGGACCTGCCAGGATGAGCTGCTCCAGCTCTGGAGCGAGACCAAGTTCACCGTGCTGTTCGTGACCCATTCGATCGCGGAGGCGATCCGCATCGGCAACCGCATTCTGCTGCTGTCGCCGCATCCCGGCCGCGTCAAGGCCGAGGTGATCGATGTCGACAAGGTCTCGAATGAGGACGGCAGCGCCGGCCGGCTGGAGAAGGAGATCCACGATCTCCTGTTCGCCTCCGAAGCTGTAGCGCATTAAGGGGGCTCTCATGGGCGAAGCCAGAATCTTGCTGCGCGACGCGCCGGTTGCCAGCACGGGAGGTGCAGGCGAGGTCGAGCGCAAGCTGAGTGTGCTCGAGCTATTGTGGAACGACGGCTTTGTCCGCAAGTTGGTCATCATCCTGTTTCTTGCGGCGGTCTGGGAGGCGTACGGGGTCACTCTCGACAATCCCCTGCTGTTTCCGACACTGCACGACACCTTCATGACGCTGTTCGATCGCGTCAAGGATGGCACCATTCCAATGCGGGCCTGGACCTCGTTGAAGGTCCTGTTCATGGGCTATTCGGCCGGCATCGTGCTGGCCGCGATCTTCACCGTGCTCGCGATCTCGACCCGCATCGGCACCGACTTCCTCGAGACCGTCACGGCGATGTTCAACCCGTTGCCGGCGATCGCGCTGCTGCCGCTGGCGCTGATCTGGTTCGGCCTCGGCAATGGCAGCCTCGTCTTCGTGCTGATCCATTCGGTGCTGTGGCCGGTCGCGCTCAACACCCATTCCGGCTTCAAGAGCGTGTCCAATACGCTGCGCATGGTCGGCCGCAATTACGGCCTGCGCGGGCTGCCTTATGTGGCAAAGATTCTCATTCCCGCGGCCTTCGGCTCGATCCTCACTGGCCTCAAGATCGGTTGGGCTTTCGCCTGGCGCACGCTGATCGCGGCCGAGCTGGTGTTCGGCGTGTCCTCGGGCCAGGGCGGTCTCGGCTGGTTCATCTTCGAGAACCGCAACCTGCTCGACATACCTGCCGTCTTCGCTGGCCTCTTGACCGTGATCATCATCGGGCTCTTTGTCGAGAACCTGATCTTCCGCGCCATCGAGCGGAACACCGTCCAGAAATGGGGCACCCAATCATGACCAAGAACAAGAAGAAAACGCCTGACCAGCTCCGCAGCGCGCGCTGGTTCGCGCCCGACGATCTCCGCTCGTTCGGCCACCGTTCCCGCACCATGCAGATGGGCTACGCGCCGGAGGAGTGGAAGGACCGCCCGATCATCGCCATCCTCAACACCTGGTCGGATGCGCAGCCCTGCCACATGCACTTCAAGTCGCGCGTCGACGACGTCAAGCGCGGCATCCTGATGGCCGGCGGCCTGCCGCTGGAGCTGCCGGCACTGTCACTGTCGGAATCGCTGCTCAAGCCGACCACCATGCTCTACCGCAATCTGCTGGCGATGGACGCCGAAGAATTGCTGCGCAGTCATCCCGTTGACGGCGTGGTGCTGATGGGCGGCTGCGACAAGACCACGCCGGCGCTGCTGCTAGGGGCCACCTCGATGAACATTCCGGCGATCTATCTGCCGGCCGGTCCCATGCTGCGCGGCAACTGGAAGGGCAAGACGCTCGGCTCCGGCTCCGACGGCTGGAAATATTGGGACGAACGCCGCGCTGGAAAAATCTCCGATAAGGACTGGCTCGACATCGAGGCCGGCATCGCTCGCAGCTACGGCACCTGCATGACCATGGGCACGGCCTCGACCATGACGGCGATCGCGGAGGCGATCGGCATGACGCTGCCGGGCGCTTCCTCGATTCCGGCCGCGGACGCCAACCACATCCGCATGGCCTCCGAATGCGGCCGCCGCATCGTCGAGATGGTGTGGGAGGATCTGACGCCGAAGACGATTCAGACCCGCCAAGCGTTCGAGAACGCGATCGCGGTGGCGATGGCGATGGGCTGCTCGACCAACGCGATCATCCATCTGATCGCGCAGGCCCGCCGGGCCGGCCAGGACATCGGGCTCGACGATTTCGAGAAGGCCAGCCGCAAGGTGCCCGTGATCGCCAACGTGCGGCCGAGCGGCGATACGTACTTGATGGAGGATTTCTTCTATGCCGGCGGCCTGCCGGCGCTGATGAGCCAGATCAAGCCGCATCTGCATCTCGATTGCATCACCGTCACCGGCAAGACGCTGGGCGAGAATATCGAGGGCGCCGATGTCCACAATGCCGACGTGATCCGCTCCGTCGACAATCCCATCTACCAGGAAGGCGCGCTTGCCGTGCTCAAGGGCAATCTCGCGCCCGACGGCTGCGTCATCAAGCCTTCCGCTTGCGCGCCACGCTTCCTCAAGCATACCGGGCCGGCGCTGGTGTTCGACGATTATCCCGCGATGAAGAAGGCGGTCGACGATCCCAATCTCGATGTCACCGAAGATCATATCCTGATTCTGCGTAATGCCGGGCCGCAGGGCGGGCCGGGCATGCCGGAATGGGGCATGCTGCCGATTCCGACCAAACTCGTGAAGCAGGGCGCGCGTGACATGGTGCGCATCTCGGATGCGCGCATGAGCGGTACCAGCTATGGCGCCTGCATCCTGCACGTCTCGCCCGAGTCCTATATCGGCGGTCCGCTGGCGCTGGTCCAGAACGGCGATCGCATCACGCTCGATGTTGCCGCGCGCACGATTAATCTCGATGTGAGCGAAGCCGATCTCGACAAGCGCCGCGCCGCCTGGAAGCAGCCCGAGCGCCGTTTCGAGCGCGGCTATGGCTGGATGTTCACCAAACACATCAAGCAGGCCAATGACGGCTGCGACTTCGACTTCCTCGAGACCGATTTCGGCGCGCCGATCGGCGAGCCTTCGATTTACTAGTGACCTTGTCATTCCGGGGCATCGCGAAGCGATGAGCGCGGAATCCATCGTGCCGCAGTCTGTGCCGCTCGATGGATTCCGGGTTCGCGCCAAGTGGCGCGCCCCGGAATGACGAAAGAGAGAGAACACCAATGACCAAACTCAGCGAAGCCACCCGCAACAAGCTCAAATCCGTCTCCACTGCCACGGTCGCCACCGCCCTGTTCAAGCGCGGGCTGCGCATCCAGATGATCCAGGATGTGCATCCCCTAAGCCCCGACCAGCCGACCATGGTCGGCGAGGCCTTCACGCTGCGCTATATGCCGGCGCGCGAGGATCTCAACACCATCGATGTGTTCAAGGACCGTTCGCATCCGCAGCGCAAGGCGGTCGAGGATTGTCCGGCAGGTAGCGTGCTGGTGATGGATAGCCGCAAGGACGCGCGCGCGGCCTCGGCCGGCGCGATCCTGGTGACGCGCTTGATGAAGCGTGGCGTCGCCGGCGTCGTCACCGACGGCGGCTTTCGCGATTCCGCGGAGATCGCCAAGCTCGGCTTCCCCGCCTTTCACCACCGCCCGAGCGCGCCGACCAACCTCACGCTACACCAGGCGATCGAGATCAACGTCCCGATCGGCTGCGGCGATGCGCCGGTGTTCCCCGGCGATGTCATCCTCGGTGATGCCGACGGTGTCATCGTGATCCCCGCGCATCTCGCCGACGAGATCGCGAACGAAACCTTTGAGATGACGGCGTTCGAGGACTTCGTCACGGAGGAAGTCGGCAAGGGCCGCGGCATCTTCGGCCTGTATCCCGCGACCGATCCGCAGACGCTCACCGACTTTGCCGAATGGCGCAAGAAGAACGGCCGCTAAGCCGGGAACAAATCACGTCAAGAAACAGGCCGGCCACATCAAGCGCCGGCCTTTTATCAAGCAGGGAGGATTACAATGAATTTCACGCGACGCAATCTCATGGCCGGCGCTGGCGCAGCAGTGGCATCCACGTTTCTCGCCCGCGCTGCCGGCGCCCAGTCGTTCGCGTTCACGCCCAATCAGCGCTACCCGGACCCGGCCGTCCAGATCCTCGACCCCAGCTTCGCAAAATACCGGCTCTATTCTTCGACGGTCGAGCAGGTTGCAACCGGAATGCGCTGGGCTGAAGGCCCGGCTTATTTTCCGGAGGGCGGCTATCTCCTGTTCTCCGACATCCCCAACAACCGGATCATGAAGTTCGACGAGAAGACCGGCCAGACCAGCGTGTTCCGCGCCGATGCCAATTACGCCAATGGCAATGCGCGCGACCGTCAGGGCCGCCTCGTCACCTGCGAGCATTCGGTCACCCGCCGCATCACCCGCACCGAGAAGGACGGCAAGATCACGGTGCTCGCCGACAAGTTCGAGGGCAAGCGGCTGAACGCGCCGAACGATATCGTGGTGAAGTCCGACGACAGTATCTGGTTCACCGATCCGCTGTTCGGCATCAACGGCGAGTGGGAGGGCAAGAAGGAGAAGCCCGAGCAGGCCAGCACCAACGTCTACCGCATCGCCAAGGACGGCAAGCTCACCGCCGTCCTCACCGACCTCGTCAATCCCAACGGCCTCGCCTTCTCGCCGGACGAGAAGAAGCTCTACATCGTCGAGTGGAAGGGCACGCCCAATCGCAGCATCTGGAGCTACAATGTCGGCGACGACGGCTCGCTGAGCGGCAAGACCAAGCTGATCGACGCCGCCGACCAGGGCTCGCTCGACGGCTTTCGCGTCGACCGCGACGGCAATCTCTGGTGCGGCTGGGGCTCGAGCGGCGCGTTGCAACCCGAGCCGACCGAAATCGGCGGCCGCAAGGTGTTCCAGCTCAGGGGCAAGCCGGAAGATCTCGACGGCGTCATGGTGTTCAACCCGGAAGGCAAGCCGCTCGCCTTCATCAAGCTGCCGGAGCGCTGCGCGAACCTCTGCTTCGGCGGTCCGAAGAACAACCGCCTCTATATGGCCAGCAGCCATTCGGTCTACGCGCTCTACGTCGAGGCGCATGGCGCGGTGTGAGGTCGAGTTAGGTTTCGTGGTTTAACCGACGCTGCCGCCACACACTCAGTTGTCGTCCCGGCCTAGCGCGCAATTGCGCGCGGGGGGCCGGGACCCATAACCACAGGAAGAAGTTTGGCGAAGACGAGCTGTTAAGGGGTCTTCGTCGGTACTGCTGGCTGCACTCTATCGATAGATCACGCGGTATGGGTCCCGGCCTGCGCCGGGACGACGAGGGGGATAGGCGCGCGTGAAATAACGCATGGCCC
>NZ_PSRT01000239.1 GCF_004212635.1 Bradyrhizobium genosp. SA-3 | reverse complement strand
TGGGACTGCCTCGAAACGAGCATGACGCGTCCCATCGCCCTGCCCGAGCACAGCGGGGAATCCGCCGCACTCGTTTCGTAATCAGTTCTCGGCTTGGGAAAGGGGAATGTGGGGAATGTTAGAACCGGCGGCTCCGAGAATTTCTCAAAAATTAGCAAGAACTCACGTCCAAAATTCGCGCATTTCCTGCGACGAGGCTGTAAACTTTCCCCTCTTTCCCCTCTTTTCCCTCTTTCCCTCTTGAGGGCGGCATCTCGCGTCAGCTCGACGAAGAAAACGGATCATCGTCACGTTCGCCGGACATCGCCGGCGACCGGCGATCATCAGCCGTCCCACGGATCTCGATCCGGTATAGATTCTGCTGATGACCAGGGACGCGGCGCAGGAAAGCGACGCGGTCTTCGATCCACGTTGGGCGGCCGGTCAAATGCTTCTGGAAGAGCTTGCCGATACCCTGCGCGGTCGCCTTATCGACCGCTTTCTGCGCCAACTCCGCCAATCCGTCCGCAAGCTCAGCGGCATCCTCGTCGGTAGCGAGATTGTAGTCCGAGAGCAGCGATGCCACTGACCGCGCGGTGAACTGCTCCTCACCGAACCGCATCCAAAGCGCGGTCAGGACGCGCGACGTCGTGCTCGCTTCCTCGTCCTGGGCCTCGCCGGCCAAGAGGAGCTTGCCGCAATCGAAGTCAATACCGACCAAGGCTGCCGCGTATTCAACCGGCCATCCGGCCAGATTCCACCAGCTCTTGAAGCGCGTTTTCGCCTGTTGATCACCAGGTCGGTTCTGAATGCCGGTAACCAGAATCAAATAGAGCGCCCGAAGAACACGCGCGCGGTTCGCCTGCGTCCAGCCCACGGGATCGCTGTGCTTGAAATCACGATTCTCCGGATCGGGCCGATCGACGTTCAACGAAAGGATGAACGACCGGCTTGCCATGTCGCCACGAGGCGCGATCGAGTTGCCGGTGAAGACCTGAATGGTCGACGCCGGCACGGTCTCGAAGAGGGAAACGCCCAGCACGCGATCCGAGATCTCGGGCGCAGTGAGGGCGGCTTCGATATGGGGACAGCTGATCGTGGATCCACGACTGATGTTATCCCAGATCAACACACCGACAGCTTGACGCAGATACGAGAACAACGCTTTTTTTCGCTCCTCCGCGTTATCCGACCACGCCGCCGCCGCAGCAGGTCGGCCAAGAATTGCCGCGACAATCATCTGAATCAACGTCGTCTTGCCGCCACCGCGCTGACCTGCCGTGACGAAGAACGCCGGACGCTCGGCGAGCAGCGCGCGCTGCAACAGGGTGATCGCGAGAACAATGACGACGCATTTGCCAGCATCGTCGAGAGCCACATCAACAAGCCATTCATGCATCAGAAATTCCAGCGCCGCGCGAACCTCGTTGTCCGTCGGCCTGCCGGCAGGCAGGCACGCACGATGTGCGGGATCGATGCGATGCACAATGCCAAGAGTCCGATCGAGGCCCTCTCCATCGATCACCTGTCCGGCTGCAGTCACGAGCGGCGCCTGATTGATCGCGCGGACGACGGGCATCTCGCTGTCTGCATAGTCAAAAAGCGCCTTGATGAACGGCAATGGCGTTGCCGCAAAATAGAAGGATCCATCTTTGCGGACCTTTTCCCAGCGGAGATGCTTCTCGATCAGCATCTGCAAGCTGCTCGCCGTCAACTCGGCGATCACCGGCTGGGCCGGCGCCTTCATCAGCTCATCGGCGCGAGCAGTCGCGTTTGCCGAACCGGACGTCAAAAGATGGAGAGCCCATGGCTCCTTTTCGTCGATCCGAACAGGAACACCGTTTGGGTTGCGCATCGGGGGCTCGGGGCTGTCGTCTTTTGCGAGAACATCGTCGATGAAGGTGACCGTCGGCAACAATTCCTCATTTGCGTACGGAAGCGGGCGAACAATGCGGGCATCGGTCGTCGCTTCTGCAGCAAAATTTCGCGCCTGGATCTTTCGCTCAGCGAGCTCGTTCTTCATTCGCGCCTTGACCGTGCGCACGCTCACGCCGGCGGCCTTTGCCACCGACGCAGCAAAGTCGTCGAGCTCGTTCAGCTCGAGCTTCGCTTGAGCGAGAATCGCCATCGCGTGATCTACCATCCCAGCTGCGGTTCCGGCGGTGACGGTCGTCTTTGCTGATGCCAGATCATAACGTAGGGAATAGAACGAACGACCATGAGCAAATGAATGGATCACGAGATCGCCCTCGCGTCCTCGCATGACCATGGCTTTGCCACGCCCGTACGACACGCCCTCGAGCGGATCGGCAAGCGTTTCATTCACGTAACGCTCCGGCGCCGCTAGTACGGCGCCGACGGTGACGCTACCAAGGCGATCGAACTCCAACTCAATGTCCGGATAGAGCACGCCCTGGTGCCGCGCCTTAATCAAACGCAACGCGGTAGCGATCGGCGTGCCTGACCGAGCCGAGACGGCCTTGGCGAGATCTTGGTCGTGCTTGTTCGCGATCTCGGCGGCAGCCTTGCTCAAAGCTCGCTTGCTATCAGCCTTGGCCAGGTTGATCCGGTGCCGGTCGTATTCGGTCGGCGCCGGCACGACGCGGCTGGAGTCGACCGCTTGGCCGTCAAAAACGCGAGGCTCTCGCTTCGAAGAGTTCTGGACGAGCGGCGGGATGAGCAAGGGAGCACCCTCGAAGCACAAGCGCTCGCCAAAGCCCACCATGCGATCCACGATGCTCCGTTCGAGCAAGGCGCCCGAACGGCTGATCATGTGCCAGCCGAATCCATTCAACCAGCATTTATCGTGCAGGTCGTTCAAGAAGCGGTCGATGTCGCCACCGTCAGCAACCAGCAAATAGTGATGTTCGCCATCCGAGCCGGCGATCAGGTCACCGGTGTCGCCGCGAGTCAATCCGGCGCTCGTGCTGGAGCGGCTGACGCGGGCGGCGCGCGCGAGACCAGGAGCGATCTTGAGCAGGCACTCCCACATGCCGCCGCTGGACTCGATCTTGGCTTTGACTTCCGGAGGCATGCCCTTGGTATCAAAATCAATCAAAACCCAAGACGGCACGCCCGACCGATAGTCGATGAAGTCGCGGGTCCGGGCAATGCAACCAAGGCTCTCGTTGATGCGGTCTTTCGTGACGATGTGAACGGGAGCAGCGATGTTCTTCGCCAGCGAGCCCAGCGCGATCGCTTGGTTGGGACGACAAGCGACGATGATGCGAGCGAGCATAGCCGCCGTGGCGGCGAATGCGCGCGCAGCAATGCCCTTGCTCATCCAACATTTCGAGCCGTCGCTGTTCAGCGAGCCGTCGTCGTTCAACGACAGCCGCTTCGACATCAGCGACGGCTCGTCCATTTTCGTGATCAAGGTCAGTTGCGCGCCGGTCAGATCGACCTGACCGCCGACGTCGTCATCGCTTTGCGCGATGTCTTCATCAGTTGACTGCGGAACGATGTCAGTAGTGCTCATTGTCGCGCTGCTGCTACTTGTGCAAACGCGCGTCGGTTTCGCGTTCACGGATCGCGGCGAGCTTCTCCTGGTGGGCCGCGCGATCTTCGGCAACGCGCAGCTCGACAGCACGCTCCAGCTCCTCCGCCGCATTGCGCATCGCGCGGATGAGGTTGGCGAAAAACGTCTGCGACCAACTGTCAGTCGGCGCACAGGTCAGCGCCATACGCGTGATTCGCTCAATGTCGCGGCAGGCACTTCGCATGAAGCGATGCAACGGGATCGGCGGCTTCGGCTTGCGGCCGCCGGGGATGATGGTGAAACCCATGGGGTGGAAACCTCCGCTCTTGCGGGGTCGTCAACCCTGGCATCGTCACCGCGCGGATGACCAAGCCAGGACCGGATGCGACCCCAGTTTCAGATAGAAAAAGCCTCGCCGCGCTGAGTCGACGAGGTTTTCTCATTGAGCCGGAAGGCAGTTCTGCCGTGAAGATTTAGCTAGGGATTATTTGCCCTCCTCATCCAATGCCTTGCTGTTCACCGCTGTTGATGCCTGTTTCAGGAATTCAGACTTCACATAGCCTAGGTGGCCAGCGTTCGGCGGCTTCTCAATCCCGAGCAGCAGGTGCACAGCTCTGAGCGTGTGAATCAGAGGTTGATACTTTTCCAGCGGCTCAACTCCGCACTCACGCAGCAGCGCAAAGATCGTTTCCCACAACACGCGCTCCGAATTCTTCTGCTTGGTTGGCGGCTGTTCCAGCAGTTCACCCAAATCGACGTCGCGTCTCAGCAAGTACCCAACTCTGCTCCAACCGTCGCCGATTGCCAGCAGGAGGCGCCCCCATTTCTCGTTCTCAGGAACCTCGCTTTCATCAAGGTTTGCATCGAAATCATATGGATCCCATGGATTATCGGGCAGATCTCGATACCCTGCGCTGTCGGGCACATCTCGATCAAATGCGGCGTTAAATGCTCTGCGGACGTTCGGTAGCTGCTCCATCCGCCGGTAGACGACGCCTAGTTTAATTTCAAGATCGTCAAGTAGCTCACGAGTCTCTGCAACGGACCGGAACCGCAACACTCTCCAGTACAGGCGCCCAGCCTCTCGGATCCTGTGCTCCACATGGCGAGCCACTTCATCAGCGCGCGTCGGTCGATCGAACAGAGCAGGTTCGGACACAGCTCCCCAATCCGGTCCGACGTAGTCGACTATCGCTTCGAGGGGGCCGAACGCCTTGAGCACAGCGGCCAGGCGTGTTTGCTCTGGATCATCCGGGATCCAATTTGCCGTCGGCCAATCTGAACCATGAGGCATTGGGTTGAGGGACACAATTTCGGCTAGTTAAATCTTCCAACGGAATGCCCGTTGCTCCATTTTGGTTCCGGGTGAAGCGCAGACATTGTCACGACGAGGCAGTTGGCGCGATGCCGCGGGAACACCTGAGATTCGGATGGTAGCTGGAAATCGACACGGAGCCCAATTGGAGGAGGAAGGACCCACAAAATTCCGCCCTCGTCGCATGCTTAGCGAGACTCAGGTGCTGGGGATCATCCCCGTGAGCCGCACCACCCTGTACCGCATGGAAAAATCCGGCCGCTTCCCCAAATCGACCTACATCAGCCCGAACCGGCGCGTCTGGTTTGAGGACGAGATCATTGCTTGGCAGAACGCGGTCGATGAATTCAATCCGCGTCGGGCGCGCGGCAAAGGACGTCGGGCGCGTACGGGTTGATTGGCCGGACACGGAGAACCGGGGGCTTCTGTACTTCTGTTGTGGCGGCTTCCGATGCCCGGCGGTGTGTCAGCAAGCCGCCGGGCGGACGGGACCAGAGCGAACGGTGCTCCTAAGCTGCCGCTCTGGTCCGTCAGGGCGGGCTTTGCTGGCGCATTGAGCCTCACCCGCTCAAACAGAACTTGATCGGCGCGGACGATCCGGGTCGCGCGTCTCAATTCTTGGGTTTTACGCCAAACTCTTTCCACAAGCCCAGCATGAGGAGCGAATGTACAATCAAATTGCCAAGATGCCAGTAGAACTGGCCCGCCTCCATCAAGCCATGAGCGATCTGGTTGCGCAGGTTCATTCCGCGCGGATCGGCATATAGCGCCTGAAGATGTAACGTAACATCGGGACCGAGAGCTTCGGCGACTTTTTCGTTGTACAGAATTTCACCCATTCCGATTGCGACACTCGCTTCAGAAACCACCGGGTGGGCTTTTGTGATCGGCACGCCAAGATCGTCCGCCACCTTACGCAGCGCGTGCTCCACCTGCGGAACGAGCACATGCGCGGCCTTCACATCATCCTCCCGCTCCCAAGCGCGGAGACCTTCCAAGAGCAGGCTCATGTCATCGAACAAGTCGTGCCGGTTGGCCCAACCGGCGAAATGCTCCGGCGCCACCTCGTGTCTTTCGAACAACCGTCGAAAGGCTTGAGCGAGCCATAGCCTGGCAAACTGGAATGCAAAATTAGTCTGATGCATTAGGCGGCCGAACGGGTCGTCTTCCACTGAGCCGATCTTGGCCGCAACGTGGTTGTCGGCCATGATTGTTGCCGGGATATGAGCCATGAGTGGCGCTTCCTTAAGCATCTGTCGTACTTGCTGCTCAAGCTCGGCGCGGCTCAGCAAGAACTCTCGTGCAATGCGCACAAAGGTCGTGGCTAGGTCGTCGACCACAATTAGGTCGAGAAACTTCTCCATATCGTCACGTGGTATTTCGATCTTTCGCTCGAAGGACTGAAGGTTCTCGCCCGCTGCACCGATTTTCTGCTGCATCATTATGCGGGTGCGGTCATGGTCCTCCTTTAGTCCAGCCTTGCGGTACTGGTCGGTGGCCGTTTGCAACAGCGCTGCCGCGAGCATGGGATCTGCGTTGCTTGCAAAATGCTCGAACGACGCGCCGACCGCCTTATGGAGGCGCTTGATGTCGTCGACTTCGCCGAGGCGGCCGTAATACCGGATCAGACGTTCGGCGGCATCTTGGGCTTCGTGGGGGTTGAACTGCGCAGGATCATTGGTGTTAGAACCTGTAGTAACGATGCTCTCCAAGTCGGAGACTAGCTCGGCGCGCTCTACATCAGTGACGCCTGCCTTTCTGTCTTGGAGCAGCCGGTCGACCGTGTACCACCACAAACCACCTTTGTTTTGCATCAGCGATCGATGCACGCCCATCAGTGCAGCTCGCGCTCGATCGGTGCGATCCTTATCCCTGATCAAGACCGCTAGGTCGAGCGCCCGGATTGCAAATCGCACATGCTCGTGGTCCTCGGCCATGCGCTGGATCGCATCAAGGTAGGCATCGATGGCGATCCGGGCGTCGTCGACATCGCGCCGACGCTTTCCGATGAGACCGCTCATCTCCCAAGCGAGATCGGCATAACGTGCCCTCAGGAAGGGATGCTTGAGCGATCTTGCCCGAGCAGCCCAATGGTCGATGGTGGCAGGAGGGGTTCCCGAGATGTCGGGAGAGTAGAACGTTTTTCCGTCCCGGTCGGTGCCTGATCCCATCGGTCCGAAGTAACTGTTCCATGGATTTTCGTGCCCGCCGGTTGACAGTGCGAACGCGAGCACCTCCGCCCATGCCCCGACAGCCTCAGC
>NZ_PSRT01000238.1 GCF_004212635.1 Bradyrhizobium genosp. SA-3 | reverse complement strand
AGCGAAGAAATCCAGAGTCTTTCCGCGGAGACAGACTGGATTGCTTCGTCGCAAGAGCTCCTCGCAATGACGATGAGGATCAAGCCGAGAAGAATTCGCGCAACGCGCTCGCGGTGACGTCCGGGTTCTCCTCGGTGAGGAAGTGGCCGGAATCCACCGGCATGCCCACGACATTCGTGGCCCATTCCTTCCAGATGTCGAGCGGAGTGGCGGCAGCCTGGGCGATGCCGGCATTGCCCCACAGCGCCAGCATCGGAATGGTGATCTTCTTGCCCGCCTCGAAATCGGCCTTGTCGAGGTCGTAGTCGAAATAAGCGCCGGCGCGATAGTCCTCGCACATCGCATGCACCCGGGCGGGATCGCGGAACGGGGCGAGATAGTGCTCGAGCGCGCGCTCGTCGATCGCCTCCAACGTCTTCGACTTGGTCTGGCTTGCCATCTTGAAGCGCAGGAAGAACTCGCCATTGCTCGCGATAAGGGTCTCGGGCAGCGGATAAGGCTGCGCCAGGAAGGTCCAGTGATAGATCTTCAGCGCGTAGGCGCGGTTCATCCGCTCCCAGTAATTGTAGGTCGGCAGGATATCGAGCACGGCGAGGCGCGACAGCCGGCCGGGATGATCGAGCGCGAGGCGGTAGGAGACGCGGCCGCCGCGGTCGTGGCCGGCGAGCGCGAAATGCACATGGCCGAGGCGCTCCATCGCCTCGACCATGGCCTTGGCCATGGCGCGCTTGCTGTAGGGGATATGCAGCGCATCGCTCGCGGGCATGTCGGACCAGCCATAGCCCGGCAGGTCGGCAATGATCAGCGTGAACCTATCGGCCAGCTGCGGCGCCACCTGGTGCCACATCACGTGGGTCTCGGAGAAGCCATGGAGCAGGAGCAGCGGCGGCCCGCTGCCGCCGACGCGGGCGAAGATGCGGCCAAAGGAGGTGTCGATCCATTCGGCGGCAAAGCCCGGATAGAGGTCGGCGAGATCGGACATCTTTCTGCATCCTTGTCTGGTCAGTCGCGGAGACGCCCCGACAAACAAATATGTCGAAAACAACCCCATGCACAGTAGCGGTATTATTTGCGGGGCTACTAACCCCAACAGGCGATTAATTATTTTGGAACGTCGATGTGACGGCGCGATGGCGCCAAAACCTCGAGATTCCGGATCGGCGCGTTTGCGCGCCGTCCGGAATGACGGACTAATGCCTGAGCTAATTCTTGGCCTTCTCCGCTTCCACCGCCTGCCAGCCGATGTCGCGGCGGCAGAAGCCTTCCGGCCAGTCGATGCGGTCGACGGCCTGATAGGCACGGCCTTGCGCCTCGGTCACGGTCCTGCCGAGCGCGCAGACATTGAGCACGCGGCCGCCATTGGCGAGGATGGCGCCGTCCTTCGCCACCGTGCCGGCATGGAAGATCTCGACGCCCTCGACCCTGGCGGCCTCCTCCAGCCCCTGGATGCGCGTGCCCTTCTGGTAGTCGCCGGGATAGCCCTTCGCCGCCATCACCACCGTGATCGCGGACTCCGGATACCAGCGCAGATCGAAATGCTTCAACTCGCCGTCGCAGGCGGCGAGCAGCGCCGGCACGATGTCGCTCATCATGCGCAGCATCAAGACCTGGCACTCGGGATCGCCGAAACGGACGTTGAACTCGAACAGCTTTGGCCCCTGCGTCGTCAGCATGATCCCGGCATAGAGCACACCGCGGAACGGCGTGCCGCGCTGCTTCATGCCTGATACCGTCGGCAGGATGATCCTGGCCATGATCGCGTCGTGGATCGCAGGCGTGACCAGCGGCGTCGGCGAATAGGCGCCCATGCCGCCGGTATTCGGGCCAACGTCATGGTCGAACACGCGCTTGTGGTCCTGCGCCGAGGCCAGCGGGATCGCCGTCTCGCCGTCGCACAGCGCGAAGAAGCTGATCTCGCGGCCGGGCAGAAACTCCTCGATCACGACTTCAGCGCCGGCCTCGCCGAAGGCACCCTCGAACATCATGGCGATGGCGTCCTCGGCCTCGCGCACGGTCTTGGCGACCACGACACCCTTGCCGGCGGCAAGTCCGTCGGCCTTGACCACGATCGGCGCGCCCTGGCTCTGGATATAGGCGCGCGCCTCATTGGCATTGGTGAAGCGCTTGTAGGCGCCGGTCGGAATGCCGAATTCGGTGCACAGCGCCTTGGTGAAACCCTTGGAGCTTTCGAGCTGGGCCGCCACCTTGCTCGGCCCGAACGCCTTGATGCCGGCGGCAGTGAGATCGTCGACGATGCCGGCCGCCAGCGGCGTCTCCGGACCGACCACGACGAGTTCGACCGCGTTTGTCTTGCAGAAGTCGATCACCGCGGCATGGTCGGCAATATCGAGCGCCACACACTCCGCCTCCCGCGCGATGCCGGCATTGCCGGGCGCGCACCAGAATTTGGTCACCAGAGGGGAGGCTGCGATCTTCCATGCCAGAGCATGTTCGCGGCCGCCGGAACCGAGCAGGAGAATGTGCATCGAAGGCTCGAAATGCGGGGTTTGCTGGGGGCGGAGGTCGCACGAATCGGCGCGGGCCTCAAGGGGGGCTGAGCCGATCACCCCCGTCATTCGATTTCCCCTGTCATTCCGGGGCGCGCACAGCGCGAGCCCGGAATCCATCGGGCCGCGGCGTTGGTGGTGGGATGGATTCCGGGTTCGCGGCGTCGCCGCGCCCCGGAATGACGGCGGAGAGAGTGGGACGCCCACGGAATGACGGCGACGCCTACACCTGCTTCCCCGCGATGATCTCCTGCAACGTCGCCACATGCCGCGCGAAAGCGCCGCGGCCGACGGCGGTTGCGGTGACCGTGGTCTGCGGCTTCTTGCCGACGAACGCCTTCTCCACCGACACGTAACCGGCCTTGGCGAGGGTCTCGATATGTGCGCCGAGATTGCCGTCGGTGGCGCCGGTGAGCTTCTTCAGCCGCGCGAATTCCAGGCCGGTCGGCTGCGGCAGCGCGTTCAGCGCCGCCATGATCTTCAGCCGCAGCGGCTGATGGATGATATCGTCGAGTTCGGCCAATTCTAGCTCCGCCGCATCCAGAGGCCGCCGAGGGTCAGCCCGCCGCCGTTCACGAACGCCATCCACAACAGCAGCGAGAGCCCGGGGATGTAGGCATATCCGATCAGCGTCAGCGCAATGATGGTCGCACCGATCACCAGGAAGGCATAGCCGAACCAGACCCCTGCCATCATGTAGAACAGCATGATGTAGATCGGCCAGAACACCGTCTGCTGGCGCGGCGTGAAATGACCGAAATAGCAGCAGAAGATGCCAAAGGCGGCGATCAACGCAAACGTCAAAAAATAGCGGCCGTCGAACACGCGAATGCGGCTCTTCGAACGGTGATACCCGCCGAGAGCGATCAGGCCTATGGCCGACACCCCGTACACTGCAAACCAGAAATAGAGCCCGTAGCGGGGCCAGAACCAGCCCGAGATGTTGCCGACGAACGCAAGCACGCCCCACATCAGCAGGGCGAGACTGGAGACCTCGTAGATCTGCGACTGCCGCACGCGGCGGACCGTGTCCTCGATATCGTTCAGCGCTTCGGAAGCCTGCTTGCTGTCGATCACGATGGCGCTCCGCTCTGCTCGACCAGCCCGCTGGACATCGTTGGTGCATCGACTGGGGGCCGATGCTTCCGGATCAGGCTGTACGCGATCATCATGGTCACAAGCGACGCGACGAGCGCAATCAATGCGACCTGATCCCTTGTCGTCACAGGCAGCAACCGCGCCGCGATGTTCGTGATTGCCGCCGACACAGGGGAGGCATAGGACCAGGCGATGAAGTTATAGTGAGTCCTTCGCCAGTTCGCCGGTCGCGGCGTGCGCAGCAGCGGAACGATCGCCAGGACGATCAGGGTGAAGTTCACGATCGCGGCGACATGGAACGCGTTGAAATGACCGGTGAACCGGTAGACCAGCAAGGTCGCGGCGTCGGAGGCCAGCATGGCGTAGACGTAGAAGTAGCCGCGCGCGCGATGGCCTGCACCACGCTTCGGGCGCAGAAACTGAATTAGCCCGGCAACGAGACACAGCATCGCCAGCACGGCATGAATTGCACCTGTGGGCGTCAAATGCGCGATCATGGTCAGCTCCCCGCCGCACCGCGCGTCGCCACGTCCTCGGCGATCGCGGAGACCGCCTTCGGATTGGTGACGATGCCCATGTGGTTGATGCCGTCGATGATCTTGACGTCGATCGACGGTTTGATGGCCTGAACCGCCTCGGCATATTTGTCCGAGATCATCATCTCGTCCTCGGCGGCGCCGAAGATCGTGATCGGACGTGTCGTCGCCGGAAGATCGATGCGATAGCCACGCGTCGCGAAATTGCGCATCAGGCGGTCGGAATAGGTGGAGACCAGGTACTTCGCCAAGGCCGGCGGCACCGCCAGGGCGAGCACCGGCAGCTGCGCGCAGCAATCGATGCCGAGCTTGCGCAGCGCGGCAAGCCCGAATAAGCGCGGCATATCGGCATTGGCCCAGCCCCCGGAATGCGGCTTGTTGGTCGGTGCGTCATAGCCGAGATAGGGCGCGAGCAGCACGGTGCGGACGAACATGTCCTGCATGATCGGCGTGGCCGCGACACGCAGCGAGAAGCCGGCGCCAGCGGAATGGCCGATCAAGGTCAGCGGCAGGTCGGGCGCGTTCCTGCGGACATGAGCGACGAAGTCGACGAGGTCGTCCTCGAGCTGGCCGACATAGCCGATGTCGCCGCGCGTGCCGGAGCCGCCATGGCCGCGGATGTCCAGCGCCCAGGTCTCCACCCCGCGCGCGGCGATCGCATGGGTCAGCGCGTGATTGACGGTGCCGCTGGAGCCGGAGGAGCCATGAATGAAAATCGCGCCGCGGCCCGCCTCCGGGCCTTTCAGTGCATAGTGGCGATAACCGATCCAGGTGCCATCGCGGGCCTGAAAGCGTTCGAGCGGTGGCAACGTGGACCAGTCGATGCCCTTGGCTGAATCCGAGACCGATCGCATCTCAGGCGGCCGCTCCAGCGGCGTTGCGATCATCGCACCCAGGATCAGCGCCACGCCGCCGACCGCACACAAGGCCCATTTCAGGCCGGTCAAAACGCCGCGCAGCAGCCGGATCGCCATGGCGCATCTCTCCCTAAACTCATCAATCAATAGAGAACTCTATATTACAGAGTACTCTTCCAATCAATCCCGGGATTGGCGCAGCGGCGCGAAAATCCTTAACGTCGGGTCTGACCCCAAAATGCCGAATCGTTTGCCGATGCCGCCTGCGGAACAATTGCTCAACGCGCCCGAATTCACCGTCTCCGAGCTCTCGCTATCCCTGAAGCGGACAGTCGAAGACGCCTTTGGCCATGTCCGGGTCCGCGGCGAAATCTCCGGCTTCCGCGGACCGCACTCCTCCGGCCATTGCTATTTCGCGCTCAAGGACGACAGCGCCAAGATCGAGGCGGTGATCTGGAAGGGCGTGCATAGCCGGATGCGCTTCAAGCCCCAGGAGGGGCTCGAGGTGATCGCCACCGGCAAGCTCACCACCTATCCCGGCTCTTCCAAGTACCAGATCGTGATCGAGGCGCTGGAGCCGGCCGGCATCGGCGCGCTGATGGCGCTGATGGAGGAGCGCAAGAAGAAGCTCGCCGCCGAAGGCCTGTTCGATCAGGCGCGCAAGCAGCTCTTGCCCTGGCTGCCGGAGGTGATCGGCGTCGTCACCTCGCCGACCGGCGCGGTCATCCGCGACATCCTGCATCGGCTGGAGGACCGCTTTCCCGCCGCGTGCTGGTGTGGCCGGTCAAGGTGCAGGGCGAAGGCTCGGCCGAGCAGGTCGCGGCCGCGATCCGCGGCTTCAACGCGCTGCCCGAGGGCGGCAAGATTCCGCGGCCCGATGTCTTGATCGTCGCGCGCGGCGGCGGCTCGCTGGAGGATCTCTGGTCGTTCAACGAGGAGATCGTGGTGCGGGCAGCTAGCGACAGCATGATCCCGCTGATCTCGGCGGTCGGGCACGAGACCGACATCACGCTGATCGATTTCGTCGCCGACAAGCGCGCGCCGACGCCGACGGCGGCGGCCGAGATGGCGGTGCCGGTGCGCAGCGACTTGTTCGTCGAGGTCGCCGATCTCGCACGGCGGACGCGTGCCTGTTGGCAGCGTGGCCATGAAAATCGCCGCAATGAGCTGCGCGCCGCGGCGCGTGCGCTGCCCGCGGCGAGCGATCTCTTGGCGATCCCGCGGCAGCGGCTGGATTCGGCAGGCAGCGCCCTGCCCCGCGGGCTCAAGGCCAACACGCACGCGCATTTCCGCCGGTTCACCGCGGCGAGCGCAAAGCTGACGCTGCGGGTGCTGCACGGCCAGATTTCGCAGGCCGATCACCGCCTCACCGTGTGCGGCGAACGGCTCGGCCTGTCCGCGCGCTCGCTGCTGCTGCGGCGGCGCGACTACTTTGCCGGGCTCGAGGTTCGCTTGCGTGCCTCAAAGCTTTCCAACGCACAGGCGCAGCGCAACGCGATTCTCCGCCAGCGCGAGCGCACGCATCGGCTGGCCGAGCGCGCGCAACGCGCGCTTGTCACGTTGCTGCAACGGCTCGATGCGCGTGTCGAGAACAGCGGCAAGCTGCTCTCCGCTTTATCCTACCGCAGCGTGCTCGCGCGCGGCTTTGCATTGGTGCGCGATGAAGCCGGCCACCCCCTGCATGCGGCCGACAGCGTCGGGCCGAATGCGCGGCTCGAGATCGAGTTTGCCGATGGCCGTGTGGCCGCGACCGCGGATGCGGACCGCCCGCCGCCGACGGCGAAGCGCGCGCCCTCACAGCCAAAGCCGGCCGCGCAAGACGCAAAACCCGCGCCGAAGCGCGTGGCCAAGCCGGTGGATCAGGGCAGCTTGTTCTAAAACGCGAGGGCGACGCTCCGCCCGGTGTCATTCCCCGCGAATGCGGGGAATCCAGTACGCCGAGGCTCCTCGGTGAATCACAGACGTCTCGGAGTACTGGATCGCCCGGTCCCGGCTACTCCGAGGCTTCGCCGGGCTCCTCAGTGTTGGGCCGGCGAAGCTTTAGCGAAGACGGCAAGCCGGGCGATGACAGCGCGTGTGTGGAGGCGAGTGTAGCCACAACCTCGTCATTGCGAGGAGCCCTTGCGACGAAGCAATCCAGACTGCCTCCGCCGAGGG
>NZ_PSRT01000237.1 GCF_004212635.1 Bradyrhizobium genosp. SA-3 | reverse complement strand
CTCTCGCGTCAGCGGCGCGGCGAGCGGCGGCCAGAAACCTTCGCCTTCCTCGGCTTCACCCACTACTGCGGGCGGACCCGAGATGGCCGGTTCATCGTGAAGCACAGGACGGAAGGGAAACGCCTGACGCGGAAGCTGACGGCGTTGCGCCAGGACGCCTGGCGGCTCATGCACGCGCCACTGGCCAAGCAGCACGAGTGGTTCGCCGCCGTGCTGCGCGGGCACTATGGCTACTATGGCAGGCCGCACAACTGTCCAGCGCTCAACGGCTTCTACCGCGAAGTGCGTCGAACCTGGCTGCGTTATCTGAGACGGCGCAGCCAGAAAAGTCGGCGCATGGGCTGGCTGGAGTTCGAAACCCTGACGGCACGCTTCCGCCTGCCAACTTCACGCATCACTCGCACATCGGCGCAGGCGCGGATATGACGCGGGTTACTCTCGGGAAGAGCCGGGTGCGGGAAAGCCGCCCGCCCGGATCTGTGAGGGCAAAGCCAAATGGCCGAGCTACTCGACCACGACCCGAAGGGCTCACCAGTCCGACCGCAAAATTAGCCGAGCGGCGGATTAAAGCGGTCGTCGCAACACTCTGCAGGTGGAGTTGCGATGAGCATTCGAAAGCGGCGATCGGCTCGGTCTGGACGGGGTGAACAGAGAAGTTTCTGCCGGCAAAGCAGCGAAGAAGCCGCGCTGGAAGCCATTTGTCACAGCCTGTCGGGACCAGATTGTTTCGAAAGGCGGGCGGGTATGCCAGCAGCGATGTTTGTCCTCAGCAAGGGTGCTCTCCGGGCGATCCTTATCATTGGTGGAGCACGAAGAGATTGCGCTTCTTAAGGTGCGGGGCCATTCCATCCGGGAGATTGGGCGCCGTCTCTGGTCGATCCGCCGCGACAATCTCGCGAGAACTGCGGCGCAATGCAGCCACTCTCAGCGGCGGGTTGGAGTATCGGGCGACGACTGCCCAGTGGCACGCGGATCGATCGGCTCGTGGGCCTAAATTGACTAAGCTTGCGCTCAACACAAACTATGCGCACTTATGTGGAGGAGAGACTTGCCGGCGTCGTCGTGGCCGCGAGCGACGCTCCCCTTCCTAGTCCCGCGGTTCCCTGGAAGAGTCGCCGGCATGGCCCAGGAAAGGATCGGCGATGGGCCAGCGCCTGGAGCCCTGAGCAGATTGCCTGTCACCTGCCTATTGACTTCCCGGACGACAAGACGATGCGCATCAGCCACGAAGCCATCTATCACTCCCTCCTCGTTCCGAGCCGGGGAGCGCTGCGCCGTGAGCTGACGGCCTTCTTGCGAACAGGACGCGTGTTGCGGATGCCCCGGGCGCACGTACGTGGAGGAGGCAACAGCTTTGTCTCGCCGGAGATCATGATCAGTCAACACCCTGCCGAACCAGCCGATTGAGCGGTGCCGTGACATGAGAAGGCCCCAACTTGCTCAGGCCTTGAGGTCTGAAACACGCCCGACTGCGGCCTACGCCGCATGGGTGTGACGAACTGCCACGTTCAGGAACTTCGCTACCCTCGCTTCGCGACCACCGTCTCGGGAAGTCGCGCAGATCTTTCGATGTTTCGGCACCTACTTTACGAGCCGATCCAAGTTGGCGTTGAGCGGTCGCGAGAAGGGGCGGGTCAGAGATCATTTCGTTTGGCCCAGACTGGGGCTCCAGATTAGGATCTCCCGTTAGTCAAGATCGATCGAGTGCGGCGTTTCGTTACATAAACGGGTAACGCGAAGTATGTTGGCGCCTTAATTGCCCGTCTAACAGCTCAGTCGCTGCGGTTTCCGATTTCAGGTCCACCAAAGAACAAGATCTGGCCGCGCAAACCCGAGAAAGCAGTTTAGCAGAAGGCGACGCTCTGCATTACCTGATTGTCGAGTGACCGCGTGAACAAACCCGCCGTCGATCAGGACAATATCCCCGGTACTGAGCTGGAAGTCGTGACAAGAAACCCCCTCGAGATAAGCTGTCGAATACGGGTAGCCTGTGGTCTCCACACCCTGCGCCTTTCGGTCCGCGACTGTCGGCTTATGGCTCCAGATCCGCAGATCGCCGCCTTCCTCAGTCATGCTAGGATAGAAATTGAGCGCTACGACGGTGTTGTTCGCTACCGCAGAAAGCTCGCAATTGTGCCCTGCAGATATAACTTGAGCGACGTCATCATGAGGCTTCAAGGCGTAACTGCTCGTGCCAGACCAACAAAGGGCGCGACAAATATTGGCCTGACCGTGCTCAGAACGAGCAAGCCGCAGTTCAATGCCCTCATTGTGAAGCTCGCGCTTCAACGCATCGAATAATCCGCGGACCGGATCAACCACATTGCCAAAAAGTGCGTCGATGAACTGTCGCGTATTTTCAGATTCTGCGAAAAAGGTGGCCGCATCCTTCCTATAATGAGATGCGCCGACATATTGTCCGACAATGCCATCGTTGAGTTCCTTGAGACCGGGATTGCGCATAAAGTTCGCAGTGATTTCCTCCGCTACTTCAAAACTGAAAGCTTGCCTGAGGTGCAGGCCGGTGATGTCCCCGTTCATGACTGAGATAATCTCCGCAGTGTTGATCAAGCCGGTTCGCTCTTTTGTCACGAGAGGCGAGATCGTTGGCGCATGAGATGCTTTGGTATTCTGCATTTGTTAGGACCTAAACCAGTAGGGTGACGGGAGGCAAAGATCGAGCGCGTTCGACGGAACTTGTGTTGTACGAAGCGGATCGCCCGGAGTGGCTAGACTCCTACCAGAGAAACGCCGAACAAGGATGCTACTAAGGCTAGTAGTCTTATGATCGGTTTTCCGAGCTGAGGAATCAAGACCGAGGAGGCTGGGATGCGGAGCTGAGAGGCTTCGAAGCATCGCGGCTATCCTGATAACAGGTTGGTCACTCTTTCAATTGACCCTAACTTTGATCCCTCTGGGTGATGCGCTGATCGGCGAAATCTTGAGTCGAAAAGTAGTTGCTGAGCACCTGATTCGCGCAGAGGCTCTATGGGGCTGACATTAAGGGATCGGCAAGAGATAGCTTGCGATTCTTGAAAGGCGAATGTTGGATTGATCAAGAGAGTGTATGCGAGCTTAGGGACGCCAGCTTGGCGCGGTGGCGCAAACTGCTCACGTACATTGGAGGCGCCATGGGACAAAAAGGGTCAATTCTCCTGCGAGAATTGCGCAAACACCAAGGCAGAAATTTCCTGGCAAGCGCGGACGGGAGAAGAGCCCTCCAAGGCAATCTCGAATGGGCGCTGATCGCCGATGACGTAGCCATCAAGGACGTTTGCTAGGTCTCAAGACTCCGAGGGCGTCGACCGCCTTCAAGAAGCTGGACACGATCAAGAAGGATACATCTGATGGACGGCCGGAGCCCAAGCGCCGCAGCTGTTGCCGACGATCAGGTCGTCGTGACCTCAGCCTACAGAGAGCATGCTGTTTTTACACGGAAACACAACCTGAGTTTTTGAAGTAGCACTCCCCCGTGGAGAAGAGATCGAGGAGTTCACCGACCTTTCGCCAGGTTGTTTCCACGTCACGAGGCTCCGCAGCTCGGTGTTTGAGTTTGGCGAAGACCTGCTCGATCGAATTGAGCTATAGGGCGGGCAGGAAGGTACGGTGAGCGCCTCTGGCGCGGATGGCTTGGCGAGCCGCTTTGCCCTTGTGGCTGCCAAGATTGTCGAGGATGACGATCTCGCCCCGCGCGAGGGTAGGTGCCAACACCTTCTTGACGTACAGCGTGAAGCTCACCATTCATGGGACCATCAATCACCCAACGCGAGATGATCCCATCGTGACGCAGCGCCGCGATAAAGGTCATGGCTTCCAACCCCCGCCAGTATTGGTTTTGATCTACGTCTCGTCAGCTGCTGCTCGCATGACTAGAGCCCAGAGCACCGGACCTGAGATGCGCTCGACTGCTGACCGCGTCATTCCAGAAAACCTGCATTGCCTCGCCAGCAGCCAAGCTTCAGCCCTCTGCATCTATGCCGTTGCCGGCAGCGGTCGAGAGGTCGCGCAGTCCATGAAAGAGCGGTCCGGATATGCTCCCGGCGTGAGATCAGCTGCGCTCTTCCTCGCTCCGCAGCGATCCAACCGGTGTCAGATGATCGACCCGTTTGCCGGCGATATCATCCGCCGCCGCAGTGCCCATAGATGCAGCTATCCTCTCCATGGAGATACTTGGCAACAGCGCTTCTTCAATATGTGATGTCCACTGCTTGAGTAGGTAGTGCTCTCGACTTCTGAACAATGTAAAATCAAATTATGAACTCGGCGCTAGCACGTAGCTCACCACGATAGGACAGCGTGCAGCAATGGCAAGCTGGTTAAACAGTTGCACAGCTCTCGGTTTCTTCGAGTGCACGACAAACGCCTTTGCCCAAAAATGGACGACCAAGGCTTCAATAGGATACCTCGATCAGATGGGCCAAACCGATCCAAAAGGTGTGCGCCGCATTGGTCCTGCGTTCGCGCCGTACATTACTGTTTATTGTTTCGCTCGTGGGCCGGCCGAAACGGTTATCGCCAGCAAGCACTGATTTATTTCGAAATGGAGCTGGTCACATGATCGATTTTCCTCGCAGCCAAAATAATCCGCGGTTCGCTTCGCTGAAATCCGGACAGTCGTTCTACGGTGCGCCCGTTGGGATCCTGCAGCTCGAGCGCGCCCGCTCGCCCAGCATCCGGCCTTACATTCCAGGGAGTGTTGGCAACGCCAGCACGTGGAGTGTCCCCGTACGCTACAAGACGGTGCCTGACCTTCTCAATGCCGCGGAAATGATGCAGGCCGTGACTCGGGCCGCAACGGAGCTCGTACACGAGGGTGCACAACTGATCACCTCAAATTGCGGGTTCATGATCCGGTACCAAGAGGCGGTCCGCGCCGCAGTCGATGTGCCCGTGCTTCTATCCAGTCTTCTCCTCGCTCCGTTCCTCGAACGCATGCTTCCACGCGAAAGGGCGCTCGGCATCATTACAGCGAGCGCGTCTTCGTTGACGCCGGACTTGTTCGAAGCAGCCGGGCTGCCAGCCAACTCCAAGCGTGTGGTCGTTGGACTCGAGGACGCTCCCGCATTCGCGGCCGCTTTCCTTAATCCCCATGGCGACCTGGACGTCAGCGCCGTCGAGAGCGAAACGATCGATGCCGCGGTGGCTCTACTCAACGACCGGCCGGACATTGGGATGCTGCTACTCACGTGCTCCGAGCTGCCGCCTTACGCCGCGGCGGTCCAGCGGGCGATCGGCATTCCGGTCTTCGACTACACCTCTATGGTCGAGTTCTTCGTCAAGGGGCTGATGCGGAGACCTTTTGACGGCCTCTACTAAGTTCTAGAGGGCGCTACAGATTCAGCGCGTGTTTGATTTGACTCAGAGCTTGATCCGGCGGAGAATTAGGGAAGTGGTATTTAGCTCAGTGCCAGCTTTTCGCGGACGAAGCGCCATTTTACTGTCTATCTGCGGCCCCCTGTCGTTCGTGCGGTAGATAGAGCGTGCGGCAGCGGCAATCGCCGCGCGTCAGCCGCTCACGCAAGATGAGTTTGCGTTGGCTATTCATTGAGCTCCGGCTGAGAATCGCGCGCCAAGGACCTCCACCATGCATCACGTGAACTAACGGTCACGAGCCGTCGTTCAGATTTTTCCCGGCGTTTAGAGTGCATTTGCTTCGTCGTTCCGATCCTGGCAACACCGATGGGAACGGTTCAGCCAAAGGCGGGGTACTTGGGTCAGCTCCGTGGAGCGCGATCGCCATCGAACGGAATGCCGGATCGTTTGGATCTGCGTCCTGTAGCGCTCTAGTTCCTTGATCCGCAGGCTTGTGAGGCCGTATCTGAAGCGAGTCCCAAGTCTCTACGCTGCGATTTCGCTTCGCTAGGTCGACTATCGTAATGTTGCGGCGCTATGGTGTAATGGCAAGATCCTTCAGCTTGCGACAAAAGCGCCTGGCTCGGCCGAGCCGTGGCTCTCCGGCTGCTTCAGCGGCGTGTTTGCCGCTTCGAAGTGCTGCGCCAAAACTGGTCCAGCGATCTGAAGGGCCATGGCGCCGTCGAGCTAAAGACTCAGACTCAGTCGCGCGGCCGTTCGTCTCGCGAAAGTTAGGGCGCTTTGTGATAAACAGGTAAATCGCGGTAGCTCGCTGCACTTCCGCACCAGGGGGCTCTTCCTCGTGCCGCAAGGGTCGCTTGACACAAACCGCATGCCCCTCGCTGAATCTTAACATTCGAACGCGTGCTTCCGCTTGGCGCCAAACCGCCGACGCAGTGAAGTCGCCCGGGAAGGTGCGGGGAAAAGGTCCATCGCGGCTTTCATCGCAACTGCCTAGCGCCTAGTGTAGAGAGGCGTGGACGCGATCAGTTCGATTTGTGTTCTGGTGATGTCGAGCCTACTGGTGGGTCGTGAGCGACGTCAATGGCATTCACGCATTGTGAGCGCGCTTCAGGAACAGGCTAAGCTCAACCAGATCATCTTCGCTGGCTACACGCGATTCCGCCGATGGGGTCGCGGTGCTGCTTTGAAACTCGCATCTCCCGGCCTCGATCATCTCTTCTTCTTCGATAGTGGCTTATCCAGTGTAGAAGTCGCATTGAGGATGGCGCTCGGCTACACAGGGATCCGCTTATGGTGACGCAATATTCCTGCACGGCGGTCATTGGCGGCTGGGGCGTTTTCAACGCGGCGTACCGGCCCCTGCTGTTCGATGTCACGTCAATCCGTTCTCTCGGCAGGTCGTGCGCAGGCGACGCTCCATGCGCTCGAGTCCGCGTGTCGAAACGAAAAGGCGGCCGGCTTCACGCCAGATTTTGACCATTTACAGTGGGCTCCTTCGTCGCACTTCGCGTCCAATCCCAGCGTTCTCGTCCGAGTAGGCCTGAGCTCTCCTGGTTCCGGATGAGGACGCTGACGCTTTCACCCGCGCGTCGATTCGGGTCGAGCTGCCCGTAAGGTTTACTGGTACCAGTTCGGTCCGAACGGCTAGCTGTCTTGCACAGCTGTCGGCTCGACATCCTTTGCAAATTAGAATGGAATGAAATGCAACAACAGATCGCTCCCACAGATGGTGGTCGCCCGGCCGGACGGCTTCGGAACACCGCCCACATCATCCACGAGAGTTGGCCATATTTCGATCCAGCCAGATGGCGAGTCTGACGGCCTTCCATGGACGTTCCAGGACGCATGCACTAACGCTTCGCTTGACAGCGGTCCGGAGATGGTCGATTTCGTGCGT
>NZ_PSRT01000236.1 GCF_004212635.1 Bradyrhizobium genosp. SA-3 | reverse complement strand
TGTGCACTTCATGCGCAATGCGCTGGGCCCATGCCGGCAAGAGCGGCCGCCGCGACGTCTCCGCCTTCATCGCCACGGCGTTTGCCCAGGACGATGCCGAGGCCGCTAAAATGCAGTGGCGCAAGGTCTCCGACCAGCTCCGTCCCAAGCTGCCCAAGCTTGCCGGCTTCCTCGACGAGGCCGAAACCGATGTGCTCGCCTACATGACGTTCCCACCGCAGCACCGCACCAAGCTGCACTCGACCAACCCGATCGAGCGCCTCAACGGCGAGATCAAGCGCCGGACCGAGGTCGTCGGCATCTTCCCCAATGAGGACGCCATCGTCCGCCTCATCGGCGCGATCCTGCTCGAACAAAACGATGAATGGGCCGTCCAGCGTGCCCGATACATGACGCTGGAAACCATCGCGCCGTTGAGCGATGATCCAACCGTCAGCCTCCCGGCTATCGCCAGCTGACCAGTCCGGTTCTTGCCGGCGAACGCGGTGTCCACCACCAATTACAACCACGCTCAGGGACACGATCTGAGGATCCTCTTCGAGCTTACTCCGTTGCCGCTCTCGCCGGAGTCGGAACCGGCCGGGTCGCCCTTCTCATAGCTAGATGCGAAGTCAGCTAGGCGCCAACTGTAGCCCCACTAGAGTAGGTAGTGCCTCGATCCTTGTTAATGACGTACGAATTAGCTCGTGGTGACGCAGCTCATTACGATCGGACGCAGCTCATTACGATCGGACGCAGCTCATTACGATCGGACAAGGTGCTCTAATGTCAATTCCGTTGCACGTCTCACGCTCCCTTCAAATAGCGACGAACGCCTCTGCCCAAAAAATACAGGATGTCTCGATTATATGAGCCAGACCGAGTCATAAGGTGTATGCCGTATCGTTCTGCGTTCGCACTGTTCGACCTCGATGCGAGTAAGCAGCTGCGCGCTGCCAGATTCGAGCTCCCCGCGATGGCGGTGCGCCTAATCAACCATCGTGACTCGGTCTCGCACTACCGGACCGGCGGGGCGTTTCTGCCAAATCCGCGACGCGGGCCCTTGCTCTGGTGATCGGCAACCACAGTGAGGCTGTTAAATGTAAAGATTGGGCCCGGTGATCAAGCCTGTCTTTTGTCTCCTGAATCCGAAGCTTCCAATGATGACCACTACAAAATTGACACAAAACCGACTGCAAGAGCGCGTCGCAAGTGCGTTGCGCAAAATCGAGGCGCTGGAATCCGCATATAAGACTGTCACGATTGGACAGCTGGTTTCAATGCAGGCGAGAACGCACGGCTCAACAACCGCAATCGACGTCTTCGAGCGCGGCGAGCGCGCGACCTACTCCGAGATGGACCGATCGTCCAACAAATACGCGAATGCGCTGCGTGCATTCGGTGTACGCAAGCGCGATCGTATTGGAGTGATGCTGCCCAATCGCATCGCATTCCCGATCCTGTGGTTCGCGATCGCCAAGCTCGGTGCGGTGGTGGTCCCGATTCATATACGCTACACACCGAGGGAGATCGAATATGTTCTCAACGATACACAGGCCAAGTTCGCCGTCGTTGACGAGTCGACATGCTCAGTATTCTCGGCGATGGAGCCTTGGCCAAAAGACCTCGCCAAGGAGCGAGTAATCCTCATTGGACAGCCTTCCGACGGGACAGGCACTCCCATGGATCAATTGCTTAATGACATGGACGACACTCCGGTAGAGGAAGATATCCGACCCGACGACCTATTGAACATTCAATATACCTCGGGCACAACGGGCTTTCCGAAGGGCTGCATGTTGACGCATGACTACTGGGGCGTGAGCTCGTGCCAGGGAGCGTGCGGGGACGGGCAGCCGTACCAGAGGTATTTATGTACGCAACCCTTTTTCTATGGCGATGCACAACAATATCTTCTGAAGTCATATCGGCAGGCCGGCACGCTTTACCTGGCTCAGTCACTCAGCTCGACACGCTTCATGAATTGGGTCAGGCAGTACCGCATTGAGTGGTGCTGGTTTCCGGAATTGGTAGCACGCCAAGCCGAAGCCGCCAACGAAGACGGGTCGATATGCCTCAAGCAGACCCTGAATTGGGAGTGGAATCCTGACAACGTACGTAAATTCCGGAAGCGGTTTCGAGTGCGCACCCAGGATGCTTTTGGGATGACGGAAATCTGGTTCGGCACACAAATGCCGATCGACTTTGACGAGATGGCCGACTCGGGCTCTGTTGGCATTCGTGCCCCATTTCGGAACCTGCGGCTCATGAATGACGACGGTACACCCACGCCAATCGGCGAGGTTGGCGAGCTGTGGGTGACCGGTCGTGGAATCTTCAACGGATATTGGAATAGGCCGGAAGCGAATGCCGCCTCGTTCGAAGGCGAATGGTTTAAGACGGGCGACCTGTTGCGGCGCGACAGGTTGGGGTTTTATTGGTGGATAGGGCGCTTAAAGGATATGATCCGACGCTCAGGCGAGAACATCGCTGCGCGCGAGGTGGAGGCAGTCATCCGCGAGATGCCGGAGATTGCGGATGTTGCTGCCGTGCCCGTTGCCGATCCCAAGCGCGGCGAAGAGGTCAAGATTTGCGTGGAGCTGAAAGAAGGTCTCGTGCCAGGCGATCTGCCGCTGGAGCGTATTCTCGAACATGCTCGTGCCGGTCTTGCCGTGTTCAAGGTGCCGCGATACATCACTTTCGTTCCGGTATTGCCTCGAACTATTGCCAGCAATAAGGTTCTTAAACGTGAGCTGATGGCTGTGAACGATCCGCTTACCGGCGCCTACGACTTTGAGGAAAAACGCTGGCGCTGAAGTTGACTTTTCGCAATCCGCAAGCGCTCAGTGGCCGGTCGGAAATTCGCGGGACGCAAAGGTGATCAAGCCACCGCCGGTGTCCCGCCTAAATCCACATCAGTGGTCGGGAAGTATGCTGAAAGACCGCTGTTTCCGCCATCTTGTGGTCGGCGCCGGACTGGCCGGGATCGCGCGAGGGAAGTGCCAACTATTTCGCAAATGCAGATTATCGAACCTATTATAATCATGCTTTAGTCCTACGAGGTAGATCCTCCAAACCCGCTGAACATGGCATCACCTCAGAGGGTACGGCTTTCCCGTTATTTCGGCCACTACTTCCAGGATGCCATCGCACAGCCGCTCTATGTCGCGGACCTCATGATCCGCCGTAATGCACACCCGAATCCCCGCCTTTCCTTGTCCGACAGTTGGGAAGAACGTCACCAAAGTATAGAAGCCGCAATCGAGAAGCTTCTTTGCGATTGGAATCGCATTGGCCTCCGATCCGGTGACGATCGTTCTGATCGGAAGTGAATTTCCTTGCTCGGCGGTTGCGACACGACGGTCAAAGAGGTCGATACGTTGCGCCAATCGCCGCTGCCGCTGCCCGAGCTCCGCCGAGCGGTGGATTTTGCACGACCCAAGCGCCGCGCCAACAGCCGCCAGATTAGGTGTCACTGAAAACGCATAGGGAACTGAGTGCCGTCGAAACAGCGCCTCGTGATCCGCCGCTCCAAGCATCAACACTCCGCCCGATGCGCCGAATCCCTTGGCCAGCGAGCCTGCTATGATAGTTCGCTCACCGAGCACTTGCGAAAACTGAGAGCGGGCAAATCCTTCGCCTTGGCGTCCGAAGATCGATATCCCGTGAGCATCGTCGACATAGAGAAAGAGCCCATAACGTTCCTGGAGCTGACGCAGTGCTTTGATCGGCGAATAGCTTCCCGTGAAATAAACACCATCGCATACATAGGCGACCACCGAATTTTGGCGACACAAGCGTTCGAGAGCGCCGATGTCGTTGTGCACGATAGTTTCCACCCGCGTTTCATCAGCCACCACGGACTTGTGATAAGCGAGCGATATCCGTGCAGAGCGATCGAACACGACGACCGGCTTCCTGTCACCTGTCAATTGACCCGAAGCGAGGATGGGCATCGCGCTCAGATTGGCGAGCATTCCACTGGAAAAGGCGAGGACGCTCGCGCAGAACATCTCAGACAGGATTTCTTCAAGTTCTCCCAGAAGATCGAAATTGAGCCGCGTTCGCGCGCAGGACCAATGCAATGACCGCTGCGCCTCGATCGCCTCGATCGCCCCAGCGACGATCACCGGATGATTGTCCAGGCCTAGGTAGGAGCATCGCACGAAATCAACTACCTGCTGACGACTCTCAAGCGGACCGTTGCCCCACTCAATGGCGCATCCGGTCCTGCGACGTTTCTGGAGGGCCATGAGACCTGTCATCTGGGCTGGATCGAAATATGGCCAGCTCTCGTGGATCACGTGGGCGATGTTCCGAAACTGTTCAGCCGGGTGATCACCATCCGTGGGACCGATCTGTTTTTGCATTTCATTCCATTCTAATTTGCCAACCGACCGCTCAACTGTGCCCGGACGACAGCCAGGCTCGGCGACATCGGGCCGAACTGAAATCCGTGTAAATCTTACGGGCAGCTCGATCGGCCCCCAGCCAAACGAACCAAACCACTGAAAAGCTAGGTTGGGCAGCTACCAAATCAAATAGGACCAGAGCGCTTGAAGGGCTCGTTGCAGCGACGCTGGTGGCAGCCGCGAAGTAGATGCTCTTTCAGTCATACGGGACATTGCGTCGACGCTTGTTGCAACTCACGGTGATACTCGTGCCCGTCCTGTTTGCAGGAGAGGGCTTCACCGCTGGCGTTGATGCAGCGAATGACATCGACGCCACCGCGTCGGCGTCTTGCCGCGTCGATGCCGGCCGAAACCGTTGCAGGGAATTCGCGTTCGGACCTCGCGACGCCTGATGAGTGTTTATCAAGCGGCGAAGCTTTGACCGAAGCTTAGCTTTGTCATTGGGCAAGCATTGCGTACTTCTTGAGGACCCCGGCTTAGCTAGCGTTCGCTGATATTGCTTACGACGCCGACCACATCCGCCTAGCTGTTGCCGAAAAAGCCGCTTAGGACGTGTTCCAACAACATCTCCCGATCGCCGCAAACACACGCTCGACAAGATCTTGCGTGCGGCGCCGCGTCGTCAACTCTTGCTTTAGTCAGCTGAGAGAATTTCGATGCGTGGCAACGCGCAAAAAGAGGGCCCGTAACCGTCGTCGCGAACTGCGTTGGCGCAGGTAGCTTCCCACACGACCTAGCATTACAGTTGCAATTTTTGAAGATTTTTGAATCCATGAGCGACCATAATTCGGGATCTGATGATTGGTAGCGCGTCTGTTGAAGATTCGCTGACGCTGTGGGCTTCGTCGTTGCGAGATGGCAAGCAGCGGATCCCTCCGCTGTTTACACAGGAAAGGTCGCGGACTCGGCGTGGCAATTTCTCGACGGACTGTTGGGCAACGAGTTGGATGGCGGAGGTAGCTGGCGATCCAGGCCCGTGGCGCGGCGATCCTGGGGACGAGGGCAGTGGGATACCGATGCACTACGCAACATTATGCGTGAGTATGCAATGGAAATGCTGGGCGATGAGGACGTGGTCCTGGTCATCGATGAGACAGGCTTTTAGAAAAGGGCAAGACCTCGTGTGGGGGGGCACGCCACCCGACTTGAACCATTCGCCTCAAATGCCGGCGGCATTCGCTTCCGGCCTATTCCAATAGCCTTAAGATCGCACGACCTTTCCCCATAGCTCGCCGACTTGATCGAACGGCGTGGGGCTACCATCCTCGTTTACCAATCGGAGGGCCCGAAATCGAGAGCGAATCCCGACCGAATTGGAGTCCTCCAATCTTCGATGTCGGGCGTCTGTGTGCCGTATCCGATTTCAGTCATCCCGTACCAATCGGAGCTGCGCACTTCAAATCGCTCTCGGAATCGGCGTACTGTGTCAGGACTCCAGCGTCTGGCTAGCTCGACCTGCTTCAGAAAGTCAATCATTCGGTGGTAGCTTCGGGCGGGTTAGCGATCAATTCGGGAAACGGACACCACTCGATGCTGTGCTGCTTAATCCAAGCGATGAAGCGCGTCGACCTGAGCCGCGAAACCAGGTAGAGCGTACCGCCCTGTCAATATAACTTCAGAAGATATATTTTTGTACTGACATAGAAGATGGCGCCGCAGAAGGTATCGCTCGTGCGGCTCATAGTGGTGGACTGACGTGTACGAGGCCACGCCCCAATAATCGTGCGCCAACACGCAGCCCTTCGGAAAGCCCGCCGTGGTGTATTGGTGGCCAGAGGTCGTCTGGGTAAACGTCCTTCGTCCACGGCACGTCCTCGATGCCCTTGAGCAGTTCTTCGAGAGTAGTACCGGCCCCGCCGGAAGGCTGCTCCGACATGAATCACTTGCTCTTTGGGGAGATCTTCCGGCCACGGGTCCATCGCGGAGAACACTTGCCATGCCAATTCATCGACGATCGCGAATTTCGCCTGGGTGTCGTTCAGACTGTAGTCGATCTCCCTGGGCGCGTAGTGCATGTTGACCGGGACCAGCACCGCACCGAGGTTTGCGAACGCGAACCACAGGATCGGGAATTCGATTCGATTGGGCAGCATCACGCCGATGCGATTGCCCTTACGCACTCCGAATGCTCGCAGAGCACGTGCATATTTTCGGAGCAGCGGTCATCTCAGAGTAGGTCGCGCGCTCGCCGCGCTCGAAGATTTCGATCGCTGTCGTTGAGCCGTGCGTTGGCTTGCCCCCCAAACTCCCGACAGGTTCGTACAATTGATGATCACGATCATCTGGAACTGTGGGCCCATGCGGGAAATCGGCGCGCCGCGTTCTGCTTGGTAGAGCTCAGAAAATCAGTCGGTGAGGGCAATGATGTTAAGCGTCAGCAACAGTGAGGCTCCGCAAGGGCTACTGCTTGGGTCCTCTCTTATATCTTGCTCGAGCTGTAGTTCGGAATTGGCGGTATGTAAGTGCTTCCAGTCGGACCTCATCCATGTTCAGGAAAAGGTTTTGCTCACTATTGAGCCGACCAAGGTCAAATGTTTTGAGATTGGATGGATCGCAACGATACACAGCTCAAATACCATTTGAGTTCCCTTTGGAATGCGTGGTCCGTAGAACCGAGCGTTCGGGATTGCTTATGGTATACCAAGGTCAGAGCTGGAAGAGCTTCCGTGGCGCACTCGTCAGAGCCTCTCCGCCAAACTCCGTAACGCGGAATGTCTCGCTGATCACGTAACCGAACTCCTCATCGACCCAGTTGCCAAGCATCAGATGGAAGGTCATGTTCGGCTTGAGCACTGTCGTATCTCCATCCCTGAGGCTCGCGGTCGGTTCCGACCAATCGATGCCAATGGCGTAGCCACAGCGCGATTCCTTCTTGCAGCCGTGTTTTTCAAGCGCGCGATAAAAT
>NZ_PSRT01000235.1 GCF_004212635.1 Bradyrhizobium genosp. SA-3 | reverse complement strand
ACTCCGATCAGGCGACGCCCGATTTCCGTATAGGGTCACAAGCGGCGGTCGGGGACAGCGCCAGCCGTGTCCGGTCCACCTCAAACGGCCGACCTTGCAGCCTCAGGTGTAGTCTTCAGCTCCGGGCCGACGTTGTAGGCAATCAGGTTGAGGAGGAAGTCGGCGGCGACGCGAGTTGGGCCTCGATGTTTGGTTTTTGCTCGCCTCGTGTTAGACTTCGCCTGCCCGACCAGGGAGAACAGCCATGACCGCCGAGTTCGATGAAGACCGCTTCAATATGGCTATCCGTAAATTTCTGAAGCATGTCGGAGTTACATCGCAGCGTGAAATTGAGAACCTGGTGCGTAGCGGGGCGGTGAAAGGTGGCAAGCTCAAACTGCGAATGACCCTGTCCGCTGAGGGGACGCCGCTGAAACATGTAGTCGAGGAAACAATCGCACTCTGACGATGTCCCGGCTGCCCCGGCATTGCCGCCCTCTTGGTGGAGCATTCAATCCTGTTGATTTCCAGCAACGACTGCTTTGGGTCAAAATGCGAAGAACTCAGGCTGAACACATCAAGTCCGCTACGGTCCACTGAGCCGACCTAATGGGGCCCCGCTGCTGCTCGTCTCAGTCCGAGCTTGTATGAACAGGATCGCGGTCCCGGTTGCGGGCTATCGATCGACGGGCAAGTTGATCGGCGAGACCGGAAGAACGCCGCCCTCTCGCAATTAGCGGAGCGATCCGCCGCCACATGTCAGCCGCGCCGGTAAATCGGCCGTGGATCGATTACCGGCGTTTACCGGCCCGACCCGTCCCGGCGTGGCTCTCGCCGATAGAACGCACAGGCGGCGATCCCACGTAATCAAACTAGAAAATCGTCCGGGTGAAATATCCTCAAGGGGGGCGGTCGCGCGTCCCCGCGCCTCAAGGCCCGTTTCGAAGGACCCGCCAAAGCGCCGACACAAATTTCGAGAGTAGCCGGGATGGCGCATCGTCCTGGCGATCCGGCGCGGCCGACGGCGCGCCGCCATCCAATTCGGTCAGCCGCTCCACCATGCCTTGCAGTCGCAATGGTAGCGGAGTGAGATCGTCCGTGAGGGTGCCGCGAAGTCGCTCACCAATCTCGTTGCAGATCGCCCGGCGATGCTCCGGATTGATCTAAACCTGGCGGATGGACCACGGGCGCGGTCGAAGGGGTATCTGCCTTGGCTGCCACCGTTGGCCTTGACGTGCACCGCCTCCTTGCCGTGCACGGATGATCCTGCCGCCACCGTAGTAACGTGCGACATGCCACCTTGATCCCGGCTTTGCACCGATACCGCTGCTCTGAGCGTCCGAAGTTCTCCGGTCGCCAACAACCGGGTTTCCCGTGTTATCCTGCCTTCCCGCGTGGGCTTGGAGGCAAGAAATGTCTACTTACCTGCGATTACAAACCGCCAATTTGAAGCCGGAAATGATCAGCCGCATCACGGCAGCTTACAAGCAGGCGCTCCATACGCTTTGTGTCCAGGATCGCGACGACCCGCTCACGGAAATGGTCGCAGCAAGATCATCAAGATCGCGCAAACGGAGGTCCTCGCCCCAGCAGACATTGCGGCTTTGGCGATCAAGGAACTCGAAATGCGTTAGGCATCTTATGCCTAACGCGCTTGGAACCGAAACATTCCCGACTTCGGCAGGTTGGCTGTTGGGCTTCGGGGCTTCGCACCCCGTCGCGTTCTGCAGTGGGCGTTACCCTGTCTAGCCAACATGATCCACGAACGGTTGATGTCGGATAATGGCCCGGTGGCCGCTCAATCAGACGCCGCGATGTCTGCCTCTGGGAGATGAGCCGACCGTCTCCGGTAAGCTCCCGAGGGCGGCCTTTGACCCACAACAGAAGTCGAGGCCGCGCACTCGATGGCAGGCAGAGTGTCGCCACCGTAAGATAAGAACGCCGAACGAAAGATAATGGCGTTGCTACTGGCTGATCACAGACGCTGCCGGACGTGGTGTCGTGATCGGGTCGGCGTGCCGATGGACAAGTTTCCACACCTCGTGCTCCAGGCGAAAGACGCTGGTCACACGCAGAGCCAGCGTAGCCGTTTGATCGCTCCCACCAACCTTAGCGTGCCCTCGCTCCACTTCGACGACACAGGCAAGCCCATCGGTCACGTATTTCGCTACAAGTTCCACGCCGGTGACGTCGCCATCGCGATAGTTCGATGCGGCACCAGCAATTGTTTCTTCGACCTTTTTGCGGCCGCATGCATAGGGCCCAAAAGGGTTACCCAAAGTTACGTCATCACCATCTGAAAAGAGAGCTTTCGCCGGGTCCGGATCACCCCGAAATACCGCCGCCACAGCTCGATGACTTCGCTCGATTGCGCGATCAAGATCTTCCGCTGCCATGTGTACCTCCGATGATGAGGCTCCTCCCTTGTCCAGGACGAACGTACGCCTTGGATCGTTGCAACTCGGAAGTTGGAAGGCATCTTATTCCTCGGTTGGGCAGAGGACAATCTGTGCGCCCAGCTCTCCCACGGTCGCGATTGACCCCGAGCTGAACAACGAACGAGCCGCCGCCATGTCGGCTGTCTGCGGGAGACCGGACGTTGCACGATGGTTGCGGTGACCGCCGCTCATGACCCAACCCGGACATCGGGAACTGCGCTGCCTCTACTCAGGAGGCTCACCGTTCAACGAAATCCGCCACCAACGTGGATGTCATTTCCATGCGGGACACGTCACCAAGGTCCGCCTTTGGACTCATCTCGGGCTGACGCTTATTTCAGCGGCTCAACCCATTCAAAATTCCAAGTTGCGGGCGCATATTGTAGCGGTAGCGCGCCGCGAGGTGGCTCAATGAAACGCCGCGATTTTGTCACGCTTCTTGGCGCCGCGATGGTAACCGTGCCCCTCGCAGCCCACGCGCAGCAACCTGCGGTGCCGCGGGTCGGCTACGTCTGGAGCGGCGTTCGCGGGACGGACGTGTACTACCAGACCGGATTCCGTCAGGGACTTGCAGACCTGGGATATGTAGTGGGGCGCAACCTGCTGCTCGAAGAACGCTATGCCGAGGGAAAGCCGGAGCGCGTTCCTGCGCTGATCGCTGAACTCCTCACGCTCAACGTCGATGTTCTCGTGACTCCAGGCACACCCACTTCGCAGGCCGCGCAACGTGCAACATCCACGGTGCCGATCGTCTGCATGAGCGGAGATCCTGTCAGAGCCGGTCTTGTGGCAAGCCTTGCCCGGCCAGGCGGCAACATCACCGGGCTGTCGCAGCTCTCCGGCGATTACGGCGTCAAGTGGCTGGAGCTGCTGAAGGAGGTGGCACCGAAAGTGCATCGTGTCGCCGTGTTGTGGAATCCTGACAATCCGACGACTGCCAACCAAGTCGAACTCATGCAAAAAGCGGCACCCGGGCTCGGTCTCGAGTTGACAGCCCTCTCGGTGCGGCTCGCGGAAATCGATAACAGCTTCGCCGCTCTGGGAGAGAGCGGCCTCGACGGCCTGGTCGTCACCGACGATCCATCGCTGATACCCCTCGTTCCCCGGCTGATCGCGCTCACCGCAGAGCGGCGAATGCCGGCGGTCTATCCATTCCGCGACTCGACTCAGAGAGGAGGACTGATGTCTTACTCGGCCAACCTTTTCAAACTATGGCAACGCGCCGCAGGCTATGTTGATCGCATTCTGAAAGGGACGCGTCCGGCGGAACTTCCCGTCCAGCAGACGACGGACGTGACCCTGAATATCAACCTCAAGACCGCTAAGGCGCTCGGTCTCGACATTCCAATGACGCTGCTCGCCCGCGCCGACGAGGTGATCGAATAGATAATTGCGGCGGTGCATGAGTCCGTTCCTGGCCCTTAGCGTCGAATATCAATCCTCACCTTGGCGTCGGCTCTTTGGATAAACCGGCCTTAGTCATGGTCAAAGCTGATCGACGCGAATGACCCTGAACGGACTTTCGATCTGGCAGCGGGCACGCTCTCGTTTACCCATTCGATCGGGTGTAGAGTGCACATCACTAAGAGTGCACATAAGTAGGAGGGCGTGATGAAAACTGCCTTTCTTTCAACCCTAATCCTTGCACTTTCGACAAGCGCCGGCTTCGCACAACAGCCCGCGCAGTGCCGAAACTTCGAGGCTACAATTGCGCTTCAGATGACCAAGGAAGGTTGCTTAAGCCAGATCGACCTTTGCACTGTCGGAACAGTCATGAGCAACGAGCCCGCTCTAAGCGGCGCAACGTGGCTTTTCACGGCGCACGGAATGGCCGAAACGGCAGGACTGCCTTCGTTGCCCAAAACACTGCAATCTTACGCGGGAACGGTGCTAGTCACGGCAAAAGGGGGGACGTTCACGACCAGCACTGCTGGCGTGTACGAAACCGAGTCGCTAGCTTTCAGCCAACTGGATAAGATCGTCAAGGGAACCGATCGATTCAGCAACTCCACCGGTCGGGTCATTTTTCTCACCGGCATCGGTCGGCAGGGCGGCGGATTTGATTCGCACGCTCGCGGCGAGTTGTGCGTGAACGAGTAATCAGGCCGGTCCGGTAAACTGAGGTGGAGCTGGAGACGCGGGGCAATAGCTGCGCGGCGTCGAGATGGAAGCGTCCGTTGGCGATCTCCAAGCCAAGCCTTCAATGTCGCCTATTGGCCCTGAGCCGAACCACGCCGATCCCGTTGTGATGTCAGCTATCGTCGGTAGAGCGGACGCGGACCGCGCTCGCTTCGACCTCCGCTTTCGACCCATAGCGGGCCTCAGTGGAGCGAAGCCGTCACCACGAAAGATTGCTGCGGGAATGTCAGCCCGCCGTTCGCCAGCATAGCGGGATCGAGGCGAGCCGCCGCGTCATCAGCGACGGCGGCAATCATGCGTTCACGCCCGGGACCATCCAGGCACTTTAGCAGCGCAGCCATCGGGGTCGCCGTGAGCTGGAAGCGGACGTAATCCAGCGCAGAAGGAAAGCTAATTTGCTTCGATACGGTCGCAACATTGACGTCCTCAAAGCCAGCCTGCCGCACCCAGTCGCCGAGGTCTTCGGCAGCGCAGGAAAGATGCTCGGAGCGTTTCGTCCGCGAGGACTGAGGTCCGAGAAAACTGTCGAGTGCCTGCACGAAAGCGTGCGCGGCTGGCGTTCGTTCAATGGCGTTGTAGACGCTGAGGCCGACGCGACCTCGCGCCTTGAGGACCCGAGCCATCTCTCTGAGAGCCAGCGGTCGATCAGGGAAAAACTGCAGTCCGAGTTGGCAGAGCACGACATCGAAACTATGCGTCTCGAATGGCAAGTGCAGCGCACTCCCTTCGATCCACTCGACCTTGGTCGATTTCGTCCGAGCCACCGCCAACATCGCCGTGTTGAGGTCTATGCCAACCAACCTCCCGACGAGCCCCCGCTCATCCAGCAGCCGCACCACGACGCCGGTTCCGCAGGCGACATCGAGTACGCTTTCCCCATTTGTCGGCCTGGTACGGTCGAGCAGATCCTTGGCCCAAATCGACGTGATAGCAGGGACGAGATAGCGCTCATAGAGCTCAGGGGCGCTGGCATCCATCTGCCAATGTTCACGCGTTGCCATGACGCTCTCCGAAAATGCCCATGGTGAAAACGCCAGAAAAGCGATGAGAAAGCTATACCAGTGCTGGCCGATATGGCCAACCGGGACAAGGTCTCCGAAAAGAGCAATGCGAATCCGAATGCGACTGCCTTTCAATTTTGTAATAGACGAATGACAACTAAAGAGCGACGATCACGGTGGTTCGCGAGGGTCGACCATGCGCGTCGCGTTACCGTATTCCGGAATTGCCGTCTGCCTCTCTATCATCGCTTGGCTAGTGCTGGCGCACCTTGGCTGAGAAGCGCCCTTTGGCGCTTTGCCGAGATGGGCTGCTTCCTGACCAAGTCGTAGGCCAGCAGACCACGGCCAAGCCGTAGCGGCTTCCCGGCCCGCTAAACCGGTTTACCGCGCTTTACGCCGCCAGATATTCTCAAGGCGGCCATCGCGCGTCCCCCCGGTCCTCGCCACAATCGGTAGGACCCGGTGAAATGGCGCAGATCGCATGCTGCATCGCAGGGCCAGTTGACACTTAACGTTTTTTGTCCTGGCGCTGCTCAGTTTCCGGGCGCACACTATGCTGTCGCCGCGCGAAGCCTTGGCAGTTATCGGTGATGAGAACGCCGGTTGCGCTCCCGCCAGTCCTCGAAGGGAGGGAGCAAATGCCAGAGCCTCATCGTTTGACACAAACAAGTCCGCTTGACGAACGCCTTGCAGAGCAAGCACGACGGCTGCGCAAGCAGGCTCAAGGCACCCCGCCGGGCATTGACCGCGAGCGCCTTGTCCGCAGGGCCCGCCAAGCCGAGACAGGATCCCACATATTTGAGTGGCTGAACTCACGCGGGCTACAACCACCAAAATGAGTTCGGTTGGCAATGGCGGTTCCCGCTTGAACCCCTCCGGCGGCTTGTTCGTTAACGGGCATCACCGGCAAACTAACTTGGCCGCCGGTGGCTGAGAGATCAACCGTTCTCCCGCCGACGGTTACAGAGGCGAGAGCGATGCATTGCAAACCCTCTATCCCACACACGTTTCGTGAACTCCTGTCCGCTGAAAAAGCTCGCCTCGAAGTGCAACTGGAAAATACGAGCCAACAAGAACAGCGCGAATTGATCGAGCGGAGACTGCGCCAGATCGAAACGGTGTCTCGGATAGACAAATGGATGGCGTCGGCTGAATTGCAGCCGCCCCGTTAAGGCGCTATCGCACGTCCTTCACCAATGGCACTGCTCGTTCGCGTTGGGCCATCGCCTGCATCTCAACGGCGAGGTTTTGTCCCACGCTCGGCCCCAGGAACGATTGACGGTGAGCGCTCCTCTAGTTTCCGGAGCCGTTCGATCTGCGTTTTTAGCCTCTCCGGTTGGTCCGGCTCAGGCTTTAGCGTCCCGCGCAGGTGGTCGCCGATTTCCTTAGCAATTGCCCGGCTGTGTTTGTCGTCTATGTCGATGCGGCGGGGCACAACGAACCTCCATGCCTACCCCTTCCCGCAGCTTCGCCGCCTGCGAGTACGGCTGCCCTAATCAAGGAACCGGAGACCGTCGCTTTTGGCTATCTACGCGAGCGCTTGCATTCAGAACAGCGGACCGCTCGCAGCGGCCTTTGGCTATCCCGCGATCTGCGCCGTATCGGTAACGGCGAGCGGCGGTCTCGTGTTCTTCCAAAGCCTTGGCAGGCGCTTTCGTTCCTTGGGATCGCGACGCAGGCCTCCATTCGAACGAGGAAACGAACAGCACTCGGAACCATTTCTAAGAGCACCCGGTTAGTTCATGGCTAGAAGGGAGGGACAAGATGAGAACCGAATATCTCGCTGCGGTTGCAATAGCTGCTCTTGTCGCTTGTACAGGCCTGGCCGCCAATTCTCTCGGCTCGCTACCTCTCGAAAAGCAGTCCATGCCAGCCGCCACGCAAATTGCGGACCGATTAGCTGTGTCCGTGGATCCATTTTTGATGCGGTCTAGTGGCTAACAGGCGGCGTTGCAGCCAACGGCGCTTGCATCCAGTGGTAAATCATTTCGCGCTGTGGTTGGATTTTTATTCGCGCGGCAGCGATCTTGAGTTGTTTGACGAAGTTTTGCTGAAACAGAAGGCTGCTATACTC
>NZ_PSRT01000234.1 GCF_004212635.1 Bradyrhizobium genosp. SA-3 | reverse complement strand
GGCGGCTCGGGCATGTGTGGCTCGGGATGATCCAGCAGCTCGGGTCGCGGCACTTCGTCGGCCCAGCCGCCGGAATCGGGCATGGGGGCGAGGCGGGGCGGTTCCGCGGCGCTGGGACGCTGCGGAAGCTGGTCGCGGCCGGACGCGGCGCGAACGATGTTGGGCTCGACGACGATGTCCGTCGGGCCGCCGATCATGAGGAGATGCTCGACATTGTCACGCCGGACCAGCACCAGGCGACGCCGGCCGTCGACCGCGGCGGCATCGATCACGGCGAGCCGAGGCATCCTGCCGCGCTGGGTGTTGGCGCCCAGCCGGCTGCCGGCGAATCGGCGAACCAGCCATGCAGCGACGCCGATCAACGCCAGAACGACGATGAACGCGACGATGAAGGTGATAGGGCTGCCTTGCATACTTGTCCCCGACAAATGGTGCTCTTCTCGTGCCCATGGTCAGACGCGCCAACCACCGGCCTACGATGCCCCAAACTGCGATCTCTTAATGTTCCACGGCAAGTTTTGCCGTCCCCAACTCTTAATAACCTATGAATCGCTCGATCCAAAACGACTTCTTGGCCCGTGTACGCGCCGCCAAACGGTTGGGTTAATGCCACTTTTGGCAGCGTCGAATCACAAAGCGCGCATTTCGTGTGCCGTCGGGGAACAGGCACCCGTGACATCTTTAACCAGCTGTTAACCATACAGGCGGCAAATTCTGCCTAGCTTCGGACCTCAAGGTCCGGGAAGGGCGGAAGGAGCCGCAACCATGTCCATCAACGACCTCCCGGTGCTGTCGGCGCTTCGGACCAAGATGCAGTGGCACCAGGAGCGCCAGCGCGTCCTGTCCGAGAACGTCTCCAACTCCGATACCCCCAAATTCCGGCCGCGCGACCTGGTCGAGCCGAAGCTCGACAAGACCGGCGCCGTGACGGGCTCGATGGGGCCTCTGGCCCTTGCCCGCACCAGCGCCTCCCATATGACGCCGTCAGGCGCGGCCTCCGCATTCGACCAGAACAAGAATGCGGGTTTTGAGACCCGCCCAGCGGGCAACGCCGTCAATCTCGAAGAGGAGATGATGAAGGCGGCCAGCAACCAGATGGACTACGCGGCGGCGACCTCGCTCTATTCGAAGAGCCTGCATCTGCTCAAGACCGCGATCGGCAAGGGTTAGAGCTAGAGGAGCCCCATCATGGCGAATGACAGCAGCGATTTTGCCCGCTCGATGGCGATCGCGACCTCCGGCCTGCGGGCCCAGGCCGGTCGCATGCGGGTGATCTCGGAGAACATCGCAAACGCGGATTCGACCTCGCAGACATCAGGCGGCGATCCCTATCGGCGCAAGGTGCCGACCTTTTCTTCCGCGCTCGACCGCACGCTCGATGCGCAAGTCGTCACGCTCGGCAGGATCAAGCCCGACCAGTCCAGCTTCCGCGTCAAATACGAGCCGAACAATCCGGCCGCGGATGCGAGCGGCAACGTCAAATATCCCAACGTGAACTCGGTGGTCGAGATGACCGACATGCGCGATGCGCAGCGGTCCTACGAGGCCAATCTCAACATCATCAGTGCGACGCGCCGGATGATCCAGCGCACGCTCGACATCCTCAAGAGCTGAACAGGACATTTGAGCCATGGCATCACCGACAATCGCCGCCAATACTTACGCCAGTCTCGCCCGCGTGCTGGAGAACAGCGGTGCCGGCAAGGGCAGCGAGCCCAGCGGACAATCCTTCGCTTCGCTGCTGAAAGACGCTGTCGGCAGCGTCATGGAGTCCGGCCGCAAGTCCGACGCGCAGACGGTGGCGATGGCCGCCGGCAAGGCCAACGTGATGGACGTGGTGACGGCGGTCGCCGACACCGACGTCGCGGTGTCCACGCTGGTTTCGGTCCGCGATCGCGTGATCGCGGCCTATGAAGACATCATGAAGATGCCGATCTGATAGGGAATGGCGCTCGCCCCAACCGTCATTGCGAGCGCAGCGAAGCAATCCAGAGTCTTTCCGTGGCGGCAGCCTGGTTGCTTCGCTGCGCTCGCAATGACGGGGAGAGGGCGCTCGTTCCTCGCCAGGGTGGCGGGGATGAAGGTTGAATAAGGAATTCTGCAAATGACCGGACCCGAAACCCTCGACGTCGCGCGCGATGCGATCTGGACCATCGTGATCGTGTCGTCGCCGCTGATGGTGGTCGGCCTCGTGGTCGGCGTCATCGTGTCGCTGTTCCAGGCGCTGACGCAGATCCAGGAGCAGACGCTGATCTACGTGCCGAAGATCCTGGCCATCTTCGCCACGATGCTGTTGGCGCTACCGTTCATGGCCGACTCGCTCCACGCCCACATGCTGCGGATCTCGTCGCGAATCATCGGCGGCTGAGGCAAGATGCGTAAACCATGCGCATCGACGTCTCGCTGCTGCCGGCGCTCGCCGCTTCCTTCATGCTCGCCTTCGCCCGGGTCGGTGCGATGGTGATGCTGCTGCCGGGCCTGGGTGAGACCAACATCCCGACGCGGATCAAGCTGTCGATCGCGCTGCTGCTCACGCTGATCATCCTGCCCCTGCACCGCAATGCCTATCATGTCGACATGGGCTCGCTCGCACCGCTCCTGGTCCTGATGCTGCATGAGATCGCGATCGGCATCGTGCTGGGCGCGACCGCCCGTGTGACGCTCTCGGCCCTGCAAGTCGCCGGCTCCGTGATCGCGCAGCAGATGGGGCTCGGCTTCGTCACCTCGGTCGATCCGACGCAGGGACAGCAGGGCGTGCTGGTCGGCAATTTCCTGACCATACTGGGCGTGACGTTGTTGTTTGCGACCGACAGCCACCATCTGGTGATCGCGGCGCTGAACGACAGTTACAAGATCTTCTCGCCGGGCGAGACCGTCTCGAGCGGCGACATCGCCTCGCTGGCAACGCGGGCCTTTGCAGCCGCGTTCCGCCTGGGCTTGCAACTCTCCGGACCGTTTCTGGTGTTCGGCCTCGTCTTCAACATCGGGCTAGGTGTGCTGGCGCGGCTGATGCCGCAGATGCAGGTCTATTTCGTCGGCGTGCCGCTCTCGATCTTCGCGGGCTTTCTGGTCCTCGCCGTGGTGCTCACGGCGATGATGGGTACGTTTCTCGACTATTTCATTGGTGTCATGCACCAGATGATGCCGCTCAAATAGGTGATCGATGGCGGAAGACAACGATCCCGAGAGTCAAACAGAAGACCCGACGCAAAAGCGCCTCGACGATGCGCTCGAACGCGGCGACGTCGCCAAGAGCCAGGAGATCAACACCTGGTTCATGATGGCGGGCGGCACGCTCGTGGTCTCGACCTTCTCGGGCTCGGTCGGAAGCGGGCTGCTGACGCCGATGCGCAACCTGCTCGCCAATTCCTGGATGATCAAGACGGACGGCAAGGCTCTGCTCGCGCTGATGCAGCAGATCGAGTTCGCCGTGCTCACGGCAATCGGCGTGCCCCTCTTGATGCTGGTGCTGGCGGCAATTGCCGGCAACATGCTCCAGCACCGTCTGGTGTGGTCGGCCGAATCCCTGAAACCCAAATTCAACAAGATCTCGCCCGGCGCCGGCTTCAAGCGCATCTTCGGCAAGCAGGCGGCGGCGAACTTCCTGAAAGGCCTCGGCAAGCTGATCGCGCTCAGCGTGGTCATGACCATGATCCTGTGGCCGGAGCGGCATCGCATGGAGGCGATGGTCAAGCTCGATCCGGCCGCCATGCTCGGCGCCACCACCAGCATGACCATCCATCTGCTCGGCGCGGTGGTGGCGGCGCTCGCGATCGTCGCCATCGCCGACTATTTCTTCCAGTACCGCAGCTGGTTCCAGCGGCAGAAGATGTCGCTCCAGGAGATCAAGGAAGAGTTCAAGCAGTCCGAAGGCGACCCGCATATCAAGGGCAAGATCAGGCAACTCCGGCAGCAGCGCGCCAAGAAGCGCATGATGGCGGCGGTTCCCAAGGCCTCCGTGATCATCACCAACCCGACCCACTATTCGGTGGCGCTGTCCTACGAGCGCGGCATGTCGGCGCCGATCTGCGTCGCCAAAGGTGTCGACAATCTCGCCTTCAAGATCCGGGAGATCGCGCGCGAGCACGACATCCCGATCGTCGAGAACGTGCCGCTCGCCCGCGCGCTCTACGCCACCGTCGACATCGACCAGGAAATCCCGACCGAGCACTACCATGCGGTCGCCGAAGTCATCGGCTACGTCATGCGGCTGAAGCGCGGATTCGGCGCCGGGCGGGGATAAAATGTCCGAAAAGTACCGGAAATGGCCGTAATCTGGGAATCAGCATACCTTTCGCTCCTGCTGCCCTTGCACCTTTGGGTCCGATTCAGGCAGGGAGGACCCTGCGCGCCCCGTAGCGCGTTGATTCTCTGCCGACAGGCTGCGCCAGCGTGAAATGACTGCTGAGACCGACCACGACCTCACACGCGAGCCCGCTGCGGCGCACGAGCCGTCGCCGCGCTCGGGCAGCATCGCGCTGGTGCTGCTGGTGGCCGCCGGCCTCGTCGCGGTCGCCATCGGGCTGATGACGCTCGGTCGCGTGCAGGCGCAGCCCTATATCCTCGGCATCCTCGCCGTGCTGGCGATGGTCGGCCTGTTCAACCTGTTCGCCTTCGCCGCCGGCATCATCCGCTTCGCCGACCGCAATCTCGACGATCCCATCATTGCCCGGATCTCCGATCACGCGTTCGACGGGCACGCTGTCACCGATGCGCGCGGGCATGTGGTCTATTCCAACGCGGCCTATCTGACGCTGACCGGCGCCACCGGCCCGCAGGACGTGCGCCCCGTCGAGCGCGTCTTCATCGGCAACCCCGACGTTTCCGAAGCCGTGTTCCGCCTGCTCAAAGCCGCCCGCGAAGGCAAGCGGCAGCAGGAGGAGGTGCGCATCTCCGGCCAGGACGGCAATCAGGGCCGCTGGCTGCGCATGCGGGTGCGCCCGCTCGGCACCGGCAAGCGCGAGGCGAAATATGCGGTGTGGTCGATCGCCGACATCACCCGCGACCGCGAGCGCCAGGAAGACGTGTTCCAGGAGCTCCAGCACGCGATCGAATATCTCGATCACGCGCCTTGCGGCTTCTTCTCGGTCAATCCGGCCGGCGAGCTCGCCTATGTCAACGCGACGCTGGCGAACTGGCTGGACTACGACTCGCCGAGATCGGCTCGGGTGGATTGAAGCTCACCGACATCGTCTCCGGCGATGGCGCCTCGCTGCTGACCTCGATCGTGGCGGTCCCGGGCGAAGTGAAGACCGAAGTCTTCGACATCGACCTGCGCATGCGCACGGGCAAGACCATGCCGGTGCGGCTCTATCACAAGCTCGCCTTCGGCGCCGACGGCGCGCCGGGGCCGTCGCGCACGCTCGTGATCAGCCGCGCCCGCGACGAGCGCAGCGATCCCGACCGCGCCGCCGAAGTGCGCTTCATGCGCTTCTTCGACCACACGCCGATGGCGATCGCGACGGTGGATCGCGGCGGCAACGTCGTGCGCGCGAACGCGCGCTACGCCAAGCTCGGACAGGCGCTCGGGCTCGACAGCGCCTCCAAGTCGATCTTCCGCGCGGTCAATTCGCGCGACCGGCACCTTTTGATCGCGGCCATCAACCAGGCCGCTGAAGGCCAGGCCGACATCGCGCCGGTCGAGGTGGCGCTGGAGGGGACCAAGGAGCGCTGGGGCCAGTTCTTTGTTACGCCGGTCGATGCGGCCGAGAACGAGGCGGAAGCCGCCATCGTGCACATGCTCGAGACCACCGAGCGGCGCGCGCTGGAGAACCAGATCAACCAGTCGCAGAAGATGGAGACGGTCGGCCAGCTCGCCGGCGGCATCGCCCACGACTTCAACAACGTGCTCTCCGCTATCATGATGGCGAACGACTTCCTGCTGAACGCGCACAAGCCGACCGATCCGTCGTTCCAGGACATCATGCAGATCAAGCAGAACGCGACGCGCGCCGCGACGCTGGTGCGGCAGCTGCTGGCGTTCTCGCGGCGGCAGACGCTGCGGCCGCAGGTGCTCGATCTCGGCGATGCCTTGAGCGATCTCACCATGCTGCTGCGCCGGCTGATCGGCGAGAAGGTCAAGCTCGACCTTGTCCACGGCCGCGATCTCTGGCCGGTGAAGGTCGACGTCTCCCAGTTCGAGCAGGTAATCGTCAATCTCGCGGTGAACGCGCGCGACGCGATGCCGGATGGTGGCAAGCTGATCATCCGCACCGCCAACGTCAGCACCGAAGACGCGGGCAAGCTCGCCTATAAGGGCATGCCGGCCGCCGACTATGTCCGGATCGAGGTCGCCGACACCGGCACTGGCATCCCCGCCGACATCCGCGACAAGATCTTCGAGCCGTTCTTCTCGACGAAAGAGGTGGGCAAGGGCACCGGGCTCGGGCTTTCCACCGTCTACGGCATCGTCAAGCAGACCGGCGGTTTCATCTACGTCGATTCCGAGCCGGGGCAGGGCACCTCGTTCCATATCTTCCTGCCGCGCCATCATGCCGAGCCGGAGGTGCAGGTCGAGCAGCCCGCAGCTTTGGTCAGCGCGGCCAGTGGCGCCGCGAAGGACGCCGCGCTGGTGGCGGAAGCCAAGCCGCGCACCGATCTCACAGGCCAGGGCACCATCCTCCTCGTCGAGGACGAAGAGGGCCTGCGTGCCCTGAACGCGCGTGGCCTGCGCTCGCGCGGCTACACCGTGGTCGAGGCCGAGAACGGCGTCGAGGCCATGGAGGTGCTGGAGGAGCAGAGCGGCGCGATCGATCTCGTCGTCTCCGACGTGGTGATGCCGGAGATGGACGGCCCGACGCTGCTGAAGGCGATGCGGGAGAAGAACCCCGACATCAAGTTCATCTTCGTTTCCGGCTACGCCGAGGATGCGTTCGAGAAGAGCCTCCCCGAGGGCCAGCAGTTCGACTTCCTGCCAAAACCGTTCACGCTGAGCCAGCTCGTGGCGGCGGTGAAGGAGACGATGACGAAGGCGGGGTGAGCGTTGTGCCCGAGAGATTGCACTGACGCGCGACAACCTCCGCCGTCGTCCTGGCGAAAGCGAGGACCCATACCGCGTGATCTCTCGGTTGCGCACGCTGCCAATCCCGAACGACCGGCCTTCGCCAAATTGCCTCTCAGGGTAATGGGTCCTGGCTTTCGCCAGGACGACATCGGAAGTGTATGCGCGCGACTGCTTCAATCCCGTCATTGCGAGCCACCGGGTCCGCGCAAGGCGCGGCCCGATGACAGGCTCCGCGAAGCAATCCAGGGCGTCTCCTTGGAAAGAGCCTGGATTGCTTCGTCGCAAGAGCTCCTCGCAATGACGTGGTGGGACGCTGCGCTCGCAACGACGAGGGAAAAAGCGGAAATCCCATCGCAAAAGCGCCGGTATCCCGCGACCTCGGTTCCCCGCCCGGCCAAACCCCCGCCAAATATGGGCTTTTGCCACATCCCCGCGACTGAGGGCCGCAGCTTTAGGTTCCGAAACCGGCTTCACTTTTCGGGAAGTCTGCCCATCTTAAGCGCACCTCCCCATGCCGGGGATTTGGGAAACGCACATGACTTTCTCGCAACGATCCCGCAGTCTTTTCAAGACGATCGCCGTGGTGCTGGCGCTTGCGCTGCCGACCGCGCTGGCGATCTCGTCCGCTGATGCCCGCGTCGGCGGCGGCTTCTCGTCGGGTTCGCGCGGCTCGCGCACCTATTCGGCTCCGCCATCGACCACGACCGCGCCGGGCTCGACCTCGCAGTTCAACCGCACCTACACCCAGCCGGGCGCAGGCATGAATTCGGCCGCGACCGCGCCGGCGCGCGGCGGCCTGTTCGGCCGCGGCGGTGGCTTCCTGGGCGGCCTTGCGGCCGG
>NZ_PSRT01000233.1 GCF_004212635.1 Bradyrhizobium genosp. SA-3 | reverse complement strand
AAGCGGGAGAGGTGCAGCACCCGAGATGAGCGAGGCTGCCTTGACGACATCCGTGTCCGATCCATCGCAGAAGCATCAGCGCCGCGAGCACGGCCTGATGCTGGCGCTGGTGTCGCCGGCGCTGCTGGTGATCTTGGCTCTGATCGTGCTGCCGGTCGGCTGGCTCGCATGGCAGTCGGTCTACCACGACGGCTTCACGCTGGAGAATTATCGCCGCGTCTTCACCGAGGATGTCTATTGGCGCAGCTTTGCGCTGACCTTCGAGATCAGTCTCGCGGTCACGGGAATCGCGCTGTTGCTCGGCTATCCCGTGGCCTATCTCGCCAACGCGTTGCCGAAAGCGTGGAGCATCCTCATCCTGTCGCTGGTGGTGCTGCCGTTCTGGACCAGCGTGCTGGTCCGGGCCTATGCGTGGCTGGCGCTGCTGCAGCGCACCGGCGTGATCAACCAGTTTTTGCGCTATCTGGACGTGATCTCCGAGCCGCTCGCTCTGGTCCACAACACGTTCGGCACGGTGGTTGCGACCGTGCACATCCTGCTGCCGTTCATGGTGCTGCCGCTCTATGCCACCATGCAGAAGATCCCCGGCGATCTCATGCAGGCCGGCGCCAGCCTGGGTGCGAGCCCGTCGTTGACGTTCTTCCGCGTGTTCCTGCCGCTGTCGCTGCCGGGGGTGCTCGCTGGCTGCACCATAGTATTCGTGCTCTGCCTCGGCTTCTACATCACGCCAGAGCTGCTCGGCGGCGGCCGCACCGTGATGGTGTCGATGCTGGTGAGCCGCAATGTCGAGCTCTACAACCAGTTCGGGGCGGCCAGCGCGGTCGCAGTGGTGCTGCTCCTGAGCGTGCTCCTGATCTTCTTCGTCGTCAGCCGCTTCATCTCGCTCGATCGTGTGTTGGGGCAGAAATGATGCGCGCCTCGCCCGCACGGATTGCTCTCTACGTGGTCAGCGCACTGGTGCTGGTCTATCTGATCCTTCCCGTCCTGATCATCGCGCCGATCTCGTTCTCCAGCGCGCGCTTCCTGACCTTCCCGCCGCCGTCCTTCTCGCTGCGCTGGTACCAGCAATATTTCGCCAACTCCGCCTGGATGCAGGCGACGCGGGTGACGCTGACGGTCGCGCTGCTGACCGTCGTGATCGCGACCCCGCTTGGCGTGGCTGCCGCCTATGCCATCAGCCAGTCGAAGCTGCGCATCATGCGCATCATCCACATGGCGCTGCTGCTGCCGCTGGTGGTGCCGATCATCATCACCGCGGTCGGCATCTTCTTCGTCTACGCCAAGGTCGGCCTGGTCGCAACCATGCCCGGCCTCGTGCTCGCGAACGTGATGCTGGGATTACCCTATGTCGTCATCTCGGTGCTCGCTGGCCTGCAGAGCTTCGACCCCGCGCAAGAGATGGTGGCGCGCAGCCTCGGCATGAACCGCCTGCGCAGCTTCTTCGCGGTGACGCTGCCACAGATCAAGTCCAGTGTGCTCGCCGGCGGCATCTTCGCCTTCATCTCGGCGATGGACGAGACAATCGTCGCGCTGTTCATCTCCGGCGGCCAGTTCCAGCCGCTGACCAAGCGCATGTTCACCGCGCTCCGCGACGAGATCGACCCGACCATCGCCGCGATCTCGACGCTGATGACGGCGGCCTCCTTCATGCTGGTGCTACTGGCGAGCACGCGGCAGAAGAGGAGCGGGTGAGGCCCGATGTCGTCCCGGCGAAGGCCGGGACCCATAACCACAGGATTGGGTTTGGCGAAGACTGGCGGTTAGCAGCTCGTGCGACAACTAATTCTTCGGAGTATGGGTCCTGGCCTTCGCCAGGACGACACTGAAAGTGTGGCGGCCGTCTCACCCCTTCGCCCCCAGCCAGGCCAAAATCATCTCCACGATCTGGGTCCGGCTCTTCGCCAGCACTCCGGGCTCGCTGAGGTCGCGGTCGAACAGCGCACCAAACGTGTCGCGGTTGGCGACGCGGAAGAAGCAATAGGAAGAGATGGCGAGGTGCAGGTCGATGGCGTCGACGTCGTCGCGGAAGACGCCTTCCGCGCGGCCGCGCTTCAGGATGCCGTCGAGCGTCGCGATCACGCTGGCGTTGAGCTGGCGCAGCTGCGGGTTCTGCTTCAGATGCTTGCCATGGTGGATGTTCTCGATGCTGACGAGGCGGATGAAGTCCGGATTGCGTTCGTCATGGTCGAAGGTGGCCTCGATCAGGCGGCGCAATCCCTCGCGGGCGTCGCAGCTTTCGATGTCGAGCTGATCCTCCAGCGCACGAATGCTGCGATAGGCCTCTTCGAGCACCGCGAGGTAGAGCTGCTCCTTGCCGCCGAAATAATAGTAGATCATCCGCTTCGACGTGCGCGTCCGGGCGGCGATGGCGTCGACCCGCGCGCCGGAATAGCCCTCGCGGGCGAATTCGGCCATCGCCACTTCGAGGATGTCGCGCTTGGTGCGCTCGGGGTCGTTGATGCGCTTCGATGGGAGCGGCATGCGTTCGAGCATCATCCCATCGCGAAATCGGCCGCCGTCTCGGCATGAATCGCCGTCGTGTCGAACGTCTCGACCGATGTGTCGTCCGGGCCGACCAGCATCGTGATCTCGGTGCAGCCGAGGATGATGCACTCCGCGCCGGCGGCGATGAGCGCTGCCATCACGTCCTGATAGCGCCGGCGCGAGGGAGTGGTGACAGTTCCAAGGCACAGCTCATCGTAAATGATGCGATTCACGTCGGCGCGGGCGTCGGCAGGAGGAACCAGGACGTCGAGATCATGCGCGCGCAGCCGGTCGATGTAAAAGTCGTGCTCCATCGTGAACTTCGTGCCGAGCAGCCCGAGCCGGCGGTACCCTTTCGCCCGGATGCGCTGCGCCGTTGCGTCCCCGATGTGAATGAATGGAACGGTCAAGCTCGACATGATGTCGGGTGCCAATTTGTGCATCGTGTTCGTGCACAACACGATCGCACGCGCTCCGGCGCTTTCGAGCTGCCGTGCGACCTCCGCCAGGCTGGCCGCCGCCTCGCTCCAGCGATCGGCGTACTGCATTTCCTTGATCTGTTGAAAATCGTAGGAATACATCAGCAGCGGGGCCGAATGCAGCTTGCCCTTGCGGTCGCGGACCCGCTCATTGATGAGCTTGTAGTAGAGCGCGGTGCTCTCCCAGCTCATGCCTCCAATCAGGCCGATGGTTTGCATTCCGGTGCTCCAGACGAGTTAGTTCGGCCGGATCGTAGACGAAGACGTCGAAGCTCGCCATCATGATGGGAAAAATAGACGGGTTGGCGTGTGGCCCATGGCGGACGCCGGGATTGCGCGGACGTGGCCTCAAAGCCCGATCAGTGCAAACGGCAAGGGCGGGCATGACGCCTGCGCAGGCGGCGAGAAGCCTTTCGATCTTGCGCGTCGTGTCGGCCTGTCCTACGCCAATTCCGCACATAATGGCGAGGCGCTCGGGCGCATCGCCAAAGCCTTGAGGGAGCCGTCATGACCATTCGCAACACCCGAACCGGGGGCCAGATCCTGATCGACCAGCTGGTCGCGCAAGGGGTCGAGCGTGTCACCTGCGTGCCGGGCGAGAGCTATCTGGCGGCGCTCGATGCGCTGCATGACAGCCCGATCGACGTCGTGATCTGCCGCGCCGAAGGCGGTGCCGCGATGATGGCGGAGGCCTATGGCAAGCTCACTGGCCGTCCTGGTGTCTGCTTCGTCACCCGCGGCCCAGGTGCCACAAATGCCAGCCATGGCGTCCACATCGCGATGCAGGATTCGACGCCGATGATCCTGTTCGTCGGCCAGGTCGACACCGGCATGCGCGAGCGCGAGGCGTTCCAGGAGCTCGACTACAGGGCGGTGTTCGGCACCATGGCGAAATGGGCGGTCGAGATCGATCGCCCCGATCGCATTCCCGAGCTGGTCGCGCGCGCCTTCCGCGTCGCCATGCAGGGCCGCCCGGGTCCCGTGGTGATCTCGCTGCCCGAGAACATGCTGACCGAGACCGCGGCGGTCGCCGACGCCATGCGGATCGAGCCGGCGGTGAGCTGGCCCGCGCCGGCCGACATCGAAAAGCTCGGGGCCATGCTCGCCGGCGCCAAGGCGCCGCTCGTCATCCTCGGCGGCTCGCGCTGGACCGACGAGGCGACCAGGAGCATCGCGCGGTTCGCCGAACGGTTCGACCTGCCGGTCGCGACCTCGTTCCGCCGGGCCTCGCTGATCGACGCCGACCATTCGCATTACGCCGGCGATCTCGGCATCGGGCCGAGCCCGGGGCTGAAGGCGCGCATCGAGGGCGCCGACGTCATTCTGCTCATCGGCGGCCGCATGTCGGAGATGCCGTCCTCGTCCTACACGCTGCTCGACATTCCGACCCCGCAGCAGAAGCTGATCCACGTGCATCCGGGCTCGGAAGAGCTCGGCCGGGTCTATCAGCCGGCCCTTGCGATCCAGGCGACACCCGCTGCGTTCGCCGCCGCGGTCGAGACGCTGAAGCCTTCCGGCGCGGTGGCCTGGAAGGGCGAGGCCGCGAAAGCACATGCCGATTATCTCGCCTGGACCGAAAAGGCGCGCGAGCTGCCGGGCAGGTTCCAGTATGGCCAGGTCATGACCTGGCTGCGCGACCGCCTGCCGAAGGACGCGATCGTCTGCAACGGCGCCGGCAATTATGCCGGCTGGATCCATCGTCATCACCGCTTCCACAGCTTTGCCGCGCAGCTTGCGCCGACCTCGGGCTCGATGGGCTATGGCGTGCCGGCGGGCGTGCTGGCAAAACGGCAATATCCGGATCGCGTCGTCGTCGCCTTTGCCGGCGACGGTTGCTTCCTGATGAATGGCCAGGAGTTCGCGACCGCCGTGCAGTACGATGCGCCGCTGATCGTCATCGTCGTCGACAATTCGCAATACGGCACCATCCGCATGCACCAGGAGCGCGACTATCCCGGCCGCGTCGTCGGCACCCAGCTCAAGAACCCCGATTTCGCGATGTACGCGAAGGCGTTCGGCGGCCATGGCGAGCGCGTCGAGCGCACCGAGGAGTTCGCACCCGCGTTCGAGCGCGCGCTCGCCTCGGGCAAGCCGTCCATCCTCCACTGCATCATCGATCCGCGCGCGATCTCGGTCGGCAAGGATTTTGTGCCAGCGGTGAAGGCTTAAGCGATGGCGGCCGGCCGCCACGTCGCCATCATCGGCGCCGGCGCGGTCGGCGTGATCAGCGCCATCGAGGTACTGCGCGAGGGCCATCGCGTCACGTTGATCGATCCGGGCGAGCCCGGTGGCGAGCAGGCGGCGAGCTATGGCAATGCCGGCTGGCTGTCATCGCATTCGGTGATCCCGCCGGCCGAGCCGGGCGTCTGGAAGAAGGTGCCGGGTTATTTGATGGATCCCCTCGGCCCACTCGCGATCCGCTGGTCGTATCTGCCGAAGGCGCTGCCCTGGCTGATCAAGTATCTGCTCTCGGGTTGGACCGAGGCGCAGGTCGAGAAGACGGCGTTCGCGCTGCGCGATCTGTTGAGGGACGCACCGCTTCTGCACAAAAAGCTCGCGGAAGAGGCGGGCGTGCCTGAATTGATCGAGCGCAACGGCGTGATGCATGTGTTCCCATCACGCGGCAATTTCGACAACGATCTCGGCTGGCGCCTGCGCAAGAAGGTCGGTGTCGAATGGCTCGAGCTCAACGCCGATGAGATGCGCCAGCGCGAGCCGGACCTGCATCCGCGCTACACCTTTGGTGTGGTGGTGGAGGAGGCCGGCCGCTGCCGCAATCCCGGCGCCTATGTCGCGGCCCTCGCGCAACATGCGTTGGCAAGCGGTGCGAAGCACGTGCGGGCCAAGGCAACGGGTCTCAAGCTCTCCGGCAACACGCTCGTCGCCGTCGTCACCGAGACCGGCGAGATCCCTTGCGATGCCGCCGTGGTGGCGGCGGGCGCCCGCTCGAAGCAATTGACTGCGTCGGTCGGTGATCCGCTGCCGCTCGAGACCGAGCGTGGCTATCACGTCATGATCGAGAATCCGGAATCGGGGCCGCGCAGCTCGATGATGGCGTCAGATGCCAAGATGGTGGTGAACTGGACCGACAAGGGCCTGCGCGCCGCCGGCACGGTCGAGATCGCCGGCCTAGAGGCCGCGCCGAACTGGAAGCGTGCCGAGATTCTGCGCAACCACCTCATCAGCATGTTCCCCAAACTGCCGACGGACATTCCAGCCTCGCGCATCAAAACCTGGTTCGGTCATCGGCCAAGCATGCCGGATGGACGGCCCTGTATCGGCTATGCACGGGCCTCTCGCGACATCGTCTATGCCTTCGGCCATGGCCATGTCGGCCTGGTCGGCTCGGCGCGCACCGGCCGTCTCGTCGCGCAGCTCCTCAGCGGCAAGCAGCCTGAGATCCCGCTCGCGCCGTTCGCACCCGATCGTTTCCCCTGAGATCGCACCATGACCCATCCAGCCAATTCGTCCTCCCGCATCGCCCGTGGCGGCAAAGCCATTTATGGCGCGCCGCTCGGCATCTTGATGCTGGAAGCGCGCTTTCCCCGCATTCCCGGCGACATGGGCAACGGCACGACCTGGCCGTTCCCCGTGTTGTATCGCGTGGTGAGCGGTGCCTCGCCGGAGAAGGTGGTGCTGAGGGGCGCGGCCGGCCTGCTGCCTGATTTCATCGATGCCGCGAAGGATCTGGTGCGGCTCGGGGCCGAAGCCATCACCACCAATTGCGGCTTCCTCTCGCTGTTCCAGAAGGAGATCGCGGCCGCCGTCGGCGTGCCGGTTGCGACCTCGTCGCTGATGCAGGTGCCGTGGGAGCAGGCGACCTTGCCGCCGGGCAAGCGGGTCGGCCTCGTCACCGTGTCGGGCTCGACGCTCTCGCCCGCCCATCTCGAAGGCGCCGGCGTGCCGCTCGATACGCCGCTGGTCGGCACCGAGAACGGCAAGGAATTCTTCCGCGTCCTGATCAAGGCCGAGAAGGACGACATGGACGTCGCGCAGGCCGAGCGCGACGTTGTCGAGGCCGGCAAGGCGCTCGTCGCTGGGAACCCGGATGTCGGCGCAATCGTGCTTGAGTGCACCAACATGCCGCCTTATGCGGCCGCGCTTCAGGCCGAGGTCGGATTGCCGGTTTACGACATCTATTCCATGATCACCTGGTTTCATGCGGGACTGCGCCCGCGCGTCTTTGCGTGAACGTGTCCGTGAGATCGTCACAAGTCCTGGAGTGAGCCCATGAAACTATCCGGCAAGGTCGCCGTCATCACCGGCGCGGCGCGCGGCATCGGCAAGGCCTGCGCGAAGAGATTCTTGGACGACGGCGTCAAGGTGGTCATCTCCGACGTCGACACGGATGCGCTCGAGAAGACGGTCAACGAGCTGGGCAAGCCCAAGGAGCTGTATGCCCTGCCGTGCCACGTCGCGCGGCGCGCGGACGTCGATCGCGCGGTCGCCACAGCAGTCCTGGAGTTCGGCCGGCTCGACATCATGGTCAACAACGCGGGCGTGGCCCGCAATCAGGACATTCTCGACATCTCCGAGCAGGATTTCGACGAGGTCATCGGCATCAATCTGAAGGGTGCCTTCTTTGGCGTGCAGGCCGCCGCGAAGCAGATGATCGCGCAGGGCGGAGGGGGCGTCATCATCAACATGTCCTCGGTGAACGCGCTGCTGGCGATTCCGACGCTTGCGACCTATGCCATCTCCAAGGGTGGCATGAAGCAGCTGACATCGGTGGCCGCCGTCGCGCTCGCGCCGCACAACATCCGCGTCGTCGCGGTCGGGCCGGGTACGATCCTGACCGATATGGTGGCCTCGGCGATCTACACGTCCGAGGATGCGCGCAAGACCGTGTTGTCGCGCACGCCAGCAGGCCGCGGCGGCGAGCCGAGCGAAGTGGCGTCGGTGGTGGCGTTCCTTGCGAGTGACGATGCGTCCTACATCACCGGGCAGACGATCTATCCAGATGGCGGCCGGCTGATCCTAAATTACACGGTGCCGGTGAGGGAGAAGTAGGGGGGCGATTCCCACTCTCGACTGTCATCGCCCGGCTTGACCGGGCGATCCA
>NZ_PSRT01000232.1 GCF_004212635.1 Bradyrhizobium genosp. SA-3 | reverse complement strand
AGTACTCCGAGACGGTAGTGGTTAGACCGATGAGCCGCGGAGTACTGGATGCCCCGCCGGAGCCTGTCATCGGGCTCGCCGGAGGCGAGACCCGGTGGCGGGCATGACAGCAGGCTCTGACGCGACGACGATGCGAAATCGTGCTACGATCGCGCCGAAGAAAGTAAAAAGGAGCCTACCCATGAGCTGGCAACCCTCCAACGATCCCGTGCTCGGCGATCCCATGTCCTGCGATGCGCTCGATCTCGTTATCGTGCCGCGCACGCGCGATCTCGGTGACGGATTTGCGGTGCGGCGCGCATTGCCGCATGGCAAGCGGCAGATGGTCGGGCCCTTCATCTTCTTCGATCATTTCGGACCGGTGCAGTTCGTGTCCGGCAAGGGCATGGACGTGCGGCCGCATCCGCATATCGGCCTTGCCACCGTCACCTACCTGTTCGACGGCGCGATCATGCATCGCGACAGCGAAGGCAACGTCCAGGAGATCGCGCCCGGCGCAATGAACCTCATGACCGCCGGGCGCGGCATCGCCCATTCCGAGCGCACGCCCGACGCGCAGCGCGCCTCCGGCCAGAAGATGCTCGGCTTGCAAAGCTGGATCGCGCTGCCGGCCGGATCCGAGGAGATCGCGCCGTCGTTCCAGCACTACGCCGCCGGCGACCTGCCAATGATCTCCGAGCGCGACTTCACCGCGCGGGTGATCGCGGGCTCCTCGTTCGGCATCACCTCGCCTGTCGCGATGGTCTCGCCCTGGCTCTACACCGAGGTCACGGCGGCGGAAGGCGCGAGCGTGCCGCTCGACCCCGATCACGAGGAGCGCGCGATCTACCTGGTCGACGGCGAGGTCGAGATCGCGAACGAGCGCTATGAAGGGCCGCGGCTGCTGATCTTCCGTCCGGGCGACCGCATCACCGTGAAGGCACTGAAGGCGACCCGGATGATGTTTCTCGGCGGCGATGCACTGGAGGGTCCGCGCCACATCTGGTGGAATTTCGTCTCCTCCAGCAAGGAGCGGATCGAGCAGGCCAAGCAGGACTGGAAAACCGGCCGCTTCGCGGCAGTTCCGCAGGAACATGAGTTCATTCCGCTGCCGGAATAGGCTAATCGGGTTTCCGGCCGCACTGTCAGCCGCGGCCGGATTTCTTGCGCGAAGGCTTTGCCGATGACCACCATGCTCTCCAGCGACCTGCCCCTCCCCAAGATCGGACGCGGCAAGGTGCGCGATATCTACGCCGTCGACGACGACCGCCTGCTGCTCGTCACCACCGACCGCATCAGCGCCTTCGACGTCGTGATGGGCGAGACCATCCCGATGAAGGGCGCGGTGCTGACTCAAATCAGCGCGTTCTGGTTCAACGAATTGGAAGGCGTGGTACCGCATCACATGATCAGCGCCGACACCGACGCGATCATCGCGGCCGCGCCGGCGCTGAAAGCTCATCGTACCGACATCCTCGGCCGCGCCATGCTGTGCAAGCGCACCACCGTATTTCCGATCGAATGCGTGATCCGCGGCTATCTCTCGGGCTCGGCCTGGAAGGAATATGCCGCGAGCGGCACGCTGGCCGGCGAGAAGCTGAAGGCGGGCCTCGTCGAGAGCGAGAAGCTCGAGCCCGCCATCTTCAGCCCGGCAACCAAGGCCGAGAGCGGCCATGACGAGAACATCACCATCGCGAAGATGCGCGCGGTGGTCGGCGACGAGGTCGCCTATGCGCTGGAGAGCATGACGCGCGCGATCTACACGCTCGGCGAGGAGCTGGCCCGCGAGCAGGGCATCATCATCGCCGACACCAAGTTCGAGTTCGGCCGCGACAAGGACGGCCGCATCATCCTGATCGACGAAGTGATGACCCCGGATTCCTCGCGCTTCTGGGCGGTCGATGCCTACAAGCCCGGCCAGCCGCAGGCGAGCTTCGACAAGCAACCCTTACGCGACTATCTCGACGTCGAGCGTCGCGCCGGCCGCTGGAACGGCGACGCCCCACCGCCCCCGCTGCCGGCGAGCGTCGTCGACGCGACGAGCAAGCGGTATCTCGAAGCCTACAGGCGCGTGACGGGGAAAGAGCTGAAGATTTAGCTCCAGCTGTTGCACCTCGCTTCGTCATTGCGAGGAGCCCGCGACAAAATTGCGAAGCAATTTTGCGCTGGCGACGAAGCAATCCAGGCTGTCTCCGCGGAAAGATTCTGGATTGCTTCGCTTCGCTCGCAATGACGCGGAGAGACTGATGCGCCCTCACACCCCCGCCATCATCACGTATTTGATCTCGACATATTCTTCCATGCCGTGATGCGAACCTTCGCGCCCGAGCCCACTCTCCTTGACGCCGCCGAAGGGGGCGACTTCCGTGGTGATGAGGCCGGTGTTGACGCCGACCATGCCTGATTCCAGCGCTTCGGCGACGCGCCAGACGCGGCCGAGATCGCGGGAGTAGAAGTAGGAGGCGAGGCCAAACGGCGAGGCGTTGCACATCGCGATGACGTCGGCTTCGTCCTTGAAGCGGATGACGGGTGCGAGCGGGCCGAAGGTTTCCTCCTGCGACACCAGCGAGTCCGGCTTGACGTCGGCCAGCACGGTCGGTTCGAAGAACGAGCGCCCAAGCTCGCTGCGCTTTCCGCCGGTGACGACCTTGGCGCCGCGCTTGATGGCGTCGGCGATGTGGCGCTCGACCTTGTCGATCGCCTTCATGTTGATCAGCGGGCCCTGCGTGACGCCGCTCTCGGTGCCGTCACCAATCTTCATCGCCGCGACCTTCTTCGATAGCTTCTGCACGAATTCGTCGTAAATCCCATCCTGGGCGTAGAGGCGGTTGGCGCAAACGCAGGTCTGGCCCATGTTGCGGTATTTCGAGACGATGGCGCCTTCGACCGCGGCGTCGATGTCGGCATCGTCGAACACCACGAACGGCGCGTTGCCGCCAAGCTCAAGGCCGAGCCGCTTCACGCCGACGGAGGCCTGCTGGTAGAGGATCTTGCCGACGGCGGTCGAGCCGGTGAAGCCGACGAAGCGAACCGCCGGATGCTCGCACAGCACCTTGCCGATCGGCGGCGCGTCACCGGTGATGATGTTGAATACGCCCTTGGGCACGCCGGCCTTCTCGGCAAGAGCCGCGAGCGCGAGCGCCGACAGCGGCGTTTCATTGGCGGGCTTCAGCACCACGGTGCAGCCGGCCGCCAGCGCCGGCGAGACTTTTCGCGTGATCATCGAGTTCGGGAAATTCCACGGCGTGATGGCGCCGCAGACGCCGATCGGCTGCTTGATCGCGAGCAGGCGCGCATCGCTCCGCTGCGTCGGGATGGTCTCGCCATAGACGCGCCTGGCCTCCTCGGCGAAGAACTCGACATAGGCGCCGCCGATATCGACCTCGCCGAGCGCCTCGGTGAGCGGCTTGCCCTGTTCGGAAGTGAGGATCAGCGCGAGATCCTCGCGGTTGGCGACGATCAGCTCGAACCATTTGCGCAGGATGTTGGAGCGCTGCTTGGCGGTCAGCTTGGCCCAGGCCGGGAACGCGCGCTCGGCGGCTTCCACGGCCCTGGTGGTATCGTCCGCGCCAAGTTGCGGAACCTTGGCGAGCTCGACGCCGGTCGCGGGATTATTGACGGCGAAGACCGGCGAGCCGACCCAGGCGCCGTCGATGTAACAGGCTTCCCTCAGCAGCGACGGGTCCTTCAACCGGTCGCGCAGATTGGACGAGGCTTGCGGGGCGCGGGCGGCAGTCGGGGTCATGGCGTTACTCCTCAGGGCGCAATCGGATCGGCCCGGAATATAGGGACAGACGGCGCGCAATGCACCGCCCCGCAACGCACATCTGCCTTCAGCTAAACGGGAGCGCGGCCTCAGGCCGCGCCGCTCAGATAGGTCTCGCGGCGGCCGATCATGCGCTCGGCGGCGGCCTTGGCGTCGGCCTTCGAGGACGTCGCACAGGTGCGGTATTCGAGATCGGGCACGTCCGAGGTGTCGCGCCGGCCGAACCAGGATTTTGAACCAACCGGCAGCAGCGCCAGCGCCTGCGCCAGGTTGTCAACCGCGCCGAACGAGTACAGCGCGCCGGTGCCGGCGATGCGAACCTCGTAAATGCCGGGCGAGATCGGCGCCTCCAAATTGTCGCCCCGTCCGGGACGGGGATAGCGCTTCCATTCACTCCAGGTCGAAATCATTTGAGGTCCCCTCGCGGCCGATCAGCAGCCGCCAATTTGCATCAAGTCTTAACGTCACCGGCCAATTGGCCGCGTGCTGAAGCGCCGCAACGCACAAAATGTTTCAAGTGAGTCAAACACGCGAAACATACCGCCAGCGCCCATTCATGGCCACGGCGAGATGCAGACATCCACCGCAGGTTGTGAAGGAGTGTTACAGTTCAGCTCTGTTGTCGTCCTGCGTGGAACGTCGACCGTCAAGTCACGACATCGCGACCGGCGCAGGTACATGGATGCGCTTGCCGCGCCGAGCATGCGGGAGGACAATCGATTACTTCCAACAATAATCAAACCGGAGGAAACACGCATGCAAAGCCGAGCCCAGATCGACGAACTTCTGCGCCAGAAGAGCGACGCAAAAGAAATTCCCGGAGTCGTCGCCATCGCCGCCAGCGGTAACGACGTGCTGTATCAGGGTGCGTTCGGCAAGCGCGATCTGTCCAAGCCCGATGCGATGACTGCGGACAGCGTGTTCTGGATCGCATCGATGACGAAGGCGGTGACATCAGCCGGCGCGATGCAGCTGGTCGAACAGGGCAAGCTGTCGCTGGATGCGCCGATCGGCGAGGTGCTGCCTGATCTCGCTAAGCCGCAGGTGCTCGAAGGCTTCGATGCCAAGGGCGAAGCGAAGCTGCGGCCGGCGAAGGGACCGATCACGCTGCGCCAGCTCATGACCCACACCGCCGGTTTCTGCTACAACATGTGGAACGGCGATCTCGCGGTGTATCTGGAAAAGACGGGGATCCCCGCCATTACCACCTGCCAGAATGCGGCGCTGAAGACGCCAATCATGACCGATCCCGGCACGCGCTGGGAATACGGCACCAATATCGATTTCGTCGGCAAGGCGGTGGAGGCCGTCAGCGGCAAGCGGCTCGATGCGTATTTGCGCGACCATATGTTCGCGCCGCTCGGCATGAGCGACACCGCGTTCAAGATCACCGATAGCATGCGCAAGCGTCTCGTCGGCATGCATGCGCGCGGCGAGGACGGCCAGCTCGCATCGATGCCGTTCGAGCTCGAGCAGGAGCCGGAATTCCACATGGGCGGCGGTGGCCTCTACTCGACCGCGGGCGACTACATCAAGTTCACCCAGATGATTCTCAACAAGGGCCGCGGCAACGGCAACCAGGTACTGAAGGCGGAGACGGTCGCGACGATGGGACAGAACCACATCGGCGATCTCGCCATGGGCAAGATGACGACGGCGGCGCCGATGTACACCAACGACGTCGATCTCTATCCGGAGCAGGTGAAGAAGTGGGGGCTGAGCTTCCTCATCAACACCGCCAAGACCGCTGAAGGGCGAAGCGCAGGCAGCCTCGCCTGGGCAGGCCTCGCCAACACCTATTACTGGATCGACCCGTCGCGCGACGTCACCGGCGTGATCCTGATGCAGCTGTTGCCGTTCGCCGACGCGAAGTGTCTGGAGACGTTCGCGGGCTTCGAGCGCGGGGTTTATGCCGGGCTCGATGCTGCCGGGAGCGGGCAGAAGGCGGCGTGAGGAGTTGACGGCCGTCGCCGCACGAAGACTGTCATTCCCCGCGAAAGCGGGGAATCCAGTACGCCGCGGCCTCTCCATGAACGACAGACATCTCGGAGTACTGGATCGCCCGGTCAAGCCGGGCGATGACAGCGGAGGATGATGCGCATATCTGCCTCCACATTGTCATTGCGAGCCAACAGGTCCGCGCGACGCGCGGCCCGATGACAGGCTCCGCGAAGCAATCCAGTCTGCCGCCGCGGAAAGATTCTGGATTGCTTCGCTTCGCTCGCAATGACGGGGGAGAGAGCGAGGCCTACCCCGTCAGTCCGCGCTGCTCGGCGAGCTCCTTCAGCGACACCTGGGGCCGCGCCCCGATGTGCTGGATCACTTCGGCCGCCGCAAGCGCGCCGAGCTCGCCGCACTGCTTGTACGCGTAGTTGCGCGCAAGGCCATACAGGAAGCCAGCGGCGAAGAGGTCGCCGGCGCCGGTGGTATCGATGACCTTGTCGACCGGGAATGCCGGCGCGGCGACGGCGTCTTCCGCTGACACCACCATGCAGCCCTTCTCGCTGCGGGTGACCACGCCGAGATTGACGTCGTTGCGCAGCTGCTTCAGCGCGGTGTCGAAGTCCGAGGTCATGTAGAGCGAATGCAGCTCAGCCTCGTTGGCGAAGACGATGTCGACGGTGCCGTTGCGCATCAAGGACAGGAACTCGTCGCGATAGCGGTCGACGCAGAAGGAATCCGACAGCGTCAGCGCCACCTTGCGCTTGGCATCATGGGCGATCTTGGCCGCCTTGACGAAGGCGTCCTTGGCGTTCTTGGGGTCCCAGAGATAGCCCTCGAGATAGACGATGCCGGCACCGGCGACCTCGGCTGGGTCGATATCGGCGGGCGACAGATCCTGCGCCGCGCCGAGATAGGTGTTCATGGTGCGCTCGCCATCGCCCGTGACCAGGATGTAGGAGCAGCCGGTGGCGGGGCCGTCCGTTGCGGCTGGCGTGTTGAAGGCGACGCCGGCGGCGCGGATGTCGTGGAAGTAGAGCTTGCCGATCTGGTCATCCTTGACCTTGCCGACATAGGCGGCGCGTGCCCCTAAGCTGCCGATGCCGACGATGGTGTTGGCGGCAGAGCCGCCCGAGACTTCCGTCGCAGGGCCCATGTCCTTGTAGATGGCGGCCGCCCGAGCCTCGTCGATCAGGGACATGCTGCCCTTGGTCATGCCATGCTTGGCCAAAAAGGCCTCGTCGGTCCTGACCAACACGTCGAACAGCGCGTTGCCGATGCCGAGAACGTCATATTTCACGTCAGCCATTCACCTTGATCCTGTTTGGCGGATTGCGATCCCCGCGGAAATCCGCTTCCTGTCGGCCTGAAATCTGGCTCGCGGCCTATCACGACCGGACCCGCGCGGGCAAGCAACGGTATTATAAAGGGCCGATGATCCGCTCCTTCCTGACCGTCTCGACGGGTACGCTGGCCTCGCGGCTGCTGGGCTTTGCCCGCGATTCCCTGATCGCGGCGCTGCTCGGCACCGGCGCCGTGGCGGATGCGTTCCTGGCGGCATTTCAGCTCGTCAACGTGGTGCGGCGGCTGCTCAGCGAGGGGGCACTGAATGCGGCGCTGATCCCGGCCTGGCTGCGTATCCGCGACCGCGATGGCGAGGCGGCTGCGGCAGCGTTCGCCGGACGTGTGCTCGGCACGGTCAGCGCGGCCCTGGTCGTGAGCTCGATTGGCATTGCGCTTCTGATGCCGCTGATCATCACGGTGATCGCACCGGGATTTCTCGGCAGCAGCACGCTCGATCTCGCCGTGCAGAACGCGCGGCTGATGCTGCCTTATCTCGCCTTCGCCGGCCCCGTCACCGTGCTGATGGGACTGCTCAACGCACAAGGGCGCTTTGCGCTGACGGCGTTCTCGCCGCTGCTGTTCAACATCGCACTGATCGCCGCGATCGCGGCGCTGCTCGCCTGGCATGCCGATGCGGTTCTCGCTGCGTGGATGCTGGCCGCCACCGTCGGTATCGCCGGCCTGCTGCAATTGCTGATGCTGCTGTCGCAGCGAAGCGCGCGCCTCGCGGCGCCGCTGCGCGTGAGTTTCGACAAGGAGATGCGAGCCTTTTTTGCCAAGGCCATTCCCGGCATGATCGCAAGCTCGGGCCCGCAATGGCTGATGGTCGCGGGCGCGATCATCGCCTCGGCAACGCCCGCCGCGGTGTCCTGGCTCTATTTTGCCAACCGCCTGATCGAGCTGCCGCTCGGCATCGTCGGCGTCGCCATGGGCACGGTGCTGGTGCCGGAGCTGACGCGTGCGGTCGGTAGCGACGACCGCGTCGCGGTGGCGCACGCGGAATCGCGCGCGCTGGAGCTGGCGACCGGG
>NZ_PSRT01000231.1 GCF_004212635.1 Bradyrhizobium genosp. SA-3 | reverse complement strand
AACGACATCAAGCGGCCTCTTGTAGCCTGGATGGAGCGAAGCGCAATCCGGGGGCACAATAACCACACCGTGCGACCGCTCGCGTGGCACGAACCCCGGATTGCGCTGCGCGGCTACCGCCGCCACTACGACCGCAACCCCGGCGCCTCCTGCCCGGTGCGCGCGACATATTCCGTGTAGCCGCCGCCATACTGGTGGATGCCCTCGGGCGTCAGCTCCAGCACGCGGTTCGACAGCGTCGCCAAGAAATGCCGGTCATGCGAGACGAACAGCATCGTGCCCTCGAAATCCGACAGCGCGGTGATCAGCATCTCCTTGGTGGCGAGGTCGAGATGGTTGGTCGGCTCGTCCAGCACCAAAAAGTTCGGTGGATCGAACAGCATCTTGGCCATCACCAGGCGCGCCTTCTCGCCGCCGGACAGCACCCGGCAGCGCTTCTCGACGTCATCGCCTGAGAAGCCGAAGCAGCCGGCGAGCGCGCGCAAGGACCCCTGCCCCGCGGTCGGAAACTGGTCTTCCAACGACTGAAACACGGTGCGTTCGCCGTCAAGCAAATCCATCGCGTGCTGAGCGAAATAGCCCATCTTGACGCTGCCGCCGAGTGCCACCGTGCCCTGGTCCGGCTCGCTCGCACCGGCAACCAGCTTGAGCAAGGTCGATTTGCCGGCGCCGTTGATGCCCATCACGCACCAGCGTTCGCGGCGGCGGATCATGAAATCGAGGCCGTCATAGATGCGCTTGGCGCCATAGCCCTTGTGGACGTTCTTCAGCGCCACGACGTCCTCGCCCGAGCGCGGTGCCGGCGGAAAGTCGAACGCGACGCTCTGGCGACGGCGCGGCGGCTCGACCCGCTCGATCTTGTCGAGCTTCTTGACCCGGCTCTGCACCTGGGCGGCATGCGAGGCGCGCGCCTTGAAGCGCTCGATGAACTTGATCTCCTTGGCGAGCATGGCCTGCTGGCGCTCGAACTGGGCCTGCTGCTGCTTCTCGTTCTGCGCCCGCTGCTGCTCGTAGAATTCGTAATCGCCGGTGTAGGTGGTGAGCGAGCCGCTATCGATCTCGATCACCTTGGAGATCACGCGGTTGATGAACTCGCGGTCATGCGAGGTCATCAGCAGCGTGCCTTCGTAATCATGCAGGAATTTTTCCAGCCAGATCAGGCTCTCGAGATCGAGATGGTTGCTCGGCTCGTCGAGCAGCATGACGTCGGGGCGCATCAGGAGGATGCGGGCCAGCGCCACGCGCATCTTCCAGCCGCCGGAGAGCTTGCCGACGTCGCCGTCCATCATTTCCTGGCTGAAGCCGAGGCCTGACAGCGCCTCGCGCGCACGGCCGTCGAGCGCATATCCGTCGAGCTCCTCGAAACGATGCTGCACTTCGCCGTAGCGGGCGATGATCTCGTCCATTACGTCGGCTTTGTCAGGATCGGCCATCGCCGCCTCGAGCTCGCGCAATTCGGCCGCGACCTCGCTGACAGGACCTGCGCCATTCATCACCTCGGCCACGGCGCTGCGGCCGCTCATCTCGCCGACGTCCTGGTTGAAATAGCCGATGGTGATGCCGCGATCGGTCGAGACCTGGCCCTCGTCGGGCAGTTCCTCGCCGGCAATCATCCGGAACAATGTGGTCTTGCCGGCGCCGTTCGGACCGACGAGGCCGATCTTCTCGCCCTTGTTGAGGGCGGCGGAGGCTTCGATGAAAAGGATCTGGTGGCCGGCTTGCTTGCTGACGTTGTCGAGGCGGATCATGATGTCATTTGGGGGGATTTTTGCGTTGCAGCGTCATAGGCCATGCAGGCCGCCAGGGGAAGCCCGGCGGGGCCCGGATTCAGCCCTACCGGATGCCAATTGGTCGTTTCACCCCGCAGCTTAGGGCTTGTGGACCTCGACGGTCTCCATCATTGCGATCCCATAGTTTGGGAGCGGAGATGATCAGCTCGCCTAGCGAGTAGGCTAAGGCCCTTAGCGCCCATTCATTTCTGATGAGTCCGCCGCTAGACCTTATCGACATTCGGCATTCCATGTGCCCATCGCGGCCAGGCGCAACAGCACGGCTTCGCGCAGCACGCGGCTCGAGCTTAAGACAGAGCCGATTCCCAGGACCATCAGCAGCAAGCCCAACCAAGTTGCCGTCCGGCCCTTTCCCTCATCGCCCGCCTCCGCAGCGTTCATGCCCACCGGCATAGCCGAAGGCACCGAGGCATCGGCTACGTCGCTTACGGCCGCGCGAGGCTTCTCCACGCCAATTTGGAGCGGCACGGAGTGCTCGGACGTGAGCTGGCCAGTGGGAAGATCGGTGAAAGGTGCGGCTGGCATCAGGGCCGTGCCCGTACCGGAAACGAAAGCGGCATCAGCTACCTTGACTTCGCGTGCAGGCGGCGTCGGCTGGACCTCCTCTGCCGGTGCGGCGCGCTGCAACTCCGCGCGGGCATCAACCACCGGGCTCCGCTTAGGCCGCGCGGCTTCGTTCTCGTCGGGATTGGCGCCGCGATTGGCCACGCGGCGATGCGCCGGCTTTTGGACCCTCGTGATACCCTCGGCCAGGAACCAGCATTTGCGATGGCCGTCCCGCCGATAGACCCAGTGTAGGCCCGCGCCGCTCGAGTTGCCGGGCCGCGGCAAGCATTCCGCTTGCGCGGAAGAGCTTGGCGCGGGCTCGCGTGAAGCTTTATCGAAAAGGTCAGCAAAGGGGTTGGAAAACGCTGGTGTCGCTGCAAGATCTCCAACAAGAACTAAACTCGTCAAGCAAAGCCGCAAATAACCGGACATCGAGAACTCCCGGTGTTGCGCCCCCTACCAGCGAGACCGTTCGCGGCAAGATGGGCCGCCATGCGGCTCAAATCTGGCAGCGCCGTGGATTCATTGTGTGGGCGTCGCGAGATCCTGGGCCAAATGCAAACGCGCTCCAGCAGCTCCCGCTTGCAAAATGCAGTGGCTAAGTCATGTGGTTGAGCCAACACCGTCGTCACCAAGGATGATCGCCGACGAGCTGCGCCGCCGGCCGACATCGTCACCGACCTCGTCGAGCTGCAATCCAAGCTCGGCCGCGACCCGTCTGAACGCCCGGCACCTCGCGAGCGCGAGTCGCGCTATCGCCCGCACAAGGTCCCACCACGTCCGACCATCGCGGAACCCAAGGGAAATGATAGCTTGCTCGAGGAGTGAGCCGCGGACGAGACGCTGGTGCACTCCAGACGCTGGTAAGCGCCGGTGGCCGGCGCACGTCCTTGTTCCTTTGAGCTGAGCCCAGAGATGAGGTCGGCGAATAAGCCCGGCATTTGCGCCGGGCTAATCGCCAATAAGATTCAGGTTCTCTGCAACGGACCAATTAGAGAGAAATCCGCGGGGGGCGGTCGGTTCGGTTTCTGACATTAGGGGGCTCGCTCACGAGCCTGCATTATTGGGTTGCTGCCCAGCATGCCCCCGTGGAGGAACGCGCGATTGCGCGGAGATGCGCAATCGGCGCGCAATACGACCGAGCACCGAAGCATTCGAAACTAATGTGAAGCCAAAAGCGAAATTGATTTCACGCAGGCGCGCCGCCGGAACCTAATTAACTGCCAACAAACGACAAATTTAATTATGCCCAATAATCATGATGACTCCATCATAAAATACAAAAATATGTTGGGGAAAACATGGGAGGTTTGGAATGGAAGCTGCCCGCCGCTTTCGCGCAATGGCGTCACTTTGCCGGCAGACTGCCGCGCTTCATCCTGAGAGAAGCTGGAAACTGCTCGCAGAGGCCGAGTACTGGGAGCATCTGGCGACTGCAGTTTTAGCTCACTGAGCTTCGGCCTGGCGAATATTCACTTCCTTGGTCTTTTCGTCGACTTCTAAGTTCAAATCATATTCTGAGGCAGCGATGTCCAGTACTGATCAGGTCTATACTTGCGCTGTCCTGCGCGAACGTCTGCAAGCGATTGTGGCGGAGCTTAGAGAAGTGGAGACGCTTCGAAGCAGGCTGCGAAAGGCAGAAGCGAGAACAATCGGCCGAAGACGGCGTGCCAAAGTGGGCCGCAGAGCAAGAGCCGTTTGAGGACGCTCAGCCGCGGAACATTGCCCCGCATTGGGCTCACTCGCGCGACTTCGACGTGCGGTTACTCGCGATCATGAAAGCGGCCATCATTTCGAGCAAGGCTCGCCTGAGTGTCAGAACCCGGCCACACGTCACGTCCGGCGCTGGTTCGACAGATCAGAGATTTGTCCTGTGCTCTTGAGCTTCGCTCTGCCACCAACGGGAACATCGCTAGCTCAGCGCGCATTGAAGGACCATCAGAATACGCTCGATGGAGGCCCTCATGATTGGGACAACGCTGAACGAAACGAGGCTGACCAATTTGGCGACAGCGTGCGCGGCCCTGGCCCTCGTGCTCGCCACGGTTCCGGCAACGGCGCAGGAGGCCGGGCGACCGAGGGTCGGCACACTCACGTGCAACATATCGCCCGGTGTCGGCATGATCGTTGCTGGACAACGGCAGTTGAGCTGCATCTATGCATCGGCGAGAGGCAGGGCGCGCGAGGCTTACGAAGGCACCGTCAGCACGCTTGGTCTCGATATTGGAGCCACGTCAGGCGGTCAGCTCGTTTGGGCCGTTTATGCTCCGACCGCGGTTCGCCACGCCGCGTTGGCCGGAACCTATGCGGGCGCGACCGCCGGCGGCACAGTTGGTGCCGGAGTTGGCGCCAACCTCCTGGTGGGCGGGTCGGATCGCACGATCGCCTTGCAGCCGGTATCCGTCCAGGCGCAAACAGGTGTGAACATCGCAGCAGGCATATCGAGAATGGAATTGCGGCCGGCCGCTGCGCCTGTGCGCCGCAGGGTACAGTGAAAGCCATCGCCGGCGAGTTGAAGCAGAAATGGCGCTTGTCGATGAGTCCGGGTCCGCCGTGGCCACCGGTGCTCTAAGCACGTCTCTCCTGGCTCATCGCAAATGCGTACGTGACCACGTACGTGACCATATGTCCGGCATTCGGAACCAGGTGAGATCGGACCGAAGCAGCGCCTGATGTAAAATCTCGCGCTTGCTTGAGTTCGACCACCTGGTCCTCTGTTCCGTGGAATATTTGATGGTCCATGATCGAATAATCGGCTTGGATTTGTGCTGCAATTGAACGAGGAGTGCACTTTCCTCCGCAGCCGCCCTCAACTGTGTGGGCCTGAGAACGAGCGACGTTGGAATTCATTCTTGCACGTCTGCGGGACAAAACGGGGCGCGAAGATCTTACGGAGGGCTCCCGGCAAGACGGCCAACGAAATGATTGGCGCGACAGTGTGACTTACCAAATCGCCCAGGACCGATGACGAGAAGTGCTAATAACAAGGCGGCGATGAGCAATACCGATTTCGGCGGTGGTCATTACTGAGCCTTGATGATCGAGGAGTCAGAACACCAGACCCGCAGTGCCGAGCAGATGAGGCAATCCATCAAATGATTGGAAGTTGAAGCGCTCGTTCCTGCGCGCAATGGCGGAGGATTGATAAAAAAATCGCTCGCCCCGGAACGGTCCGGAAATGCCCACGTTTGCTCGCGTAGGATCGCACCTGTGACGGACAGCACAGGGTCCGACCTCACCAACAACAACGATGGAGCAACAAATGGCCAATCCACGCCAGGAGGAAAAGTCTACCCAAAGCCCTGAGGACACAATCCGCCGCGCCGCCGAGAGGACCGCGGAGCAGACCAGACGGATCGGCTTAGCTACCGCTGAGGCCGGCGAGGAGGTCGCCCAAGCCAGCAGCCATCTACTGCAACAAAATGCCGAGATGCTGCAAAACACTTGGCGCTTCGGCGTCGACATGGCCACCGCGATGATGGGCCGCTCGACTGATCAGCTTGGTCTCACGTTCGGTTTGACGGGCAATGAAGCGCAGCGGGCAACGGAACGCTCGGTTCGCAACGCCGAAGCCATCATGTACTCTACAACCGCAGTCGCCAAAGGAATGAACGGCGCGTCACGCGAGTACTTCGATTTCGTTCGACAGCAGATCGATCGGACCATGGACCGCATGAATGAACTCTGGCGTTGCCGAACTCCTCACGATTTGGCAGCGGTGCAGACTGATCTGATGCGCGATACGATCAGTAGTGCCTTGGATACCAGCCGCCGGATGGCGGACATGTCTCTGAAGGTGGCTGACGATGCCGGAAACCACATAACCCAGAGTATCGAACGCATGCGGCACGCAGCCTAGCGCGCTGGCTTAATCATGGCGCACGTGCGCGGCTGAACCTCAGCCGCTCATGTGCCTGCTGCATAAGTCAGAAGCGGTCCATCAGCCAGCGTGGTTCTGCAGCAACTTAGGGAGTAATGGATAGGGGCCAGCCCGCTGCGGCAGATGGTTACTGCCGCAGCGATCGAGAGCAACATTCAACTAAGCCGGACGCTCGCGACTAAACTATCACCGAAAGCTTTGCCGCCTCGAGAGCAGGATCAAGGTCGTCGTCACCATCGAGGACAAGGGCCCCGTCGTAGGTGACGCTGTCCTGCTCTATCTCAACGACCTTTTTGCCGAAGCTCAGGTAGCTGAACTTCCAGGGACGCTCATGGTGGTCCCGCCGGAGGTGATACAGGACGCTCGTCGCGATCCGCTGCCCTAGAAGCATGGACGCGCTGTAGTCGGTACGCCAGTGAACGCCCGCCATGTTGCGTCCGATTGCAATGTTGGACGCGACCTTGTCGAGTTCGCCTGCAATCGTTAGCTGGTCAGCATCGGGCACTCCGACAGTTGTCAGGTCTGTTCCTTGGGGCGTCGGGATAACGGGCGTAATCCCGACATCCTTGAGCTTCTGTGTTCCTGCAAAATAGGCCTTCAGCACGGTGACGCATGCGCCGGCGACAGTGGCATGGCCCGCACCGTACGAGCCGTGCGCCGGTGAGCCGTCGGCGAAACACATCGGCAGCAAGTAGCTGTCGCTGTTGGCGCCGTGAGCGGCGTTCGCTTGCCTGATTCTTGCAACCGCACCGCCCGAGGCGTTGGACGCCTGCAACACCGCAAGCCCGCTTGAGAGCGCCAATTGCGCCTCGGCGGCCTTCAAACCCGTGGGGTGCAGCGCACGATGGACCAAGCCGCCATAGGCTTCCGGGCGCAGGCGCAGGTTTCCGATAAATTTCTGGTACCACACCGCCTTCAACGCACATGTTGCCACCTCGCAGACCAGCGATAGAATGAATGGCGAGCCGAATGTGCCAAAGCCTTCTTCATGCGGGAAGACCGGCGCATCCCGGTTGTAGGGATTTCCCGCATCCTGCTTAACTTCAGGTCGACCGAGCAAGATCAGGGCAGCGTTCAGGTAGGCTTCATACAGTGCGTCAAGATGGACGTATCGCGCGATACCGCCCGCGTTCTGAATGTACCGCGGGGTGGCCGGGAGTTCGATCGATGACGGAAAGGCTTTTCCTCTCTGCACGTCGAGCCAATCGGCCCATGCGATCATGTGAGGGACGCCTCCAGACTGATAGTCGGTGTTTACAACCCGCCCTTCAGTTTGCTTGATCCGCAAAGACCCGTACGGCACGTCAAGCCAGAGAAACTGTGAAACGAGCGGGCCAAGGTGCTCCTGGTTCGTTTGTCCCGCTGGCGTCCAGTCGCCGCCTCGAAAAAGCGTTGCCGGCGTGACGGGTCGGGCAGTGTAGTTGGGATGACTACTCGAGTCGGGATGGGCATATAGCTTGAGAGCGCTCAGTTCGCTGGCTGCGGCTTGTGCCAAGGCGTTGCCCGGATAATCCAGAAAATTCACGTCACGGAGCAATGCCATCCAGTAAAGCTCGATCATCTCCGCGGCTGCAGTCTCATGCTTCCCGTCCTGCTCCGGTGGTTTCGGGATGCGGAAATGCCAACCAGCCGAGGTGAGCCGATCGGCGGCCAGACCTGCTTGCGGATTTACGAGCGGACGGAGGCCGGCTGACTCGATGTTCTGAAAATCCACCGGGCGATGCTCATTCAGAGCTGCTAAGAATGATTTGAATGAGCTCGGGGTCACTCGCCCGTCGTTGTCGTGCTTTAGCGATTTTTGAAAATGCAACTCCGCTGCCTGGACAAGATCATTGGGTGGAGTGTGGACCAGCTTATGTACAGCAGTATTAGCTGGAGCAGGTGATGGTGGATGTGGCTTTGGATAAGA
>NZ_PSRT01000230.1 GCF_004212635.1 Bradyrhizobium genosp. SA-3 | reverse complement strand
CTAGCGCGCAATTGCGCGCTAGGCCGGGACGACACCGAATATTTTGCGCACACCTTCGCCTCAGCTTGCGGACATTCGGGCTACGCTTCTCCCCGGCCGCCACAGCACGACCGCCGCCGCGACGAGATCGAGCACCACGCACAGCGCGAATGCCGCCGTGTAGTTGCCGGTGAAGCTCCGCACCAGGCCGACGATGCCGGGGCCGAAGGCGCTGACGATGCCGCTGATCGAGGTGCCGAGCCCCATCGCGGCCGCGAAGGCGGAAGCGCCGATCTCGCGCTGGATGATCAGAGGCGGGAACGTGATCATGTTGCCGATCGAGAAGCCGTAGACGGCGCAGCAGGCCAGCAGCACGGTCGGACTCGTGCTTTGGAGCAGCACGAAGAGTGCCGCGGCCTGGCTCGTCATCGACGCCGCGCAGGCGAGCCGCGGATCGAGCCGGTCGACGAACAGGCCGAGCGACAGGCGGCCGACCACCGCCATCGCCGCCATGAGAGTGACGGCGAGGCCCGCGCTGGCCCGCCCGATCAGCGGCTCGAGAAACGTCACCTGATGGATGATGAAGCCCATCTGCGCCAGCAGCGCGATCGCGATCGGCAGCACCATGGTCCAGAACGCCGCGTTGGCGAGCAGCGCCTTGCGCGACTGGCCGGGTGCGGCCGCATCGCCACCGGACGGACGTCCCGCCGATGCCCGCGAAGTCCCGGCGGGCCAACCGATGAACGTCACGACGACCGGCAGCACCAGCACCACCATTGCGAGCGTGACCGCCAGCATCGCGAAACGGAAGCCGATGCTGCCGGTCAGCGACAGCAGCAGCGGGACGAGGACGATGCCGCCGCAGGTCGCACCATTGAAAGCGAGGCTGAGCGCGAGCCCGCGCCGCCGCTCGAACCAGGAGTTCAGCACGGTCGCGATCACCACGGTGCCCATGCCGGTCCAGCCGACCGACATCAGCGCATAGGCGAGATAGAGCTGCCAGGGCGTCTGCATCAGCGCCAGCAGCATGGTTGAAGCGCCGAGCGCCGACAGGCCGCACAGGATCAGCGCGCGCAACCCGATGCGGGCGAGCAGATCGTCGGTGAAGATGACGAGGACGGAGGTCAGGAGGAACGAGAAGGTGCTGGCCGCGGAGACCAGCGTGCCCGGCCAGCCATGGGCGCGCTGCAGCTCGGCGAGATAGACGCCTTGGCCGTAGAGGCCGAAGCCGAACATGAAGAAGGCCATCAGAAAGCAGGCCAGCACCACGCGCCAGCCGCGGTAGTGCAGCGAAGATTCGTCGACACCAGTTGTGGCAATCATCAATCGAGCAATCGGTCAAAAGCAAACGGTGCAATGTGCGATCGTGCCCCACAACCAGCGGTTTTTCAATTGAAACATTGTAGCCATTTGTTGCAACGCGCAATGGCGCGGGACCAGCGATGCGGCGGGCGCCATGTACCTGCGTCACAAGATCGGCATCGAAAAGCTTGAGCCAGCGCATTGGCACGCCTGCAAGATGATGTAGGCTGACGTTTCGTGAGTCACGCCAAAGGCAAGCGCCGCGGCGACCGCAGGGGGCTCTCATGCCGAATGGCAATATCGTCGTCACCGAAGAGCGTGGAACGCGCGTGATCACCCTGCGGCGTCCGAGCAAGAAGAACGCGATCACGCAGGACATGTACCGGGAGATGAGTCACGCGATCGACACCGCGCAGAACAACCCTGATATCCGCTGCATGATCATCACCGGTGGCTCCGGTGTGTTCACCGCCGGCGACGACATCGAAGATTTCCTCAAGGCCGACGCCTCGCACCCCGAGATGCTGTCGAATGGCGCCAAGTTTCTCTATTCGCTCGCCCTCAATGCCAAGCCGATCATCGCGGCCGTGGACGGCGCCTCGATCGGCATGGGCACCGTGATGCTGTTCCACTGCGACTATGTGCTCGCCTCGAACGCTGCGACCTTCTCCGCACCCTATATCCATCTCGGGCTCGTACCAGTTGGCGCCGCCAGCCTCCTGATGCCGAACACGATGGGCTACCAGCGCGCCTTCGCGATGCTGGTGATGGGGCGGACTTTTTCCGCCGCGGAGGCGCACGCCGCAGGCTTCGTCAACACCGTGGTCTCGCCGGGACACACCGAGGTCGAGGCACGCAAGGTGGCGCGCGAGATCTGCCGCTTGCCGGCCGAGGCGGTCGCGATCTCGCGCAGACTGCTGCGCGCCCCGCCCGAGGAGCTCACCCGCCGCATCGACCAGGAAGGCCATCTGTTCGGCGAGCGGCTGCAGTCCGACGAAGCGGTGGCGGCGTTCAATGCGTTTGCGAACCGGAAGAAGCGGTGAGGCACTAGCGCGCGCCCCACCCACGCCGTCATTCCGGGGCGCGACGAAGTCGCGAGCCCGGAATCCATTTATCTACCGTCACTGCCGCCCAATGGATTCTCGGATGCGCAATTGCGCATCATAGCTCGCGCTTCGCGCGCCCCGGAATGACGGCGAGAACCTTCGTGAAATCTTCGCGCCGAACGTCTAATCTGGTTCCATGCGACATCTTCTCCGCCTGACCGCCCTCGCACTCGCCCTCACCTTCGCCCTCCCCGCCTCGGCGCAGAGCGCGGCGCCGGTCGAGCTGCGCATTCTCGCGATCAACGATTTCCACGGCAATCTGCGCCCGCCGCCGGGCGGCATCCGCATCGGAGATCCCGAGGATGGAGCCAAGAAGGTGATGGTGGCGGCGGGCGGCGCCGAATACATGGCGACGCTGGTGAAGCAGCTGCGCGAAGGACACAAGAACACGATCTTCGTCGCCGCCGGCGACCTGATCGGCGCGAGCCCGTTCCTGTCCGCAATGTTTCACGACGAGCCTTCGATCGAGTCGCTGTCGATGATGGGGCTTGCGATCACCTCTGTCGGCAATCACGAATTCGACGAGGGCAAGACCGAGCTCTTGCGGATGCAGAACGGCGGCTGCCATCCGATCGACGGCTGCCAGGGGCCGCATCCCTTCACGGGCGCCAAATTCCGCTATCTCGCGGCCTCGACCATCGAGACCGCGACGGGGAAAAGCGTGCTGCCGCCCTTTGAGATCAGGGAGTTCGACGGCATTCCCGTCGGCTTCATCGGACTGACGTTGAAAGGCACCGCCGGCATCGTCTCGCCCGCGGGCATCGCCGGACTCGAATTCCGCGACGAAGCCGAGACGGTGAATGCCTTGGTGCCGCAATTGAAGGCGCGCGGGGTGGAAGCGATCGTCGTGCTGATCCACGAAGGCGGCGTGCCCGCCGGCGACTACAACGAATGTCCCGGCATCTCGGGCCCGATCGTCGACATCGTCAAGAAGTTCGATCGCGCCGTCGACGTCGTCGTCAGCGGCCACACCCATCGCGCTTATGTCTGCGATATCGATGGGCGGCTCGTCACCAGTGGCGACAAATACGGCACGCTGGTCGCCGCGATCGACCTCAAGCTCGATCCCGCAAGCCGCGACATCGTCAGCGCCAGAGCCGAGAACGTCATCGTCGCCAATACCTCGCTGGCCAAGGATCCCGAGCAGACCGCATTGATCGAGGCCTACGACAAGCTGTCGGCGCCGATCGCCAACCGGCCGGCCGGATCGGTGACGCAGACGCTGTCGCGCATTCCGAACGAGGCCGGCGAAAGCGCGCTCGGCGACGTCATTGCGGATGCGCAATTGCTTGCAACCCGCGATACCAAGGCCGGCGGCGCCGTGATCGCGCTCACCAATCCCGGCGGCATCCGCACCGACATCGTTCCGAAGGAGAACGGCGCGATAACATTCGGCGACGTCTTCGCCAGTCAGCCGTTCCGCAACCGCCTCGTCACCATGACGCTCACCGGCCGCCAGCTCAAGGACTTGCTGGAACAGCAATGGCTCGACCCGAAGCGGCCGCGGATCCTGCAGGTGTCGAACGGATTCAGCTATGCCTGGGACGCGGCGAAACCATTCGGCGAGCGCGTAATGCCGGAGAAGATGACGCTCAGCGGCAGGCCGATCGAAGCTGGAAGCGGCTACCGCGTCACCCTCAACGACTACCTCGCCGTCGGCGGCGACGGCTTTACCGTCGCCAAACAGGGCTCGGCGCCGCAATATGGCGGCTACGACGCCGACGCGCTGTTCGCGTTCTTCCGGGCGCACGGGCCGATCGGTCCGCTACCGCCCACCCGCATCCTGCGGGTGAATTGATGCGGATCAAACGAGCCGGCGCGGGACGACCCTTTGCCATTGCCGTCCAAACGCCTAGATTGGGTTTTGCATTGCGTTTTGGCGCCGGATGCGCCAAGCGACGTCAAGAGCCGTTTTCTGTGAGGCCGACCTGATGAGCACGCTTCTTCTCTCCCACAAGGCCTGCCTCGACCACGTCACGCCGCCGGGACATCCTGAAAGGCCGGATCGCCTGCGCGCGGTGGAGGAAGCGCTGTCGCACGAGCGTTTCCAGTTTCTGGCGCGCGACCAGGCACCGGAGGGAGATCTCGATCTCGTCACGCTGTGCCACAACGAACACTACGTTACCGAGCTGCGCCACATCGCGCCGACCAGCGGCCAGGTCTATCTCGACGGCGACACCTCGATGTCGCCGGGCACCTGGGAAGCGGTGATGCGCGGCGTCGGCGGCGCGGTCGCGGCCACCGAAGCGGTGATGGCGGGCGAGCATCGCAACGCCTTCGTCGCGGTGCGCCCGCCCGGACATCACGCCGAGATCGGCAAGCCGATGGGCTTCTGCTTCTTCGACAATGTCGCAATCGCGGCGCGCCATGCGCAGCGCAAATTCGGCATCAAGCGCGCGGCCATCGTCGATTTCGACGTGCATCACGGCAACGGCACGCAGGACATCTTCTGGTCGGACCCGACCGTGATGTACTGCTCGACGCACCAGATGCCGCTGTTTCCGGGCACCGGCGCCAAGAGCGAGCGCGGCGACCACGACACCATCGTCAATGCGCCGCTCGCCTCCGAGGACGGCGGGCCGGAATTCCGCAGCGCGTTCGAGAATCTGATCCTGCCGCGGCTCGAAAAATTCAGCCCCGAGTTCCTCATCATCTCCGCCGGTTTCGACGCGCATTATCGCGACCCGCTGGCCTCGCTGAACCTGCGTGCCGAGGACTATTCCTGGGTGACGCGCAAGCTGATGGACCTCGCCGACAACAGCGCAGGGGGCCGCATTGTTTCGGTGCTCGAAGGCGGCTATGACCTGCAAGGACTGAAAGAATCTGTTACGGCGCATGTCGGCGCGCTGATGGGCGCGTGACGAACCCGCCACATTAAGCTCGCAAAATTCTGCTTTTTCTCATGTGAAGCGAATCGGGCAATCGGAAACGGATATGGCCGAAAATACCCAAATCGACGTCTCCAGGCTCACCTTCGAGCGCGCGATCGAGGAACTCGAAACGATCGTGAAGCGGCTCGAAGACGGCAAGGTGCCGCTCGAGGAATCCGTGACGATCTATGAGCGCGGCGAGGCCCTGAAGCGCCGCTGCGAGGACCTGCTGCGCCAGGCCGAGGCCCGCGTCGACAAGATCACCACCGATGCCAGCGGCCAGGCCACCGGCACCGCGCCGCTCGACGTCCAGTAAGCCAAGTTCCCCCCTTCGGTTTCTGACTGCCTTGGCCCTGTAACAGGGCACGGGGAGCTCTGCCGGCTGCTTTTTTCATGATCGCACGGCGCCGTCCCATGAAGCGTGACGGTTCTATGGGTGGTAGCTGGTCGGGGCCGTTCCGGATCGAGGCCTTCCGAGGGACAAAAAGATCTGATTCTGGCAAAAAAAGTCCCACAAGAAACCGGACGAGCCCGGAACCCCTCGTCACGGGCCGCAGTTAACCAAGCCGGCCCGCCGGTTGCACCTGCATACCCCCAATCGGCCCGGCGGGTTGGCTTTGGCCCAAGCTTTGGTGTAAAGCTGCGCGGAGTGTGGCTTTTTGTAAGCCTTGCGTGGGCAATGATTACCGACGACAAGCGCTTCAAACTGCTGATGAAATTGGCTGGGACGGGCGAAGCCGATCTAAGTGACAGGGATCACAGAGACTGAACCGGAGCGCACTTAAGCTTACCTAAGCTTGAAGACGGGGCTTGGCCCCATGCAGGTGGCTCCGACGGTTTGAGGACTCGCGCTGCGCCGATATTGAGCAAACCCATCGCGCACCGGAATGACCTTCCGGCGCTGACAAATTGGAAATGGCCGTGAACGCATACAGTAAAACGCCGCTTCTCGACACCATCCGGACGCCGGAAGACCTGCGCAAGCTCAAGATCGAGCAGGTTCGCCAAGTCGCCGACGAGCTGCGGCAGGAGACCATCGATGCTGTCTCGGTGACCGGCGGTCACTTCGGCGCGGGTCTCGGCGTGGTCGAGCTCACCACCGCGATCCATTATGTCTTCGACACGCCGCGCGACCGGCTGATCTGGGACGTCGGCCATCAGGCCTATCCGCACAAGATCCTCACCGGCCGGCGCGACCGCATCCGCACGCTGCGCACCGGCGGCGGCCTGTCCGGCTTCACCAAGCGCAGCGAGAGTGACTACGATCCGTTCGGCGCGGCGCATTCGTCGACCTCGATCTCGGCCGGCCTCGGCATGGCCGTGGCGCGCGACCTCTCCGGCGGCAAGAACAACGTTATCGCCGTGATCGGTGACGGCGCGATGTCGGCGGGCATGGCCTACGAGGCCATGAACAATGCGGGTGCGATGAACTCGCGCCTGATCGTCATCCTCAACGACAACGACATGTCGATCGCGCCGCCGGTCGGCGCCATGAGCGCCTATCTGTCGCGCCTCTACTCCGGCAAGACCTATCGCACGCTGCGCGATGCGGCCAAGCAGATCAACAAGCGCCTGCCCAAGATCCTCGCCAACCGCGCCAACCGCGTCGAGGAGTACTCCCGCGGCTTCATGATGGATGGCGGCACGCTGTTCGAGGAGCTCGGCTTCTACTATGTCGGCCCGATCGACGGCCACAACCTCGACCATCTCCTGCCCGTGCTGAAGAACGTGCGCGACATGGAGGAAGGCCCGATCCTGGTTCACGTCGTGACCCAGAAGGGCAAGGGCTACGGCCCGGCGGAAGCGTCCGCCGACAAGTACCACGCCGTCGTGAAGTTCGACGTCGCCACCGGCACGCAGGCCAAGGCCAAGCCGAACGCGCCGGCCTACCAGAACGTGTTCGGCCAGAGCCTCGTCAAGGAAGCGCAGAAGGACGACAAGATCGTCGCCATCACCGCAGCCATGCCGTCGGGCACCGGCGTCGACATCTTCAACAAGGCGTTCCCCGACCGCACGTTCGACGTCGGCATCGCCGAGCAGCACGCGGTGACGTTCGCCGCCGGTCTTGCGACCGAAGGCTACAAGCCGTTCTGCGCGATCTACTCGACCTTCCTGCAGCGCGGCTATGACCAGATCGTGCATGACGTCGCGATCCAGAACCTGCCCGTCCGCTTCGCCATCGACCGCGCCGGCCTGGTCGGCGCCGACGGCGCGACCCACGCCGGCTCGTTCGACAATGCCTATCTCGGCTGCCTGCCGAACATGGTGATCATGGCGGCGGCGGATGAAGCCGAGCTCGTGCACATGGTGGCGACCCAGGTCGCGATCGACGACCGTCCGAGTTCGCTGCGCTATCCGCGCGGCGAAGGCCGCGGCATCGACATGCCCGAGGTTGGCATTCCGCTCGAAATCGGCAAGGGCCGCATGATCCGCCAGGGCAGCAAGATCGCCCTGCTCTCCTTCGGCACGCGCCTCGCCGAATGCGAGAAGGCGGCCGACGAGCTCGCAGCCCACGGCCTGTCGACCTCGATTGCGGACGCGCGCTTCATGAAGCCGCTCGACACCGAGCTGGTGCTCAAGCTCGCCCGCGACCACGAGATCCTGATCACGATCGAGGAAGGCTCGGTCGGCGGGTTCGGCTCGCATGTCGCGCAGTTCCTGACCGATCAGGGCGTGCTGGACAGCGGCATGGTCAAGTTCCGCTCGATGGTGCTGCCCGACGTGTTCCAAGACCACGACACGCCCGCCGCGATGTACGCCCGCGCCGGTCTCGACGCCAAGGGCATCGTCGCCAAGGTGTTCGAAGCGCTCGGCAAGGACGTCAAGGCCGAGACGGTCAAGCTGGCTTGAGGGGTTTCACCTCTCCCGCGCGCGGGAGAGGTCGCG
>NZ_PSRT01000229.1 GCF_004212635.1 Bradyrhizobium genosp. SA-3 | reverse complement strand
CGCTCACGGCCTTCTCGCAGGCCGGCGAGACCTTGGCCTTGTTCTTCTCCAGGCATTCGAGCGCGGCGGCGCCGCCCGGCGGCACGCTGGCGCACACCTTGGGATAATCGGCGCGGCAGGCGCTCTTGACCGCCGCAACCTGCGCGCTGCTTGGCTGCGTTGCGGCAGCGGCCTTCGGCGCCGGCGTGGCGGCCGGCTTTGCAGCGGGAGCGGAGTCAGCCTTCGGCGTGGCAGGCGCCGCTGCCGCCTTGGGTGCAGCCTCGGTCTTCGGCGCAGCAGGCGCAGCTTCGGTCTTCGGAGCCGAAGCAGGCTCGACCGCGCGAACAGCGGTCTGGCATCCCGATGACAGGCTCGACATGTTCTTCGCCAGACATTGATACGCTTCCACCCCGCCGGGCGTCACGCTCGAGCAATGCGCCATGAAGTCCGAGCGGCATGCCGAGCGGATGGCGCTCTTCTGCGCCTCGGTCGGCGTTTGCGCGAATGCGCTTGTTGCAATTGCGAAGAACGCTGCCGCCAGCAACGCCTTGCGCGTTGATGCATGTTTCAACGTGTTGAACATCCGAGTATTTCCTGCCCCGTCGGTCACGCCGACGCTTCTTAAAATGTGATGCAATCGCAATCGTCGCGAGTAATGCCTCGCGCGCGGCATCATTCGCCGCTTTGACCTCTGCCGCAAGTCAATTATGCCGGCGCAATTGCGCCGCAACCAGAGCATGATCCGGATCCGACGGGCGGCGCTAGCGCAAAGTGTGCAGCGGTTTTCCGAAAAGATCATGCTCAAACGACACGTCGTCAGAGCCTGACCATGCGCTTGCCGCGGTTCTCGCCCGCGAGCAATCCGATCAGCGCCTTCGGCGTGTTCTCGAGGCCATCGATGATGTCCTCCTGCACCTTCAGCTTGCCGGATTTGACCCAGGCTTGGAGGTCTGCGAGCGCGCGCTGGCTGTCCTTCATGTAGTCCATCACGATGAAGCCCTGCATGACGAGCCGCTTCACCACGATCAGGCCGGGCACGCCGCGCGGGCCGTGGGCGGCAGGCGCGCCGTCATATTGCGAGATCGCGCCGCAGCAGGCGATGCGGCCGTAATTGTTCATCTGGGGCAGGCAGGCTTCCAGAATGTCGCCGCCGACATTGTCGAAATAGACGTCGATGCCTTTTGGCGCGGCTGCCCGCAACGCCTTGAACACCGCGCCGTCCTTGTAGTCGACGGCCGCATCGAAGCCGAGCTCCGAGGTCAGCCAGTTGCACTTATCAGCGCCGCCGGCGATGCCGATCACGCGGCATCCCCTGATCTTGGCGATCTGCCCGACGATCGAGCCGACCGAGCCTGCGGCCGCGGAGACAACGACCGTCTCGCCCTCTCTGGGCTTGCCGATCTCCAGCAGGCCGAAATAGGCGGTGAGGCCGGCGATGCCGAACACGCTGAGCAGATGCGTCATCGGTTCGAGCTTCGGCATCTTGGTGAGATGCTTCGCAGGCACCGCGGCAAATTCCTGCCAGCCGGTGTCGCCGAACACGATGTCTCCGGGTGCGAGCGCCGGCGCCTTCGAGCTGACGACCTCGGCGATGGCGCCGCCGGCCATCACGCTGTTGGCCTCGACGGCGGAGCGATAGGTCGCCCCGTGCATCCAGGCACGGTTGGCGGCGTCGAGCGAGATGTAGCGCACGCGCAGCAGAGCCTCGCCGTCCTTCGGCTCCGGCAGTGCGCTCTCCACCATCTTGAAATGCTCGGGCCCGAGCTTGCCGCTCGGCTTTTCCACCAGGAGAATTTGACGATTGATGTTGCCGCTCATGGCGTTCCCCTCTTCGATTGTTTGGCAATTATTGATGCAGCTGCAGCCAAGAAAACGTGCAAGCCGCATTTGTTGTGCGCTGCATGAAAGCTAGATCGCCGCGCTCCATTTCACAATGGGAACATCCGGCCAACGCGACCACACGCAAAGCGTGTTGCGTCGCTGTGATATCTGCGACATCATGAAGCGCCGGTGTACGTGGGGGTAAGCGATGTCCAACAGGTTCACGCAATACATTCTGGCCGCGATGGTGCTCGGCATCATCATGGGTTCGGCGATCTACAATTTCCTGCCCGACACGCGCGCCGACTGGGCCTCGTCCATCAACCTGATCGCCATGATGTTCCTGCGCCTGATCAAGATGATCATCGCGCCGCTGGTGTTCGCGACCCTGGTCGGCGGCATCGCCCATATGGGCTCGGGCTCCAAGCTCGGCCGCATCTTCGCCAAGACCATGGGCTGGTTCGTCAGCGCCTCCTTCGTATCGCTGCTGCTCGGCCTGATCATGGTCAATCTGCTGCAGCCCGGCGCCAACTTCCCTGGCACGCTGCCCGCGGCGGGTCAATCGACCGGCCTGCCGGTCTCGGCCTTCTCGATCGAGAAATTCTTGACCCATCTGATCCCGACCTCGATTGCGGACGCGATGGCGCAGAACGAGATCCTCCAGATCGTGATCTTCGCCGTGTTCTTCTCGGTCGCGATGGGCGCGATGCCCGAGCGCTCCAAGCCGATCCTGGCGCTGATCGACGACATCGGCCACATCATGCTGAAGGTGACGAGCTACGTGATGCTGTTCGCGCCGCTCGCGGTGTGGGCCGCGATCACCGCGACAGTCGCCAAGAACGGCCTCCTGGTGCTCTGGAAGCTCGTTGTCTTTATGGGCGGCTTCTATCTCTCGCTGGCGATCCTGTGGACCATCCTGGTCATCGTCGGCTTCATCGTGATCGGGCCGCGCTACAGCCATCTGCTGAAGCTGATCCGCGAGCCGCTGATGATCGCGTTCTCGACCGCGAGTTCGGAGGCGGCCTATCCGAAGACCTTGGAGGGGCTCAACCGCTTCGGCGCCTCGTCGCGGATCTCGAGCTTCGTGCTGCCGCTCGGCTATTCCTTCAACCTCGACGGCACGATGATGTACTGCACCTTCGCCAGCATCTTCATCGCGCAGAGCTACCACATCGACATGCCGCTCGGCACCCAGCTCGCGATGCTGGCGACGCTGATGATCACCTCCAAGGGCGTCGCCGGCGTGCCGCGCGCCTCCCTCGTCGTGATCGCCTCGACGCTGGCGCAGTTCAACATCCCCGAGGCGGGCCTCTTGATGATCATGGGAATCGACACCTTCCTCGACATGGGCCGCAGCGCCACCAACGTGATCGGCAACACGCTTGCGACCTCAGTGGTTGCGAAATGGGAAGGCGAGCTCGGGCCCGAGCATGCGCTTGAACCGGGCGACCTCGTGCCTGAGGACATGGTCCCAGGCGAAGTGCCCGCGATGGCCGGCCATGGGTAGGAGCGAACCATGGGCCAGACACTGGCGAGGTCAGTGACCTCATTCTGCCTGTGGCTCGCGGCATATTTGCTGGCGACCTCGTTGTTCGTGAGCTCGGCGTCCGCCCAGACCGGCAGCGAAGGGCTCAGCCCGACGCTGTCGGCCATCAAGAAGGCGCACACCGTGCGGCTCGGCTATCGCGAGAGCTCGCCGCCGTTCTCCTTCCTCGACCAGGCGGGCGCCCGATCGGCTACAGCCTCGAGCTCTGCGAGGCCATCGTCGAGGAGATCGGCGTCGAGGTCGACGATCCCAATCTCAGAATCGACTACGTCAAGGTCACCTCGGACGACCGCATCGACGCCGTACTCCAGAACAAGATTGATCTCGAATGCGGCTCGACCACGGCCAATGCCGAGCGTGGCAAGCGCGTCGCATTCTCGCCACTGATGTTCGTCGCCGGCACCAAGCTGATGGTGCCGAAGGGAGCGGCTGTTTCCGGTGTTGCGGATTTGAAGGGCAGGACCGTCGTGGTGACCAAGGGCACGACCAACGAGCAGGCGATGCACGCCGTCGACAAGAAGCTCTCGCTCGGCCTTAACATCGTGACCGCGCCGGATCACGAGCAGTCGTTCCGGATGGTGGCCGACGGCAAGGCAGATGCGTTCGCGACCGACGACATCCTGCTCTACGGCCTGATCGTGCGCCACAAAGCGCAGGAATATTTTCGCGTGGTCGGTGACTATCTGTCCTACGACCCCTACGGCATCATGTTCAAGAAGGGCGAGCCGCAACTCGCCGCCGTGGTCGAACGCGCCTTCCGCAAGCTCGGCTCCAACCGCGACCTCGTCCCGCTCTACAACAAATGGTTCACGGCGAGGCTCCCCACCGGCGAACGGCTGAACGTACCGATCTCGCTGCAGCTGGAGGAAGCCTTCAAGGCCATGGACGATTCGCCGAGCGCGAATAATTAGCGATTCTCTCTTACCCTCCCCTGGAGGGCCTGGAGGGGGAGGGTCGATCGCGCAAAGCGCGAGCGGGGTGGGGTGATCTCTCCACTCGGGCGGTGTGTAAGGTGGAGAGACCGTCACCCCACCCCGTCTCGCATCGCTGGCGCGCTGCGAGCCGACCCTCCCCCTCCAGGAGGGTGGGCCGAGCTCGCGGCTGCTAGTTCTGGCCAAACACCCGGTCCAGCGCCGCGTCATACGTCGCCTGCACCAGCTCCGGATGCAGCTTGCCCAGCGCTTCCATCATCACGCCGGAATTGATCTCGAGCACGCGCCAGGTGCCATCGACTCGCACCAAATCAATTGACGCAAAGGCGATGCCGATGGCGCGCGCGGCATCGATCGCGAGCTTCACGCAAGCCGTTCGAACCTCGCCGTCCTCCAGCAACACCGGCTTTGCGCCGGCGTCTAGGTTGTGTCGCCAATCTGTGCCACGCTGCTTGCTGTAGACGACGAGGGGTACATCATCGAGCAGCACCACACGGACCTCGTCCTCGATCGCGACATAGGGCGAGATCACGAGCCCGGCTCTCATCGAAAAAACCTCACTAACCGCGTGGTCGAGTTCCGCCTCCGTCGTCACCTTGAACACCGAGCGCCCCGATGTCCCCTCGTTCGGCTTCACCACCACGCCTTGTGGATGGTCGTGAAGCAGCTCGAGCATTGCCTCTCGCCAGGTGGGGCCAACAACATTCCTGCCCAGCTTCGGGTTGAGGAAGAGGTGATGGGGAACGCAGGGCACGCCCTCGAGCGTCAGCGCCTCGGCAGTGGCCGATTTGTCGTTGGCGAGGCGATGGGCGATGGCGCTGTTGAGGCCGATGTCGTAGCCGAAGGCGAAGCGGCGCTCGTCGCCCCGGCGCATCGCGATCAGCCAGCCACTGGCGCGGACATCGACCGTGACGCCATGGTCCGCGCAATAGCGCCTGATCGCCTGGACGAAGATCCGCTCGCTGCTTGCCATGTGATTCAGTCGTTCCTGTCACCAAAAGCCGCAAAAATGCGGGAAACGGCGCCAAACCGGGGTGAAATTCAGAGCTATTCTTAATGAAATTCTCGTTAGCGCGATGGAAATTAAGTGCTGCCGTCGAGCCCCCAAGGGAAAAGAAATTGCCCGCCGCGCGCGCTAGGCAGCAAATTCATTAATGATGCGTCCAATTCCGCCCAAATGCCGGTTTGATCGGCATCAATTGCTTCCGAAACGAGGTTGATTATTGGTCTCAATGGCGTAGATCACACACGCGAAATCCTCCGCCATGGCAAATGGTGCCCGCCCCGCTGTCAGAGGCCGGGCAACGCTTTATTCGGAATATCGAAAATCATGAGCGCGTTTTACCGAGAGAAGGTTCTTTCCGTCCACCACTGGACCGACACGCTGTTCAGCTTCCGCGCCACGCGCGATACCGGCTTCCGCTTCCAGAACGGCCAGTTCGCCATGATCGGCCTCGAGGTCGACGGCCGCCCGCTGCTGCGCGCCTACAGCATGGCGAGCGCCAATCATGAGGAACAACTCGAGTTCTTCTCGATCAAGGTTCAGGATGGTCCGCTGACCTCGCGCCTCCAGAAGATCAAGGAAGGCGACACCATCCTGGTCGGCCGCAAGGCGACCGGCACGCTGATCACCGACAATCTCCTTCCCGGCAAGCGGCTGATGCTGCTCTCGACCGGAACCGGCCTTGCGCCGTTCGCGAGCCTGATCAAGGACCCCGATGTCTACGACCAGTTCGAGTCGATCGTGCTTGTGCATGGCTGCCGCCAGGTCTCCGAGCTCGCCTATGGCGAGAAGCTCGTCGCGAGTTTGCGTGAGGATGAGGTGTTCGGCGAGCTGCTCGCGGACAAGCTGGTCTACTATCCGACCGTGACCCGCGAGCCCTTCCGCAACCGCGGCCGCATCACCGACCTCATCAACTCCGAGCAGATCTTCAACGATATCGGGCAGTCGCCGCTCGACATCGCAACCGACCGCGTCATGATGTGCGGCAGCCCGGCGATGCTCGAAGAGCTGAAGCTGATGTTCGAAGGCCGCGACTTCGTCGAGGGCTCCGGCAACAAGCCCGGCCATTTCGTGATCGAGAAGGCGTTCGTCGAGCGCTGATTGCCGCTGTCCCGCTGGCGCGGGACGGCTTCGCCTCACACTCACTCGTCGTCCCGGACAAGCGCGCCAAAAGCGCGCGCCGATCCGGGACCCCCGAGCGAGCGCTTGCGCTCGTCGCGATAGCCACAGGCCGTGGTTATGCGAGGACTCGGAGTGACAGCTTCCCTTCAGCCATTAGATCCTGTGGTTATGGATCCCGGGTCTGCGCTTACGCTTGTCCGGGATGACGGCTGACTTGTCAGTGTGGCGCCCCACTCGCAGCCCGTTACAGGCGCTGCGACCCGCTGCCCAAATCCCCACCCCTCTGCTGCACTGCAAAAGCCCGCCCATCGGGCTGATTGATTTGTCTCAGCCGAATTCGCTAGCCTGAAACAAGGGCCGCGTCATATCCGTATGACAGGCACAGGCGTATCGTAGCGCTCATGCTGGCGAGAGGACGTGATCGTGGCCGAGGACAACAAAACGCAAGAAGCTCCGAAACGCCTGCCACTGGCGGAAGAGGGGGTCATGGAAACCCTGCTGCTTCCGTTCTCGCCGCGCTTCATCGTGCTGACGATCTGCGCGGTCGTCACCGCGCTCCTGATCGCCATCGGTATCGCCGACCGCAAGATCTTCGACATCCTGCTGGTCCCGATCCTGATCTTCGCCGCGCTGACCCTGCTCGGCGTCCGCGATCTCCTGCAGAAGAGCCACGCGGTGCTGCGCAACTATCCGATCTCGGCGCATATCCGCTTCCTCCTGGAAGAAATCCGCCCCGAGATGCGGCAATACTTCTTCGAGAGCGAGAAGGACGGCATGCCGTTCTCGCGCGACACCCGCGCGGTGGTCTATCAGCGCGCCAAGATGGAGCTCGACAAGCGGCCGTTCGGAACCCAGGAGGACGTCTATCGCGAGGGCTACGAGTGGATGCATCACTCGGTCTCGCCGAAGGCGCATGCCAGGGAAAAATTCCGTGTCGCCATCGGCGGGCCGGATTGCGCAAAACCCTATTCGGCCTCGGTGTTCAACATCTCGGCGATGAGCTTCGGCGCGCTCAGCCCGAACGCGGTGCGTGCGCTCAATGCCGGCGCGAAGAAGGGCGGCTTCGCGCATGACACCGGCGAGGGCGGCGTCAGCCCTTATCACCGCGAGATGGGCGGCGACATCATCTGGGAGATCGGCTCCGGCTATTTCGGCTGCCGCCACCTCGACGGCTCCTTCGACCCCGAGGCATTCGCGCGCGTCGCCGGCGAAGACCAGATCAAGATGGTCGAGCTCAAGATCAGCCAGGGTGCCAAGCCGGGCCATGGCGGTGTGCTGCCGGCCGCAAAAGTCTCGGAAGAGATTTCCAAGATCCGCGGTGTCGCGATGGGAGAGGATTGCATCTCGCCGGCCTCGCACCGCGCCTTCTCCACACCGATTGGCATGATGCAGTTCATCGCCGAGATGCGCCGCCTGTCCGGCGGCAAGCCGGCCGGCTTCAAGCTGTGCATCGGCCATCCCTGGGAATTCCTGGCGATCTGCAAGGCGATGAGGGAGACCGGCATCTATCCCGACTTCATCGTCGTCGACGGCAATGAGGGCGGCACCGGCGCTGCGCCGCTGGAATTCATGGATCATCTGGGCATGCCGATGCGCGAGGGCGTCAATTTCGTCCACAACGCGCTGGTTGGCATCAATGCGCGCGACCGCATCAAGATCGGCGCGTCCGGCAAGATCGCCACCGCCTTCGACATGGCGCGAGCCATGGCGATCGGCGCCGACTGGTGCAATTCGGCGCGCGGCTTCATGTTCTCGCTCGGCTGCATCCAGTCGCTGAG
>NZ_PSRT01000228.1 GCF_004212635.1 Bradyrhizobium genosp. SA-3 | reverse complement strand
CTCAGCCAAGAGCGCGCGCAGGCGCGTGGCCTGCTCGCCGTCGAGCACGCCGCCCTTGGCCGGGCCCTTGCGCCCTTCCGCGATCGCCATCACCACGCCGTGGAGCGTGTGCATATCCTGCTTGGTCGGCTCCATCCGGCTGAAGATGTTGCGCAGGTTGACCAGCATGGTGTCGCGCTTCTCGGCGGGGCGCAGGAATTCGACCTTGTCGAGCTCGCGCACGAGGTTGTCGAAGAAGGCCTGCATCTGGTGCTGCGAAGCGCGCTCGGACCGCTCCGGCATGGCGTGCGGCAGCTCGCCGGATGTGGCTCGTTTGAACCATTCATAGCCGACCAGCAGCACGGCCTGCGCGAGGTTGAGCGAGGCAAAGCCCGGATTGACCGGGAAGGTGATGATACGGTTGGAGAGCCCGACCTCCTCGTTGGTCAGGCCCCAGCGCTCGCGGCCGAACAGGATACCGGCCTTGCCCCCGGTGGCGATGTGCCCCGAGATCTCGGCGACGGCGGCTTCCGGCCCGACCACCGGCTTGGCCTGGTCGTGCGCGCGGGCGGTGGCGGCGAACAACAGGTCGAGATCGGCGACCGCCTGCTCGACCGTCTCGAACAATTCGACCTTTTCCAGAATCTGATCGGCGCCGGCGGCGGCGCGCTGGGCCGCGATGTTGGGCCAGCCGTCGCGGGGATTGACGATGCGAAGCCGGCTCAGGGCAAAATTGCCCATGGCGCGCGCGGCCATGCCGATGTTTTCCCCGAGCTGCGGCTCGACCAGGATCACGATGGGACCATCGAGAGAAAGCCCCGCCTTGCTCTTGTCAGTCCCCGACATCTCGCTTCGCTTTCACGCTGTCTCTCAAGGCCTTGCAGAGGCCACTTCAGGAGTTGATTCAAGCCGGCCCACCGGGCGGGCCGCCCCGTCCGCCTGTCGTTTGCCTGTCCTGACAAAATTCTCAAGGGAAATAACGGGTTGGATTCGACTTTTGAATCTCGCCTGGAACATGACCCGGGTCCGGCCGAGGGCGGGCTGCCGCTGCCCGTCTGCGGAAGCTGGATGAGCTAAAAGTGCATAATCCCTTGGCTTTCGCCCGCCGCGCGGCGGTGCTAAGAGGCGCCGGATATTCCCGTGGCGCACCCAAAGCGCCGTTCCCCAAGAGGCTTCCCCGATCATGGCAAAAATCAAGGTATCCAATCCCGTCGTCGAACTCGATGGCGACGAGATGACCCGGATCATCTGGCAGTACATCAAGGACAAGCTGATCACTCCGTTCCTGGATGTCGAGCTGCTCTATTTCGACCTGGGCATGGAGCACCGCGACCACACCAACGATCAGGTCACCATCGACGCCGCCGAGGCCATCAAGAAGGTCGGCGTCGGCGTCAAGTGCGCCACCATCACCCCGGATGAAGCCCGGGTGAAGGAGTTCAACCTCAAGCAGATGTGGAAGTCGCCGAACGGCACCATCCGCAACATCCTCGGCGGCTGCATCTTCCGCGAGCCGATCATCTGCAAGAACGTGCCGCGCCTCGTTCCCGGCTGGACCAAGCCGATCATCATCGGCCGCCACGCCTATGGCGACCAGTACCGCGCCACCGATTTCAAGTTCCCCGGCAAGGGCACCCTGTCGATGAAGTTCGTCGGCGAGGACGGCACCGTGATCGAGAAGGAAGTGTTCAAGGCCCCCGATGCCGGCGTCGCGATGGGAATGTACAATCTCGACGACTCCATCATCGACTTCGCCCGCGCCTCCTTCAATTACGGCCTGCTGCGCGGCTATCCGGTCTATCTGTCGACCAAGAACACGATCCTGAAGGTCTATGACGGCCGCTTCAAGGACATCTTCCAGGACATCTTCGACCGCGAGTTCAAGAAGGAGTTCGACGCCAAGGGCCTGACCTACGAGCACCGCCTGATCGACGACATGGTGGCCTCGGCGCTGAAATGGTCCGGCGGCTATGTCTGGGCCTGTAAGAACTACGACGGCGACGTGCAGTCCGATACGGTCGCGCAGGGCTACGGCTCGCTCGGCCTGATGACTTCGGTGCTGCTCACCCCGGACGGCAAGACGGTGGAAGCCGAGGCTGCCCACGGCACGGTGACCCGCCACTACCGCGAGCACCAGAAGGGCAAGGAGACCTCGACCAACTCGATCGCGTCGATCTTCGCCTGGACCCGTGGCCTGTCGCATCGCGCCAAGCTCGACAACAATGCCGAGCTCGCCAAGTTCGCAAACACGCTGGAGAAGGTCTGCGTCGACACCGTCGAGGCCGGCTACATGACCAAGGACCTTGCGCTCCTGGTCGGCGCCGACCAGCGCTGGCTCTCCACCACCGGCTTCCTCGACAAGGTCGCCGAGAACCTGACCAAGGCGCTGGCGGCGTAAGCCGCCAACTCCACGCGTCATTGCGAGCGTAGCGAAGCAATCCAGAAGCCCTCCGCGGGACCACTCTGGATTGCTTCGTCGCATCAGCGCAAAATTGCTCTGCAATTTTGTCGCGAGCTCCTCGCAATGACGACACATGCACGCGAGGAAACGCCATGCCGACATCGAAGAGCCTTGCATTCGCGGCCTTCGCGCTGGCCAGCACGCCCGCATTCGCCATCGATCCGCTTCCCGAAGCCATCGCCGCGCCGGGCGAGAGCGTCGTGCTCAGCGTCCACGCCGAGGGCGCACAGGTCTATGAGTGCAAGGCCGGCACCGACGGCAAGCTCGCCTGGACCTTCCGCGAGCCGATCGCGACGCTTCTCTCGGACGGCAAGACCATCGGCCGCCACTATGCCGGCCCGAACTGGGAGCATGCCGACGGCAGCGCGGTGGTCGGCAAGGCCATCGGCAATGCGCCGGGCGCAACGGCGAGCGATATCCCCTGGCTGAAGCTGGAAGTGACCGCTCACCGCGGCAGCGGCGTGCTGACGCCCGTGACCACGGTCCAGCGCATCAACACCCGTGGCGGCAAGCTCGACGGCGCTTGCGACAGGGCTGGCGAGTTCAGGAGCGTGCCCTACTCCGCCGAGTATGTTTTCCTGAAGAAGGGCTAACCCGCGGCGGACCTCGTCAGCGCGCCTTGCCCCCATCTTCCTTCTCCGCCTGCGCCAGCTCCGCCGCAGCGAGATCGCCGGTGTCGGCGAGCCTCGCTTTCGCAGTGTTGTGGACGTGGGCGGCCAGCGTCGGCATGCGCGCGATCAGCGCGTGGAAATCCTGGGCGTCGAGCACGAGCAGCCGGGTCTTGCGCGTCGCCGTCACCGTGCCGCTGCGTTTTGTTTTGTGCAAGAGCGCGATCTCGCCAAAGAAGGTGCCGTCCGCAAGCCGCACCTGCTGGCTCGGCAGCGCGATCTCGACCTCGCCGGCGGTGACGAAATACATCGAGGAGGCGACATCGCCCCGCCGCACCAGGATCTCGCCCTGCTCGATGGTGCGTGCCCTGAGCAGCCGCATGATATCGGCGATCTCGGCGGCCGACAAATGCGAGAATAGCGGCACCCGCGCCAGCATGCCCCAGGTGACGACGAAATCGCGCCGCTTCACCTCTTCGGCAAAGGCGGTCGAGATGATCGCGACCGGCAGCGCGATCATGGCAAAGCCGCTGATGATGGCAAAGGTCGAGACGAACTTGCCGAGCGGCGTCACCGGCACGACGTCGCCATAGCCGACAGTGCCGAGCGTCACGATCGCCCACCACATCGCCTGCGGGATGGTGCCGAGCTTGTCCGGCTGCACGTCGCGCTCGATGGCATAGAGCAGCGAGGCGAAGGTCAAGACCACGCCGACCAGGATGACGATGCAGCCGATCAGTGCCCGCCGCTCGGCATGCACGGCCGCAAGCAGCGAGCGCATCGCCGGCGAGTAGCGGATCAGCTTGAAGAACGGCAGCACGCCGAGCGCGGCCAGCGTCGCGTGCCTGCCCGTGGCGAGCACGATCGCTGCGGGGAGGAAGGCCATGAGGTCGATGATGCCGAGCGCGGAGAAGGCGTAGCCGAACCGGTCGGAGAGCGCGGACGCCTTGCGCTGCGTGTGGCCGGCCACGGCCACAGCCGCGCCGCATATTCCAGCGCGAATACGATCACGGACAGGATGGTGATGCCTGCGAACAGCGTGCCGAATTGCGCGTCCAGCTCGGGCACCGAGGCGAGGATCATCGCCGCCACGTTGATCACGATGACGCCGATGATCACCTGGATGAAGCGCGACCCAACCGAATAGGCCAGCGGATCGTGCTCCAGCAATTCGAAGAGGCGATCCCTCAAATCGGGATCGCGAAGCCCACGTCCTCGCGGAACGGGGGACATGGGGCTTTAAGCGCCTGCCATCGCTTTTTCGATCGCCGAGAGCGCCGCGGCCGCATTGGCGCCGTCAGGGCCGCCGGCCTGGGCCATGTCGGGCCGGCCGCCGCCGCCCTTGCCGCCGAGCGCTTCGGAGGCGATGCGCACCAAATTCACGGCGTTGAAGCGCGCTGTGAGATCCTGCGTGACGCCGACCACGACGCCGGCCTTGCCGTCCTCGGTGACGCCGACGATGGCGACGACGCCCGAGCCGATCTGCTTCTTGCCGTCATCCGCAAGGCTCTTGAGATCCTTCATCTCGATGCCCTCGACCGCACGCGCCATCAGCTTGACGTCGCCGACCTCGCGCACGCCTGCCGCCGCGCCGTTGCTGGACGACGCACCGCCGCCCATCGCGAGCTTCTTGCGCGCGTCGGAGAGCTCGCGCTCGAGCTTCTTGCGCTCCTCCATCAGCGCTGTGATGCGCGCCGGCACGTCGTCGATGGACGTGCGCAGCTCGTTGGCCGCGGTCTTCGCCAGCGCCATGGTGTCATTGGCGTGCTTTCGCGCATAATTGCCGGTCAGCGCCTCGATGCGGCGCACGCCGGAGGCGACCGCGCTCTCGCTCGTGAGCGTGATCAGGCCGATGTCACCGGTGCGCCTCACATGGGTGCCGCCACAGAGCTCGACCGACCAGCCGAGCGCGTTGGCGCCGCGCTCGCGCGCGGTCCTGCCCATGGAAACGACGCGGACCTCGTCGCCATATTTCTCGCCGAACAAGGCGCGCGCCCCCGCTTCGCGGGCCTCATCAACGCCCATGACGCGGGTCGTGACCTCGTCGTTCTCCAGCACCACGTCGTTGGCGATGTCCTCGACGCGGGACAGCTCCTCCGCCGTGATCGGCTTCGGATGCACGAAGTCGAAGCGCAGGCGATCGGGCGCGACCAGCGAGCCGCGCTGGGCGATGTGATCGCCGAGCACCTGACGCAGCGCCTCGTGAATGAGATGCGTCGCCGAGTGATGGGCGCGGATCGAAGAGCGACGCCCGTGATCCACCTCGAGCTGGAGCGCGGTGCCGAGCTTCACTTCGCCGCTCTCGACCGTGCCGATGTGGACGAAGAGATCGCCGAGCTTCTTCTGCGTGTCGCTGATGCGGACCTTGATGCCGCCCTCCCCGAGCAGCACGCCGGTGTCGCCGACCTGGCCGCCGGATTCCGCGTAGAACGGCGTCTGGTTCAGCACCAGCGCCCCGGTCTCGCCGGCCTTGAGGCTGTCCGCCTCCTTGCCGTCCTTGACCAGCGCCGCGACCACGCCTTCGGCGCTCTCGGTCTCGTAGCCCAGGAATTCGGTCGCACCCAGCTTCTCACGCAGCGGGAACCAGATTGCTTCGGAAGCCGCCTCGCCAGATCCCTTCCACGACTCGCGCGCCTTGGACTTTTGACGCTCCATCGCATCGGAGAAGGCCGCCTGGTCGACGCCGATGCCGCGCGACTTCAGCGCGTCCTGCGTCAGGTCCAGCGGGAAGCCGTAGGTGTCGTAGAGCGTGAAGGCGACGTCGCCGTCGAACATGTCGCCCTTCTTCAGGCCCGCACTCTTTTCGTCCAGGATGGCGAGGCCGCGCGCGAGAGTCTTGCGGAACCGGGTCTCTTCCAGCCGCAGCGTTTCCTCGATCAGATTCTCCGCGCGCATCAGCTCAGGGTAAGCCTGGCCCATCTCGCGCACCAGCGCCCAGACCAGGCGATGCATCAGCGGCTCTTTCGCGCCAAGCAGCTGCGCATGGCGCATCGCGCGGCGCATGATCCGGCGCAGCACATAGCCGCGGCCCTCGTTCGAGGGCAGCACGCCGTCGGAGACGAGGAAGGCCGAGGAGCGCAGATGGTCGGCGATGACGCGGAACGACGCCACTGTCTGCTCGCTCGGCCCGGTGCCGAGCGCGGACGACGTCGCATCGATCAGGTTGCGGAACAGGTCGGTCTCGAACACGCTCTCGACGCCCTGGAGGATGCAGGCCATGCGCTCGAGGCCCATGCCGGTGTCGATCGAGGGACGCGGCAAGCCTACGCGCTCCTCCTTCGTCACCTGCTCGTACTGCATGAACACGAGATTCCAGAATTCGAGGAAGCGGTCGCCGTCCTCCTCCGGCGAGCCCGGAGGTCCGCCCCAGATGTGCTCGCCGCGGTCGATGAAGATCTCCGAGCACGGGCCGCACGGGCCGGTGTCGCCCATCGCCCAGAAATTGTCCGAGGTCGGAATCCGGATGATGCGGTCGTCGGAGAAGCCGGCGATCTTCTTCCACAGGCCGGCCGCCTCGTCGTCGGTGTGATAGACGGTGACGAGCAGCTTGTCCTTCTTCAGCCCGAACTCGGCAGTGATCAGCTTCCAGGCGAGCTCGATCGCGCGCTCCTTGAAATAGTCACCGAACGAGAAGTTGCCGAGCATCTCGAAGAAGGTGAGATGGCGCGCAGTGTAGCCGACATTGTCGAGATCGTTGTGCTTGCCGCCGGCGCGCACGCATTTCTGCGACGTGGTGGCGCGCTGATAGGGCCGCTTCTCGACGCCGGTGAAGACGTTCTTGAACTGCACCATGCCGGCATTGGTGAACATCAAGGTCGGATCGTTGCGCGGCACCAGTGGCGAGGACGGCACGATCTCGTGGCCGTTCTCGGCAAAGAAGTTCAGAAAGGTCGACCTGATCTCGTTGACGCCGCTCATGTTCATCCAATCGAGTGTGCTTGGACCCGCGCTTCTCGCCATAAAAAACGGACGTTAAGGCTGATATCTGCGGGCCAAAGCGCTTTTAGACAAGGCCAGCTTCGCTGTCCAGAAACTGTGCAAGCAGATCAGTGGGTTGCCGCAGGCGCGCAATCCCGGTTGAAAGGCGAAGCCGCCGCGTTGACAGGCTTGGCCGCCCTGTGGTCTTTACCTATCTATATCGTACGGCCACGTCGGGAGAGACCGGCTTTAGGCAGCCGGCGCCGAAGGAGCAACCGCCCCGGAAACTCTCAGGCAAAAGGACCGCGTGGCTTTGACGACATCTGGAAAGAGGCGCCGACGGGCAATTACCTTTTAAAAGGGGTGGCCCGGATAGCGTCCGCCGACGGGATAATACTCTCAGGCACAGCGACAGATGGGGCTTCGACTGGTTGCTCCCGGGGAATTGTCCCCGGGGAACCGCCGAGGGCCCCTGTGATGCTTTCAACCGACAACCACGCCCCCCTCAGACGTACGCCCCTTTACGACCTTCATGTGTCGCTTGGCGGCAAGATGGTGCCGTTCGCGGGCTATGACATGCCCGTGCAGTACCCCGCGGGCGTCCTGAAGGAACATCTCCAGACCCGTGCCTCCGCCGGCCTGTTCGACGTCTCCCACATGGGCCAGATCGCACTTCGGCCGAAGTCCGGCAGGGTCGAGGACGCCGCCCGCGCGCTGGAGCGGCTGGTGCCGCAGGATATCGTGGCGATTGCGCCGGGACGGCAGCGCTACGCCCAGTTCACCAATGCGGATGGCGGTATCCTCGACGATCTGATGGTCGCCAATTTCGGCGATCACCTGTTCTTGGTCGTCAATGCCGCCTGCAAGGACGCGGACGAGGCGCATCTGCGCGCGCATCTCTCCGGCGACTGCGTCATCGATTCGCTTGCCGACCGCGCGCTGATCGCGCTCCAGGGTCCGAAGGCGGAATCGGCGCTGGCGAAATTGTGTGCAGAGGCGCCCTCCATGACGTTCATGGACGCCGGTCCTCACGAGGTCGCCGGCCTCCCCTGTTTCGTCTCGCGCTCGGGCTATACCGGCGAGGACGGGTTCGAGATTTCCGTTCCCGCTGGCGATGCCGAGCGTCTCGCCAAGACGTTGCTCGAAAACCCCGACGTGATGCCGATCGGCCTTGGCGCCCGCGACAGCCTGCGGCTCGAAGCTGGCCTCTGCCTCTACGGCCACGACATCGACACCACGACCACGCCGGTCGAAGCCGCGCTGGAATGGTCGGTGCAGAAGAGCCGCCGCAGTGGCGGCGCCCGCGCCGGCGGCTTCCCCGGCGCCGAGAACATCCTCGCCCATTTCGGCAAAGGCGC
>NZ_PSRT01000227.1 GCF_004212635.1 Bradyrhizobium genosp. SA-3 | reverse complement strand
CCGGTTTCAGGCGTCTCAGCCCCAAAAGGACCTTCGACACGACGTCGGCGGCGACGGTCGAGGCGCTCGCCAAGGGACTGGGCCTGCGCCTCGGCGACCAGAACGAGCTGACCATCCGTCGCATCAAGCGCGGCAAGGGCTATTCCTTCGTCCGCCCGAACGGTGCACATATTCGCGACGCCCGCACCATCCGCCGGCTGCACGCCATGGCGGTGCCGCCGGCCTATCGCGAGGTGCGCTACTCCGCCGATCCGAGCTCGCATCTCCAGGCCGTGGGACGCGATGCCGCGGGCCGGCTGCAATACCGCTATCACGCCGACTGGGAGAAGGTCCGCGAGCATCGCAAGGCGCATCGCCTGGAGAAGCTCGTCGGCGCGCTGCCAAAAATCCGGCGCAAGGTCTCGGCGTTCCTGTCGGGCGACGAGCCGACGCGTGAATTCGCGCTCTCGGCCGTCATCGAACTGATCGCCCGCACCGCGATCCGCCCCGGCAACGAATCCTATGCCCGCCTCAACGGCACCCGCGGCGCCACCACGCTGCTCAAGTCCAACGTCACGCTGGAAGATGATTGCTTCGTGCTGACCTTCAAGGCGAAGGGGGGCAAGGCGGTGCGGAAAGAGTGCGACGCCGCCAAGCTGGTGCGCGCCATCGGCATTTTGCGGGGCGTCCCCGGCAAGCGCATGTTCCAGTATCGCGACGCCTACGGCATCGTGCGCGCGGTCAATACCACGCAGGTGAATGCGTTCTTGCGCGAGATCGCCGGCATCAAGATCTCGCTGAAGGATTTTCGCACGCTGATGGCGTCTGCCGTCGTGGTGGAATCGCTGTCGCGGATCACGCCTGCGACCAGCCATCGCGGCCGCAAGAAGCAGGTACTGGACGCGATCCGCGCCGCCGCCGATCAGCTCTCCAACACGCCGGCGATCTGCCGCAGGAGCTACGTCCACGACACCATCGTCACCGCCTTCGAGGACGGCATCCTCGAACGCTTCGCCGCGACCATGAAGGGTCAGCGCTCGCAGGCGAGGCGCGAGCAGCTTCTGGCCCAGGTGGTGGCGACCGCGGCGGTTTAGCGTCGCGCTCCCGTAGGGTGGGCAAAGGCGCGAAGCGCCGTGCCCACCATCCAATCCTAATCTTCGTCTTGAGTGGTGGGCACGCTTCGCTTTGCCCACCCTACAAGAGCTGCACGTCCGCTACGTCTTGTCTGAAACACCCTTATCCGGACCGGGATCGTTGCCAGCCGCTGCGATCGTGAGTCGTTCCAGATAATGCGCCCAGCCCTTTGCATGCGCGGCCGCCTGCTCTTCCGTCGGCAGCCCGCTATGGGTCATCCGCATCAAAGTGCCGCCGTCGTGCTCAATCAGGTCGATCTCGATCAGGCTCGAGCCGGGCGGCACCTCCTGGCCGCCCTCCCAGCCGAACGTGTAGGCGAGACGATGCACCGGCACGACCTCGCGGAAGGCGCCGCGGGCGACGCCGCCGCGCGGGCCGACACCTTTCAGCAGATAGAGCCCGCCGGGATGCGGCTCCGTGCTCGCGTCGGAACCCATCCAGCTCAAAATCTTCTCGGGGTCGGTCAGATACGCGAAAACAGTCGCCCGCGGGGCGGCGATCTGGGTCTCGCGTTGCACTATGAACGGTTCGGCCATCGGCGCTCATCCCTGGGCTGACACTGGGACATGGCGGCGCCAGAGCGGCCCGTCAAGGATTGCCCGTGACAAAGACGGCGTGCCGTCGGCATGATCGAGCCATGCAGCTCTCTCCGACGCTCGCCTGGCTAGTCGACGCCGCCTCAGACAGTCCTGGGGCGGACCGCCTGCTTGCGGAACTCGGCGCCCATCTGGTCGCTGATGGCGTGCCGCTTGCGGCTGGCGCCCTGACGCTGGAGGTGCCGCACCCGCTGATCGCGAAGCGGACCTGGTTGTGGCGCGCCGACAGTGGCCGGGTGATCGAAGCGCTCGGCTTTGCGCCGGGCGGGCTGGCGCCGGACCCGCCCAACGATGCCGGCCGCCGCTGGCTGCGCGACATCGCCGGCGGTGAGGTGCACGAAGACGTGGTCGGCCGGCCCGATGGGCCGTTGCTCGGCTGGATCGGGTCGCGTCCGTTCACCGCAGATGAAATCGAGCAGTTGCGCCAAGCCGCACGTTTTGCCGCGACGCCGCTCGCCGTGCTCGCCGCGCGTGCCACGCTGCGGGCGACGCTGGACGCCTATCTGGGCAAGCGCAGTGCGGAGCGGGTGCTGGCGGCGCCGCTGCGACGCGATCTCGGCGAGACCATTCAGGCCGCGCTGCTCTATGCCGATTTGCGCAGCTTCACCAGCTTGTCGGAGGCCAGTCCGCCGGCCGATGTCATCGCGGCGCTCGATGCATGGTTCGACCGGATCGCCGGCGCCGTTCACGCCTTCGGTGGCGAGGTGCTGAAATTCATCGGCGACGGCGTGCTCGCGATCTTTCCCGTGATCGAGGCATCGCCCCGCCGCGTCTGCGATGCCGCTCTGCGCGCGGCAGGCGCGGCCGAAGCCGGGATGGTGTATCTCAACGCGGAGCGCCGCGGCCAGGGCTTGCCGCCGCTCGCGTTCGGCGCCGCGCTCCATCTCGGCGAGATGCTTTGGGGCAATATCGGCGCTGCCAACCGGCTCGATTTCACGGCGATCGGTCCCGCCGTCAATCTCGCCAGCCGGCTCGAAGGGTTATGCAAGCCGTTGGGGCGGACCGTGCTCGTGTCGGGCGCGCTTGCCGCAGAGACGGATACGCCTCTCATCGCGCTCGGATCGCATTCGCTCCGCGGCATTGCCGCGCCTTGCGAGGTTTTTGCGCTGCCGGAGGCGTAGGGGCGGACGTCGTAGCCCGCATGAGCGCAGCGATATGCGAGTTGCAGTGCTCCCGGATATCGCTTCGCTCATCCGGGCTAGCACCTACAACTAGATCCCACCCATCTTGCAGACGAGTTTCCACTCCTCCGCCGTCACCGGCTGCACCGACAGACGCGAATATTTCACCAGCGCCATGTCTGCGAGCTTCTTCTCGGCCTTGATGGCGGCCATCGTCACCGGTGTCTTCAGCGGCTTGTCGGCCTTGATGTCGACGCAGACGAATTTCTCCGTCTTATCGGTCGGGTCCGGATAGGCCTCCTTGATGATCTCCGCGATGCCGACGATCTCCTTGCCCTCGTTGGAATGATAGAAGAACGCCTTGTCGCCCTTCTTCATGGCAACGAGGTTCTGGCGTGCGGTGAAGTTGCGCACGCCGGTCCAGGCCTCGCCCTTGGCGCCCTTCGCCACCTGCTGGTCCCAGGACCACACCGAGGGTTCGGATTTCACCAGCCAGTACGCCATGTTCATTCCTCTGCCTTGAAGGGGCGCGTCAACAGCCCCGAGATCGCGGCGTCAATCGTGCTCCGGCCGCTCAGGATCGAAGCGACCGCTTCTGATACCGGCATCTCGATGTTTTGCGAAGCCGCAAGCTCGATCAGCACCGGCGCGGTGGATTCGCCCTCGGCAAGCTTGCCTGCGGGCGGGTTCTCACCGCGGCCCAGCGCGAGGCCAAGTGCGAAATTGCGTGATTGCGGGCTCGAACAGGTCAGAATGAGATCGCCGAGCCCGGACAGGCCGGTAAGCGTCTCGCTGCGCGCACCAAGCGCGCGGCCGAGCCGCGTCAGCTCGGCAAAGCCGCGGGTCGTCAGCGCGGCCTGAGCCGAGGCGCCGAGCTTGCGTCCGACCGCAATGCCGACCGCGATCGCCAGCACGTTCTTGGCCGCGCCGCCGATCTCGACGCCGCGGATATCGGTGGAATGATAGGGACGGAATGTCGGCGAGCCCAGCGCCTGCACCAGGCTGCTGGCCAGCGCTTCTTCCTTCGCGGCCAGCGTCACCGCGGTCGGCAGGCCGCGCGCGACATCGTCGGCGAAGCTCGGGCCAGACAGGATCGCGGGCTGCGCGCCCGGTGCGGCTTCGGCGATCACATCGGTCATGAATTTGTGGGTGCCGTGCTCGATGCCCTTGGCGCAGGCGACGACGGGTACCGGCCTTGCGATGTGCGAGGCCAGCAGGTTGATCGCGCCGCGCAGGCGCTGCGCGGGCGTTGCGATCAGCAGCATGTCGGCGCGCGCGGCGAGCGCCAGATCGCTCGTCACGACGATCTCCGGAGCGATCCGCACGCCGGGCAGCCGCGGATTGTCGCGCGTCGAAGCGATGCGCGTCGCATGTTCGGCATTGCGCGCCCACAGCGTTACGTTCCGTCCTGCCCGCGCCGCCACGATTGCCAGCGCCGTGCCCCAGGCGCCTGCTCCGATCACGGTGACGGAGTCGAACGCGGTCATTACTAGAATCCCGCCCGCGTGTTGCCGTAACCCGCCGGTGCCGTCGCGTTGGCGTCGAGCAGCCAGCGTGCGCGGGGCTGCGCTTCCATCGTGTCGGTCATGCCAAGCGCGAGGCGTTCGGCGCCGGCCCAGGCGATCATCGCGCCGTTGTCGGTGCAGAGCGCGGGCGGCGGCATGATCAGCTGGGTCCCGGCCTGCTGCGCGACATCGTGCAGGGCGCCGCGGATGGCCTGATTGGCGGCAACGCCGCCGGCGGCCACGAGTGCGCGTGGCGCGCCGAACTGCTCGCGGAAAAGTTTGAGACCGACGCTCAACCGGTCCGCCGTCGAATCCAGCACGGCGGCTTGAAAACTCGCGCAGAGATCGCTGATGTCCTGCGGCGTAAGCTCGGCGATTCGGCTCGCTTCGTTGCGGACTGCCGTCTTCAAGCCCGACAGCGAGAAATTGGCATCGGGGCGCCCCTGCATCGGGCGCGGGAAGGCGAAGCGCATCGCATCGCCGCTTGCTGCCGCACGCTCGACCTGCGGACCGCCGGGATAGGGCAGGCCCAGCATCTTCGCGACCTTGTCGAAGGCCTCGCCAATGGCGTCGTCGACCGTGGTGCCGAGCCGCACATACTGGCCGACGCCAGTGACGGCGACGATCTGGGTATGTCCGCCCGAGGCGAGGAACAGGCAATAGGGGAATTCGATCCCGTCGGTGAGACGCGGTGTCAGCGCATGCGCCTCCAGATGGTTCACCGCGATCAGCGGAGTGTCGTGCACCATCGCGATCGCCTTGGCGGTGGTGAGCCCGACGATGACGCCGCCGATCAGCCCCGGCCCCGCGGCGGCCGCGACACCGCCCAGTTGGGCGAAGCCGACGCCTGCCTCGCTCATGGCGCGGTCGATGATGCCGTCGAGCAGATCGACATGGGCGCGGGCGGCGATCTCCGGCACCACGCCGCCGAAGCGGGCGTGCTCCTCGACCTGCGACCGCACGATGTTGGACAGGATCTTGCCGCTGCCGTCGGCCGTGCGCTCGATCACGGCCGCGGCAGTTTCGTCGCAGGTGGTTTCGATGCCCAATACCAGCATTGGCGAATTGTTATCCAATTTGCGCCCTTGCGCTCATCCGTAAAGCAGAGTTCTGGTACGTCCGGTAGCATTCCGGGGCTGGCTTGCGCAATCGTCACGCACGGCCGGTCCTCGTAAATGCGCCACCGCCACGTGGTTCGGGAACACCAGCGATGTCCATTCTTGTCACACGACCGCATCCCGACAATGAGGCGACGGCGGAGAGTTTGCGCGCGCGGGGGCATGTGGTGCTGCTTGCCCCGGTGCTCAAGTTCGAGCCTGTCGCCTTTCATGACGAGAGCGAGACGAACTATAACGGCGTCATCGTCACATCGGCCAATGCGGTCCGTGGCGTCGCGCAGCAATTGCGGGACCTTGGTTTGTTGAAGCTGCCGCTGTTTGCGGTCGGCGAGCACACGGCTACTGCGGCACGCAATGCCGGCTTTGCCGAGGTGATCGTCGCCGGTGGCGATGCGGCGGCCTTGCGCGACAAGGTGGTGCAGAGTGCACGCGACAAGGTGCTGAAGAAAAAGAGCACGCTGCTTTACCTGGCGGGTGCCGATCTGTCGCGTGACCTAGGCAGCGAGCTCGGCGCCGAAGGATTCAATGTGGTCACGCAGACCACTTATCGCATGGCTCCGGTCAAGTTGCTGCCGCGCGAAGTTTGCGACGGCTTTGCCGCCCATGGGATCGAGGCGGTGCTGCACTATTCCCGGCGCAGCGCGCGGGCGTTCCTGGACGCGGCGCGGGATGAAGGTGTCGAAATCTCGGCGCTGGCTATACCGCAGTGCTGCCTGTCCGAGACAGTTGCGGGCGTGCTGCGCGAAGCCGGCGCGTCGCAGGTTCTGGTGGCGGCGACGCCGGACGAAAATGCCCTATTCGACACCTTGGAGCGTGCTTTGCGCACCCGTTTGGCGTAAGAGGTCGGGCCGAATCCGACGCAATCGGATCCGAAGGATCTGTGCAAGGTATGGATGTGAGGAACCGTCACGATGGTCGATGACAAGCCTGAAGACGCAGGATTGGCCCCCGACAGCGGTCGTGCCAAGCGCACCCCGCCCACCATCGACCTCGAGGCGACCGAAGTCTCGACCCAGCCGCAGCAGGCGGCGGGCGAGCCCGAGGCTCAGGCGGCGCCGGAGCGCGCCGAGACCGAGCCGGCACAATCCGAGCAGGTCAAGTCCGAGCCGGCGGATGCTGAGCCGGAGCGCGATGAGGCGCCGGCCGCTGTTGCATCCGCGCCCGTCTCTCCGCCGATTTCGCCCTGGGTTGTTGCTCCGCTCTCCGGCGCTGTCGCAGCGGCAGTCGTGATCGCGGTCGGCTGGATGCTGGGCTGGCCCGCGGTGCAGGCGCCGCCTGCCGCACCGCAAGTCACGAGCGCGACCGTCGATGCGCTGAGCGGCCGCGTTGCCGCGGTCGAAGCCAAGGCCGGCAAGCCCGTCGCCGACCCGGCGATGGCGGCCCGGATCGACGCGCTGGACAAGTCCGTCAGTAGCCTGCGCAGCGACATCGCCAATCTGCGCGCACAATCCGACAAGGCGGCGAGTGCACTGAACGACGTGAAGTCCGCTCCAAGCGCTGCCGCGCCCGATCTTGCAGCCCTCAACGACCGCATCGCGCAGCTCGAGCGCGCCGGCAGGACCGAACAGGCCGAACTCGCGCAGCAAGGCGAGAAGATCGCCGACGCCAAGACGATGGACGACAAGCCGCTGCGCCATGTGGTGGCGGCGGCCTTGCTCGACGTCGCCGTTCGTCATGGCGATCCCTATCAACAGCAATTGGCCGCGGCGCGGTCACTGGCGGCCAAGCCCGACACGCTGAAGCCGCTCGACACTTTTGCATCGTCAGGCATCCCGACGCCGGTCGCGCTGAGCCGCGAGCTTCTCAACATCGTGCCGAAATTGTCGCCGCCGGCGGAAACCCCGGCCGGCGGCAGCGGTATCGTCGAGCGCCTCCAGGCGGGCGCGTCGAAGCTCGTCCGCATTGAACGCACCGACGGCGTCGGCAATGATCGCGGTGCGATCGTGACGCGTGTCACCGCGGCGGCGCTACGCAACGATTTCGCGGAGGCACGTCGCGAGCTGAAGTCGCTGCCGGAGGCCGATCGCGCCGCGGCGCAAGTCTGGCTCGACAAGGCCGATGCTCGCGACGCCGCGCTCGCCGCGTCCCGCAAATTCGCCGACGATGCCATGGCGGATCTCGCCAAATCTGATCCGGTCAAGCCTGCTCAATAAGGTTCGCGCAACAATCAGCGCGTATAGGGATCGTCATGCTTCGCATCGTCCTCTTTCTCATTCTGATCGCACTGGCGGCGGCCGGCGGAGCCTGGGTTGCCGATCAGCCCGGCGATTTGGTCCTGACCTGGGGCGGTCTTCGTGCCACGACGACGTTTCCCGGGTTCGTGCTCGGGCTCGGCATCTTCGCAGCCGCGATCGTGCTGGTCTGGAGCATCCTGACCATGATCTGGCGCACGCCGGGGCGTTTGCGCCGCCGTCGTCATGAGAAGCGCCATGCCCGCGGTCGCCACGCCATCACCCACGGCCTGCTCGCGATCGGTCATGGCGACACCGCGCTCGCCCGTCGGCATGCGGAAGCGGCGCGGCGGCATGCGCCGAACGATCCGCTCGCGCTGCTCTTGCACGCGCAGTCGGCGCAGCTCGAAGGCAATCGCGATGAAGCGCAGCGCGTCTTCCGCGCCATGGCCGAGCGTGAGGACACGCGGCTGCTCGGCCTGCGCGGCCTCTTCATCGAGGCGCAGCGCGCCGACGATGCGGTCGGCGCCGTGATGATCGCCGAGGAAGCCATCAAGCTGTCGCCGTCCTCGACCTGGGCCTCGCAGGCCGTGCTCGGCTTCCGCTGCGCGCGCGGCGACTGGAGCGGCGCGCTCGCGATCCTCGATTCGAATCTGTCAGCTAGCCTAATCAACAAGCAGACCTATCGCCGGCAGCGCGGCGTCCTGCTCACCGCGCGCGCGCTGGAATTGGAAACCATGGAC
>NZ_PSRT01000226.1 GCF_004212635.1 Bradyrhizobium genosp. SA-3 | reverse complement strand
TTGCGGGAGAGGGCTGGGGAGAGGGTCTCTCGACTGGCAAGACTCCCCAAGAGGAGAAAACCCTCACCCGCATCGCATCTTTCGATGCGATGCGACCTCTCCCGCAAGCGGGAGAGGTGGAGAACGCCGTCGCCCCTGTGCGCGACACTACAAAGCCTCCCGCACCGCAGCACTCATAAGTTGCTTGAACGCTCGCGCGCCTGCTTGACAACCGTCTTCCTTGGGCTGAACATACGCCCAACGCGTGGGCATATGCTCAAAACGCGGTTCTAGGGAGGTCACCGTGAAACACGTCCTGGGCGCCGTCTGCGGCGCGTCTTGCCTGCTGCTGGCCATCCCCGCGATGGCCGAAACGACCCTGACCATCGCCACCGTCAACAATGGCGACATGATCCGCATGCAGGGGCTGACGGGTGAGTTCACCAAGAAGAACCCCGATATCACCGTGAAATGGGTGACGCTGGAGGAGAACGTGCTGCGCCAGCGCGTCACCACAGACATCGCCACCAAGGGCGGCCAGTTCGACGTGCTCACCATCGGTACCTATGAGGTGCCGATCTGGGCCAAGAAGGGCTGGCTGGTGCCGCTCGCCAATCTCGGTGCCGATTACGACGTCGCCGATCTCTTGCCGAAGATCAAGGATGCGGTCTCCGCCGACGGCAAGCTCTACGCCGCGCCGTTCTACGGCGAGAGCTCGATGGTGATGTACCGCACCGATTTGTTCGAGAAGGCCGGCCTGAAGATGCCGGAGAAACCGACCTGGGATTTCGTCATCGACGCGGCCAAGAAGCTCACCGACAAGAGCGGCGGCGTCTACGGCATCTGCCTGCGCGGCAAGGCCGGCTGGGGCGAGAACATGGCGTTCCTCTCGGCCATGGCCAATTCCTATGGCGCGCGCTGGTTCGACGAGAAGTGGGAGCCGCAGTTCAATACGCCGGAATGGAAGGCGACGCTGACCACCTACGTCAATCTCATGAAGGAAGCCGGCCCTCCCGGCGCGAGCTCCAACGGCTTCAACGAGAATCTGGCGCTGTTCAACGCCGGCAAGTGCGCGATGTGGATCGACGCCACGGTCGCGGCGTCCTTCGTCACTAACCCGAAGGATTCCAAGGTCGCCGACAAGGTCGGCTTCGCGCTCGCACCCAACACCGGGCTCGGCAAGAACGCCAACTGGCTGTGGGCCTGGAATCTCGCGATCCCCGCCGGCTCCAAGAAGACGGAAGCGGCCGAGAAGTTCATCGCCTGGGCCACGAGCAAGGACTACACCAAGCTCGTGGCGTCGAAGGAGGGCTGGGCCAATGTGCCGCCGGGCACGCGGACCTCGCTCTACCAGAACCCTGATTATCTGAAGGTCGCCCCGTTCGCCAAGCTGACGCTGGCCTCGATCGACGCGGCCGATCCGAACAAGCCGACGGTGAAGCCGGTGCCTTACGTCGGCGTGCAATACGCCGCGATCCCCGAATTCCAGGGCATCGGCACGCAGGTCGGCCAGCAGTTCTCGGCCGCGCTTGCGGGATCAATGACGGTCGATGCCGCGCTGACCGCCGCGCAATCTGCGACCGAGCGCGAGATGAAGCGCGCCGGCTACATCAAGTGAACCCGAGCTCTCCCTCCTGAGCTCAAACTGGCGGCCATCCACGGATCCCCGGATGGATGGCCGCCTTCTTCCCCGAAAGGAGAAGTCAGGGATGGCAACCCGGCAGACGCAGTTCCTTGCGCGCTCGCTCCTGACGCCGGCCGTCGGGCTGCTGTTCATCTGGATGATCGTCCCGCTCGCGCTGACGATCTATTTTTCGACGTTGCATTACAGTCTGCTCGATCCCGGTTCCGAGGCGTTCGTCGGCCTGGAAAACTTTCGCTACTTCCTCACCGATCCCGCCTTCCTTGCTTCGCTCCAGAACACTCTGGTGCTGGTCGGCTCGGTGCTGGCGCTGACCATCCTGCTCGGCATCCCCCTGGCGCTGCTGATGGACCAGCCCGTGATCGGACGCAACTTCGTCCGGCTGATGGTGATCGCGCCGTTCTTCGTGATGCCGACCGTGAGCGCGCTGGTCTGGAAGAACCTGCTGATGCACCCGGTGTCGGGATTGTTCGCCTGGCTCGCTTCGCTGTTCGGCCTGACGCCGATCGATTGGTTCAATGATGTGCCGCTGTTTGCGGTGATCCTGATCGTGACGTGGCAATGGCTGCCGTTCGCGACGCTGATCCTGCTCACCGCACTGCAATCGCTCGACGAGGAGCAGAAGGAAGCCGCCGAGATGGATGGCGCCAGCGCCGTCTCGACCTTCATCTACATCACCCTGCCGCACCTCGCGCGTCCTATCACGGTGGTGATCCTGATCGAGACCATCTTCCTGCTGACTGTGTTCGCCGAGATCTTCGTCACCACCGGCGGCGGGCCGGGCTTGCAGACCACCAACATCGCCTTCCTGATCTATTCGCAGGCGCTGATCCAGTTCGACGTCGGCAGCGCTTCTGCGGGCGGCCTCGTTGCGGTGGTGATCGCCAATATCGTCGCCTTCTTCCTGGTCCGCATCGTCGGCCGCAATTTGGAGGCCTGACATGGCACGGATGGCGACGACGCGGCAGGTGGCGATATCGACGGCGGCAGCCTGGCTGTTCGGATTTCTGATCTTCTTCCCGATCCTGTGGATGGTGCTGGCGAGCTTCAAGACCGAGCTCGAGGCATTCGCGGTACCGCCATCCTTCCTGTTCTTCCACTGGACCACGGAAAACTACGCGACCGTGCAGGAGCGCAGCGATTATTTGCTCCACGCGATGAACTCGATCATCATCGCCGGCGGCTCGACGCTGATTGCGCTTTTGATCGCCATTCCCGCGGCCTGGTCGATGGCGTTCTCGCCGACCAAGCGCACCAAGGACGTCCTGCTCTGGATGCTCTCGACCAAGATGATGCCGCCGGTCGGTGTGCTGGTGCCGATCTACCTGATCTACAAGTCCTTCGGCCTGCTCGATTCCCGCATCGGCCTCGTCTTCATCCTCTGCCTCGGCAATCTGCCGATCGTGATCTGGATGCTGTTCACCTATTTCAAGGAGATCCCGCGCGATATCCTGGAGGCCGCGCGCATGGACGGCGCAACAATAGGCCGCGAGCTCGTCTACGTGCTGACGCCGATGGCGATTCCGGGGCTCGCCTCGACGCTGCTGCTCAACCTGATCCTGGCCTGGAACGAGGCGTTCTGGACGCTCAACCTGTCGACCTCGAACGCCGCGCCGCTCACCACGTTCATCGCTTCCTATTCGAGCCCGGAAGGGCTGTTCTGGGCAAAGCTGTCGGCGGCCTCGACGCTCGCGATCGCGCCCATTCTCGTCCTCGGTTGGTTCAGCCAGAAGCAGCTCGTGCGCGGGCTCACCTTCGGCGCGGTGAAATAGAGGGGCTGCCGGATCATGGGTCAGATCACACTTCAGGGCGTGCAGAAATCCTTCGGCCCCGTGCACATCATCAAGGGCGCCGATTTGGACATCGCCGACGGCTCCTTCGTGGTGTTCGTCGGTCCCTCCGGCTGCGGCAAGACCACGCTCTTGCGGCTGATCGCCGGGCTCGAGGACGTCTCCGGCGGCAAGATATTGATCGACGGCAAGAACGTGGTCGACACGCCGCCAGCGAAGCGCGGGCTGTCGATGGTGTTCCAGTCCTACGCGCTCTATCCGCATATGAGCGTGCGCGGCAATATCGGTTTCGGTCTGAAGATGGCCGGCCTTGCCAAGGACGAGATCAACCGCAAGGTCGAGGCAGCGGCCGCGACCCTCAACCTCACGCCCTATCTCGACCGCAAGCCGCGTGAGCTTTCCGGCGGCCAGCGCCAGCGCGTCGCGATCGGGCGCGCCATCGTGCGCGAGCCCAAGGCGTTCCTGTTCGACGAGCCGCTCTCCAACCTCGATGCGGCGCTGCGCGTGCAGATGCGCATCGAGGTGACGCGGCTGCAGAAGCAGCTCGGCACCACTGCGATCTACGTCACCCACGACCAGGTCGAAGCGATGACCATGGCCGACAAGATCGTCGTGCTCAACGGCGGCAAGATCGAGCAATATGGCTCGCCACTGGAGCTCTACGAGCGGCCGGCCAACCTGTTCGTCGCCGGCTTCATCGGCTCGCCCAAGATGAATTTCGTCACCGGCGAGCCGGCCTTGCAGAAGGGGTCCGCGACGATCGGCGTGCGGCCGGAGCACCTCAAGATCGAGCGCGACGGCGCCGACGGCTGGCAGGGCACGATCGCAGTGGCCGAGCATCTCGGTAGCGACACCTTCCTCTATGTCGATGCCGGCCCGCTCGGCATGCTGACGGCGCGCTACATCGGCGAACTGAGCCTGCATGCCGGCGATCGCGTGTCGCTGGTGCCGGACCCCGCGCGCATCCATCGCTTCGACCAGGGCGGCAACGCGCTTCGAGGCTGACAAGAGACGGCAAGAAAACGGAAAGACCACCATGTACCTGGACAAATTCAAGCTGAACGGCAAGACCGCGTTCATCACCGGCGGCGGGCAGGGCATTGGGCTCGCCTGCGCCGAAGCGCTGGCTGAGGCCGGCGCAAAGGTCATCATCGGCGATCGCGACAGCAAGGTCGCCGACAGCGCAAAGGCCAGCCTCAAGGCCAAGGGCTACGACATCGAGACCGCGATCGTGGACGTCACCGATACCAGGCGTGTGGCGGACGTCGCAAACGACCTCGTCGCCCGCCACGGCAAGGTCGACATCCTCGTCAACAATGCCGGTATCGCGCGCAGCGAGACGCCGGCAGAGACCGTCACCGACGAGCACTGGCTCAACGTCATCGACGTCAACCTCAACGGCACTTTCTGGTGCTGCCGCGAGTTCGGCAAGCATATGCTGAAGGCCAAGAGCGGTGCCATCGTCAATGTCGGCTCGATGTCCGGCTTCATCGTCAACAAGCCGCAGGAGCAGTGCTTCTACAACGCCTCCAAGGCCGGTGTGCACCACCTGACCAAGTCGCTCGCCGCCGAATGGGGCGCACGCGGCATCCGCGTCAACGCGGTGGCGCCGACCTATATCGAGACGCCGCTCAATGCCTTCGTGAAGAGCAACCCGAAAATGTACGACGCCTGGATCGGCGGAACCCCGATGGCGCGGATGGGGCAGGTCGAGGAGATCGCCTCCGTCGTGCTGTTCCTCTCGTCCGAGGCCGCAAGCCTGATGACCGGCAGCATCGTGCTGGTGGATGGCGGCTACACTTGCTGGTAGGCTTGCGTCAGGACTGACGAAGCGACCGGGAGCGACAATGCCGCGAGCGTATATCGGCGTCGATGTAGGGACCACGAGCACGCGGGCAGGGGTGTTTGACGAGGCGGGCACGCTGCTCGCGATGGCGCGGCACCCGATCCGGATCTGGCACGAGGCCGGCGATATCGTCGAGCAGTCGTCCCAGGACATCTGGGACGCCTGCGCGACATCGGTACGCGCGGCGATGACGGAAGCTGGCATCACGCCCGACAGCGTCGGCGGTATCGGTTTCGACGCCACCTGTTCGCTGGTCGTGCTCGATAGGGAAGGCGGGCCACTCACGGTCAGCGGCTCCGGCGAGGCGCAGCGCAACGTCATCGTCTGGATGGACCATCGCGCCACGGCCGAGGCGCGGCTGATCAACGAGACCGAGGATGCCGTGCTGCGCTATGTCGGCGGCTCGATCTCGCCCGAGATGGAGATGCCGAAGCTGCTGTGGCTGAAGCGGCATCTTCGCGCGAGTTTCGACGCCGCTGGTCACTTCTTCGATCTGGCGGATTACCTGACCTGGCGCGCGACCGGCTCGCTCCAGCGCTCGACTTGCACCGTCACCTGCAAGTGGAACTATCTCGCGCATGACGGCGGCTGGAGCGCACCGTTCTTCAAGCGCATTGGCCTGTCGGACTTCGTCAGCGAGAAATACGCACGTATCGGCACCGAGATCGTCGCCCCCGGCACGCGGCTCGGTGCAGGTCTTGCCCCGACTGCTGCGGCTGATCTCGGCCTGTCGCCGGGTACGCCGGTCGGCGCATCACTGATCGATGCCCACGCCGGCGGGATCGGCGCGATCGGCGGCCGCGACGGCTCGGGCGGCGCGACCGACGCGTGCGATCGCCTCGCCTACATCATGGGGACTTCGGCCTGCATCATGGCGACCACGAAGGAACCGTGCTTCGTGCCCGGCGTGTGGGGTCCGTATTACTCCGGCATGGTGCCGGACTTCTGGCTCAACGAGGGCGGGCAGTCGGCCGCGGGCGCTGCGATCGACCATCTCCTCAAGTCGCATCCGGGCCATGCCGAGGCCAGCGCGGCGGCGCGCAACGAGGGCCTCGACCTCATCGACTTCCTCGAGCGCCGCATCATCGCGCGCGCTGGCGATGCCAGCCGCGCCGCGCTGCTCGCCCGCGACATCCATGTGCTGCCTGAATTCATCGGCAACCGGTCGCCCTACGCCGATCCTGATACGCGCGCGGTGATCGCGGGTCTCGATCTAGACACCGATATCGCGTCGATGGAGCGGCTGTTCGTCGCCGGTCTCTGCGGTCTCGCCTACGGGCTTGCCGAGGTGATCGAGGCCTTTGCCGCGCATGGCGTGCGCTCCAGCATCATGATCATGGGCGGCGGCGCCAGCCGCAGCCCGCTAGTGCGGCAGATCATGGCCGATACCACCGGTCTCACGGTCGCGCTGCCGCAGACGAAAGAGCCGGTGCTGCTGGGCGCCGCGATGCTCGGCGCGGTGGCCGGCGGCGCCTATGCCTCGATCGGCGAGACCATGGCAAAGATGTCGGCGCTGGGACGCAAGAGCGAGCCGACCGCGCCCGACATGGCGGCGTTTCACGCCCGCAAGCGCGAGGTCTACAAGCTGCTGCGCGAGGTCGATCGCGGCAGCCGTGCGGCGATGCGCGACATCGCGAGAGGTTGAAACGGATGCTGATTGCCTGCGGCGATGCGCTGATCGATTTCGTCCCGACGCGAAACGCGGACGGACGCGAGGCGGTGATACCGGCGGTCGGCGGCTCCTGCCTCAACGTCGCGATCGGCATGGCGCGGCTGGGCGCGCCGACCGGCTTCGTCGGTGGCATCTCGACCGATCTGTTCGGCCGCATGATCGCAGATCATGCCGCGGCCTCGCATGTGGAGCTCAGTTTCGCTACCCGCAGCGATCACCAGACCACGCTCGCCTTCGTCCGCATCGTCGCGGGCGAGTCGCATTATGCGTTCTATGATGGCGGGACCGCGACGCGGAACTGGAGCTATCGGCGCGGATCGATTCCGTTCGATAAGGTCGAAGCCCTCCATGTCGGTTCGACCACGCTGGTCAACGACCAGGGCGCGGCCGAAACGAAGGCCCTGATCGCGGACGCGCGGGCGTCGTCGACCATCTCCTTCGATCCGAACTGCCGTCCCAATCTGGTCAAGGACAAGCCGGCCTATCTCGCGCGCATGGCTGGCTTCGCTGCCAGCGCCGATCTCATCAAGATGTCCGACGTCGACTTCGCCTATCTCTTCGGGGACGAGCCATATCAACAACGCGCGAGCGCGCTGCTCGGGCAGGGTACGAGCCTCGTCGTCATCACCCGCGGCAACGACGGCGCGATCGCCTGGCACGCGGGCGCAGGGCAGATCAAGGTCGCCGCGCCCAAGGTCGAGGTGGCCGACACGATCGGGGCCGGCGACAGCTTTCAGGCCGCGCTGCTGTTCGCCTTGCACAAGCAGGGACGTCTTGCGCGCGAGAGGCTCAAGGACATCGGCACCGACGAGCTCCGCCGCGCGCTGTCGTTCGCCGCCAATTGCGCCGGCCTCACTTGCACCCGTCCGGGCGCCGATCCGCCCTGGAGCTTTGAGGTGAGTTGGAGCTTGTAGCGCGGCCTCACATCCGCGCGACTGCCTTCTCGGCGCATTTGAGGAAGGTTCCGATTAGCGGACTCTGGGAATCCCGCCGCCAACAGACTGCGATGTCGAGAGAGTCGGTGACGTCACGCAGTGGTCTGAACACGATGCCGCGTGGCGCGCCGAGCTGCGCGCAGGCCGGCAGGATGGCGAGGCCTTCGCCGGCCAGAACCAGGCTCATCGCCGAATGCACCGTCTCCACCCGGCTGGCGATCGGCATCACGACTTGGTGCCGACGCAACAAAGGGACGACGGCGGAGGAGGCGGGCCCATGGTCCGGATGCGGGAGCGCGATCAGCGGACGGCCCTGCAGGCGGGTCATTGGCACGGAGCTCAGACGGGCGAGTGGCGAGCGGATCGGCATGGCCAGCATGAAGGGCTGCGCACCGATCCGTGCCACCTGGATCTCAGGATGATTGATTGCCGGCATGCACAGCGCGACCGTGACGCTGCGGTCGAGCACGCGGGCCTCGCGCGTCGAGGCGCTGAGCTCGGCGAAGCCGAGGTCGACGCCGGGAACCGCGCGGCGCAGCTCGGGGATGAGCCGCGGCAGCATCGCATTCGCCAACACGAACATGTAGCCGACCGACAGCCGCCCGCGCCGTCCCGAAGCAACCGCGCGCGCGGCTTCGGCCCCGTCGGCCGCAAGGGCGAGCGCTTCG
>NZ_PSRT01000225.1 GCF_004212635.1 Bradyrhizobium genosp. SA-3 | reverse complement strand
AAACCAAAGTGCAAATGGCTGCGTGAGCCAACCGAAACATCGAAACCGGAGAACCAAAATGAAAACGTGTTTGGTGGTCGATGATTCCAGCGTCGTGCGCAAGATCGCGCGCCGGATTCTGGAAGGCCTGGAGTTCGAGGTCACCGAGGCCGAGGACGGCTCGAAGGCGCTCGAAATCTGCCAACGCAAGCTGCCCGATGCGGTGCTGCTCGACTGGAACATGCCCGTGATGGACGGCTTCGAATTCATGGGCCATATGCGTCGCCTGCCCGGCGGCGACCAGCCCAAAGTGGTGTTCTGCACCACCGAGAACAACGTGGCTCATATCGCCCAGGCGCTCAGCGGCGGCGCTAACGAGTACATCATGAAGCCCTTCGACAAGGACATTATCGCCGACAAATTCGCTGAAGTTGGTTTGATCCCGGTCGGACAAACCATGGTCTGAGTGTGTCTGGCCCGCGTGTTTGGGCCAGAGTGTTCCCAGTACAGTTTCGAAGAGGCCATCCGTGACCCCGACCGAGTACGAGTATCTGCGCAAGTTCCTAAAGGATAATTCCGGTCTCGACCTGTCCGCAGACAAGCAATACCTGATCGAAAGCCGCCTGCTGCCGCTCGCCCGCAAGACCGGACTCTCCGGCATCGCCGAGCTTGTGCAGAAGCTGCAGGCCGGCGCGCGCCCGCTGATCACCGACGTGGTCGAAGCCATGACCACCAATGAGACCTTCTTCTTTCGCGACAAGGTGCCGTTCGATCATTTCCGCGACACGATCATGCCCGAGGTCATCAAGGCGCGCGCCGGCCGCCGCAGCGTGCGCATCTGGTGCGCCGCCGGCTCGACCGGGCAGGAGCCCTATTCGCTGGCGATGTGCCTGAAGGAGATGGGGGCGGCTCTCACCGGCTGGCGCATCGAGATCATCGCGACCGACTTGTCGCAGGAGGTGCTGGAAAAGGCCAAGGCCGGCATCTACAGCCAGTTCGAGGTGCAGCGTGGCCTGCCGATCCAGATGCTGGTCAAATATTTCAAGCAGATCGGCGAGACCTGGCAGATCAATCCCGAATTGCGGGCGATGATCCAGCATCGGCAGCTCAATTTGCTGCACGATTTTGCCCAGCTCGGCACCTTCGACGTGATCTTCTGCCGCAACGTGCTGATCTATTTCGACCAGGATACCAAGATCAACATCTTCAATCGCCTGGCGCGCCAGATCGAGCCCGACGGCTTCCTGGTGCTGGGTGCGGCCGAGACCGTGGTCGGATTGACCGACACGTTCAGGCCGATCGCGGAGCGGCGCGGCCTCTACAAGCCGAACGATCCGCGCGCGGCGGCAGCCAAGCCGGCTCTCGTCGACGCGGCCCCGCGCCTGGCGGCGATGGCAGGACGGTAAGCATGGCCGAGGATGGAAAAGGTGCGGAGCGCGTAACGTTCAGCCGCGGCTATGACGTCTGCATCATGGCGATCGACGGCACCTGGCGGCGCGACTGCAAGCTCAACGCGATCTCCGACACCGACGCCATCCTCACGGTGGAAGGCTCGATCCAGGGGCTGAACCTGAAAGAGTTCTTTCTGCTGCTGTCCTCAACCGGCCTCGCCTACCGCCGCTGCGAGCTGGTGCGCGTCAACGGCGCCGAAATGGACATCCAGTTCCTGCGCGGCAAGAACCGGAAGAAGCGCGGGGCGACCGGCGGCCATGACGCCGCAGCCTGATCGGCGCGTGGCTGGCGCCGCGCTTTCCGCCACGTTGCTTTATATTTGCTGAAACATCAGAGCCAATTTGCCATAGCCGCTTTACGTCGTCTAAGCGCGAGCCGTGTAACCATTGCTGGTCTCAATCTCAGGAATACCGGCAATGCCCAGAAGCTCTCTCTCCCCCGTCTCATCAAACCTGCCCGACGTCGCCGAGCGGCGTGCGCTTCAGCTCCTGGTGGTCGACGACGACGCCACGCAGCGCAGCCTGATCACGGTCGCTGCCAAGCAGGCCGGCCACGAAGTCACCGTGGCGCCGTCAGTGGCGGAAGCGATCGAGAAGCTCCGCGCCGCGCGCTTCGACTGCGTGACGCTCGATCTCGTGCTGGAGGATGGCGACGGCATCGACGTGCTGCGCGAGATGAAGGAGGCGAAATTCGCCGGCGCCGTGATCGTCATCAGCGGCATGGACGGCAAGCGCCGCAGTGCCGCCCGCAGCTTCGCCCGTTCCGTCGGGATCGAGCTCCAGAGCCTGCCGAAGCCGCTGGATCTGGCGGCCCTGCGCATCAGCCTCGCCAATCTCGGCAAGACCGCGATGGGCCTGCCGGCAATCCACACCTGGGGGGGTGTCGCCACCGACGCGATCGTGGAACGGCACCGCGCCTAAAGCTTGATCCGGACCCGAAGGGCCGGGTTAGCGCAAAGTGCGCAGCGGTTCCGAAAAGATCATGCTCAAACAACTAGCCTAAAGCGCGATGACGATTCATCCTAATCTCGTCGCGCTTTAGCTGCGGAGCTGCCATGCGATCGGATGTGGCCGCCGCGCCGACGCGCTGATCGCCATCCTACGCGTCGCTGGATTCCGACAGGCATTGCAGGGCGTGGCGAAGGCCCGCCCGGCAGGCGCCGAGGACGGCGCTCGCGGTGGCATACTGGGGCGTGACGTCGTCGAGGATGAAGACGTCCGCGGAACTTTCCGCATCATTGCCGTGTTCTTGATCCATGGCTGCGGCGATCCGGCGCATGCTGGTCTCGATCTGTACGATCAGCAAGCGAAGGTCAGCTGCAATCAGCTCACGGCTCTCGACTTCGGGCGTTGCGAGCAACGACGGTGTATCGGCCAAATTTAGCATGGATATTCTCCGTCTCCCGCAATTAGGCGCCATGCCGCTACTTGTGCGTTAAGTCTATGTCCCGTACAAATACGGGTGGGCCGAATCCGCGCCGAACGCCATAACGGTTGGCGCGGACGCGAGTCCTTCATGCCAACTGGATGTGGCACATGGCCGAACAAAGCTCTCGCGGTGAAATCTTCGTGGTCGACGACGACCCTGCCGTTCGCGACACCTTGTCGATGGTGTTGAAGGCGGCGGGCTATGAGGTGATCTGTTTTGCGGACGGCGCAGCGCTGCTCTCCGTCGCGCGGAACCGCACACCGGCTGCGATCCTGCTCGACGTGCATATTCCCGGAAAGTCGGGCCTCGACATTCTCAAGGAATTGCACGGCGAGGACTATCCGGCGCCGATCTTCATGATCTCCGGGCAGGGCGACATCGCGATGGCAGTCGGGGCGATCAAGAGCGGTGCGCTCGACTTCATCGAGAAGCCGTTCCGCGGCAGCGAGATCGTCGGCCGGCTCGACGAGGCGATCGGCGCCTATGCGCGCCGGCAGGCGGAGAATGCGTCGCCGAAATTCGGCTCGCTGCATTTCCCCGGACGTGAGCCGTTGACGCGCAGGGAGCGCGAGGTGCTCGAGCAGTTCGCCTCCGGTGCGTCCAACAAGGAAGCCGGCCGCACGCTCGGCATCAGCCCACGCACCATCGAGGACCACCGCGCCAACATCATGAAGAAGCTCGGCGCGCGCAATGCCGCCGACCTGATCCGCATCGTGATGACCGCGGCCCAGCGCGCGTCGTAAGGTCAATCGGCGAGCCTTTGTAGCCCGGATGGAGCGCAGCGAAATCCGGGACCGGTGCACGCGGCAAGAGACTTCCCGGATTGCGCTGCGCTCCATCCGGGCTACAGCGACCAGCTATAAAAGGCCTGCGCTCATCCCTGCAGTGCCCTGCGGATGATCCGCGCCAGATCCGATTTTCGATAGGGCTTGGCCAGCAGCAGAACCCCCGAATCCAGCCGGCCGTGATGGATGATCGCATTCTCGGTATAGCCGGACGTGTAGACCACCCTGAGATCGGGGCGGGTCTTCTGGATCTCGTCGGCGAGCTGACGTCCGTTCATCTTGCCGGGCATGATGACGTCGGTGAACAGGAGGTCGAACGGCTTGCCGGCGGCGACGATCGCGAGCGCCTCCGCGGCGTTCGCGGCCTGCAAGGTGACGTATCCCAGCGAATGCAGCTGAGCCAGCACGTAGTCACGCACCAGGCGGTCGTCCTCGACCACCAGGATGGTCTCGTGTCCGCCCTCGATCGCCGCCGCCGTCACGCCCTCGCCGACCGCCGTCGGCGTCTTGCCCGGCGGCAGGTACATCTTGATCGTGGTGCCGTGGCCTTCCTCGCTGTAGATCTTGATGTGCCCTGCGGACTGCTTGATGAAGCCGTAGACCATCGAAAGCCCGAGTCCGGTGCCCTTGCCCGGGCCCTTCGAGGTGAAGAAGGGGTCGAACACTCTGGCCAGCATGTTCGCAGGGATTCCGGTGCCGGTGTCGCTCACGGCAATCAGCACGTAGTGCCCCGGCGGCACGTCGTTGGCGCTGGCATAGACCTCGTCGAGATAGGCGGTGCCCGTCTCCACGATCAGCTTGCCGCCGTTCGGCATGGCGTCGCGGGCATTGAGTGCGAGGTTGAGGATCGCGGTGGTGAGCTGGTTGGGATCGACGATCGCGACGCAGCTCTCGTCCTCGAACACCGATTCGATCTGGATCTGCTCGCCCAGCGTCGGCCGCAGCAGTTTCGCGGTGTCGATGATCAGCGAGTTGATGTCGATCTCGCGCGGCTGGAGCGGCTGCTTGCGCGCGAAGGCGAGCAGGTGCTGGGTCAGGTCGGCGCCGCGCGCGGCCGCCTCGTCGATCATCTTGGTGATGGCGGCAAGCTGCGGCTCCTTCTCGACCGCCTCCGCAAGGATCTCGATGGTTCCGGTGATGACGGTGAGGATGTTGTTGAAGTCGTGCGCCACGCCGCCGGTGAGCTGGCCGACCGCCTCCATCTTCTCGGCATGGCGGATGCGCTCCTCGGCCGCGATCTTGTCGGTGAGGTCGCGGATGAACCCGTTGAACACGAAGCCATCGCGGCGTTTCAGCTCGGTAATGCTGAGTTCGACCTTGATCGCGGTTCCGTCACGGCGCTGGGCCTCAATGTCGAAACGGCGGCCGAGGATTGCGGCTTCTCCGGTCGCCAGGAAACGCTCCATGCCGGCCGTGTGTGCGGACCGCTGAGCTTCCGGTATGATTAATGTGGTGAGCTTCCGGCCGATCGCCTCGCTACGAAGCCAGCCAAAAATTCTCTCGGCCTGCGAGTTCCAGTCCAGTATCGTTCCGGTTTCGTCGATTTGCACAAAACCATCGAGCGCGGTCTCGACGATGTTGCGGGCGAGGCGCTCGCTCTCGCGGAGCGATTCCTGCGCGAGCCGCGCCTCCGTCATGTCGCGTCCGACGAAGAAGAAACGCTGCGCCTGCTCGGACCAGTTGCCGAGCCAGGACAGCCAGACCTCGTGTCCGTTCTTGTGCAAGCAGCGAGTGTCGCCGAGCCTGCGATGTTCGCCACGCCGCACCGCGCGCATGTCCGCGCGGGACTGCTCCAGATGGTCGGGATGCGCGAAGTCGGCGCCGCTGCGGCCAATCATCTCCTCGGGCCGGTAGCCGAGAATGGTCTCGCAGCTCGGGCTGATCTGCACGACATGGCCGCGCGCGTCCATGACCATGATCAGGTCCTGCGACGTCTCGAAGATCTGCCGGCGCTCCTCAAGTTGCTGCTGCAGCGCCCGCTCGGCCCGGCGCGCCTCGGTGAGGCTGCGCGCAGATCCGGAGGCGCCGATGATCTCGCCGGACGGTCCCCTGATCGGCGAGAGGCTGAGCGAGATCTCGACCGGCGTGCCGTCCTTGCGCAGGCGCACCGTCTCGAAGCGTTCGATCGGCTCGCCCCGGGCGATTCGCCGCAAGATTTCCTTGCCGTACTCGCGGCGGCCGGCGGGTACGATGATCGCGGTGGACTGACCGATCGCCTCGTCCGCCGAATAGCCATAGAGGCGTTCGGCAGCCGGATTCCAGCCCGTGATGATGGCATCAAGCGACTGCATCACGATCGCATCGTCGGATGATTCCACTGCGGCGCTGAACAAGCGCTCGCGCGCCGCATGATGGCTTCGAGCTGCCTCGGTGCGGCGATGCTCCTCGATCTCGCGTTGAAGCGCGGTCGTTTTCGCCCGGGTCTCCGCGACCATCTGGGCAAAGGCCCGTGCCAGCACGCCGGTCTCGCCGCTGGCATCGACGGGTATGTCCGCCGGACGTCCGCTGCCGATGGCCTGCACCGCCTTGGTCAGGCGGCCGATCGGGCGCGTCAATGAGCGCGCCAGGAGCACCGCGAGTAAAGCCGCAGCGAGCACGGCAAGCACGCCGACCAGCAGGGACGTTCGTTGAATCGCTGCGGGCACGAGGCCGAACACCGGCGAGGGAATCGTCTCGATGATCGCAACCCAGTCCTTGCCCACGAGCAGCGCCGGCGCGATCGCCGCCCCGCTCGGCCGGCCCGACCCGTCGGTCATGAGCCGCGTGGATCCTTCCAGCGTCCCGGCCGAGGCCGCAAAATACGGAAAATCCTTGCGCCAGTCGTTGGGACGATCATGCCATGCGCCGAATTCCCGCGTGCGATCGGGATGGACGAGATAGTCGCCGCGCGAATTCACGACATAGATCTCTCCGCCCGAGGTCACGGTGGAGCGGACGCGGTCGAGCGCCGGTCGCATGTCGATATTGGCGATGATGATGCCGAATGGCCTGCCGTCCGCCGTGAACAGCGGGGTTGCAACGCGTAAGGTCGGAATGTGCGAGGTCGTGGTCCCTCCGTGGCGGGTGGCGAGATCGATGGCGGACACGTAGATCTCGCCCGGCGCCAGCCGGATCGTCTCCTGAAAATAGCTCCGTTCGCTCTTGCGCTCCAGTTCGTCGCTGGGGGCGATCCGCGCCTTTCCATTCGGGCCGGAGCGATCGACGCGGACCAGCTCGCGCTGGTCGTCGTCGAGACCGATGATGCGAAATTGCCCGTAATTGGGTTTGGCGTCGATCTCGGCTGCGAGCCGCGCTGCGATGCGCTCGCGCCAGGTTTGCTCCGACACGCCGTCGGACGCGTCGATGCCTCCACCGATGTGAGCGCGGATCAGGCCGTTGATGGCTGCGGCAGAGCGGTAGCCGAGCAGATCGCCGCGCGCGCCGGCGACGTAGGATTCGAGATTGGTCGCCAGCAGCCGTGACTGGGCTTCGACGCGTTCCAGCACCCGCGGAATGACGGCTTGGGTGGTGTTGCGATAGCCCAGCCATCCGACTGCGGCCACGGTCACCGCCACCAGCAGGGTCATCGTGATGGCAAGCCGCGTTGCGAGCGTCATGGGGATATTCGCACCGGTTCCCGAATGGCCACGCCTGTTCTGGCCTGGAAAGGAATGAGGGTCCTTGTCATCGGTGGCCGGTGCTGACATCCGGATTCCCCACCGATGCCGCCTGGGCCGTGCCCAGGCAGCCATCGACCGCCGCGAGCAGTGCGCCTGGTCGGAACGGCTTTTGCAAGCTTGCCACCGCGCCGAGCTTGGTTGCCATCTTCAGGAAATTCGGCTCCGCATAGGCGTCCGGCGCGGCCGAACGGCCGGAAATGACGATGATCGGGATGGCCGGGGCCAGCGCCCGGATGTGGCGCATCGTCTCCAGCCCGTCCATGCCGGGCATGAAAATGTCGAGAAACAACAGGTCGAACGGGCTGGCCTCGAACAACGCAAGTGCCTTGTGGCCATCGCCGGCGACGGTGACGTGATGACCGGCCCGCTCCAGGAGCAGCCGGATCGTGATCTGCACGGCCGGGTCGTCATCCACGATCAGGATGTTGGCCACGTCTGAGATCCTCCGGGGTCGGATGGGGATGCCCCAGCGACCGCAAATCAAGCCATTAAAGACGAAATTGTTGCGCGGATTCCGCCCAGCCCGCAAGCACTTCGCGAGCGCCACCATCCGGTCGAGATTACCGAGCCTTGCCAACGCTATATGCACGCTCTCGTGCATAAGCCGGGTCAGCTCGGGTTCCCTCTTAGTCAGTCAGGTATTCGGGATAGCGGCTTCGGATCTTGTCCAGCTCGCTCAGCGTGCCCGACAGATGTTTGCGCAGATGCTGTTGCGCGGCCTCGGCATCTCCGGCCTCGATCGCGCGCGTGATCAGTCGGTGGTGACGGACGATGTTCTGGGCCTTGCCGGGTGAGGGCAAATGCAGCCGGCGCAGCCGGTCGATATGTCCGCTGCGGCTGCGCACCAGCGTCCAGAGTTCCTGCTTGCCGGCCGCGGCATAAAGCTGCGCGTGAAAATCATTGTCGCCGGCGATGAAGCTCTCGAAGTCGCCGGCCTTGGCGAATTGCTGCTGGAGCGCGATCGCGTGGTCGAGGCGGATGACCAGGGCCGCGTCATGCCTTTCCGCGAGCAGGCGGACGATTTCGAGTTCCAGCGCCTGGCGCAGGAAATGGGCCTGCTCGGCGCGGCCGACATCGACGCGGCTGACCACGGTGGCGTGCTGCGGAAACACGTCGACGAGCCCTTCTTCCTCCAGCCGCATCAGGGCGTCGCGGATCGGCGTCGAGCTGACGCCGAATTGCGTGGCGAGATCGGTGCGCGACAGCGGCGCGCCCGGCGGCAGCTCGAGCGCGAGAATCGCGTTGCGCAGCCGCTCGAACACCTGCGGCG
>NZ_PSRT01000224.1 GCF_004212635.1 Bradyrhizobium genosp. SA-3 | reverse complement strand
GAGTCCCTCCACGGAGAGATTCTGGATTGCTTCGTCGCAAGAGCTCCTCGCAACGACGAGGTGGCGACAGATGTGCGCTACATGCGCAATATCGTAGGGTGGGCAAAGCCACCGGGTCGCGCGAAACGCGCGCCCGATGACAGGCTCCGCGTGCCCACGTCTTTCGAAATGTTGGAGAGAATGGTGGGCACGGCGCTTTGTGCCTTTGCCCGCCCTACGGGTGCTCGTAAGACCTCAAGAAAAACTAGCCGCCGGCTTCGCCGAAACGGACGTCCTCGAGCAATGACGACGAGACGGTCGGGACCTGGTCGCCTTCGCTGGCGCGGGAAATGGCGACGCGGGTCTTGTTGAAGACGCTTTCGGCGCTGCTACCTTGCGCATTGAGGTTGTTGAGAAGCTCGCTGACCAGCACGCTGTGCTCGCCCTTGCCGTCATCGACGACCTTGCCGGGCGAGGCCGAGGTGAGGATCAGCGCATTGTCGGATGCGCTGATCGGCGCGAGACCGTGGCTGTAGGAGCGGAAGCGGCGCTCGTAGGGGTTACGGCGGGAGGCGTCGACGACGACGAGCTTGGCCTTGGCGCCCTGCTCCTTCATCATGTCGAGCACGCCCTCGATGGAGACGCCGTGGCGGCGGACGTCGCTTTCCTTCCAGATCACGGCATCGACCGGCAGCATGTAGCTCTCGCGGCCGGCCTGCACGCCATAGCCGCCGAAGAACAGCATGACGACGCTATCGTGCTTGATCCGGGACTTCAGGCGGTTGACGGCGCGGACCATGTCGTCCTTGGTCGCGTCTTCCACCATGTCGACGTCAAAGCCGCTCTTGCGCAGGGACGAAGAGAGCGCGCGTGCATCATTGATCGACTGCGCCAGGGGCGCGTTGGCGTCGGGATAATGTCCATTGCCGATGACCAGCGCCAGACGCGTGGCATGGCCGATCGAACCGGTGATCTGGTCGGTCGAGACGGCCTTGGCGGCGTCGATCGCGCGCATATTGAGAGCAGCATGGGCGCCGATCACGAGGGACACCGTGCCGATGAGTGCGGCGGCGACGGCAATCGTGCGTCGGGAAAGGTCGAGCTGCCTTACATTCATCTCGGTTCGTTCCTGTGCCAAAGACCAGCCAAGCGCGCGCACACTGTTTGAGTAGCGCGATAGCGTCTTTAGGTTTGAGGGATTGGCCGGGGATGTGCCCCCGAATTGCGCGCAATTTGCGGCGCCGCACCAAACAAACCTTTAACCGGATATCGCCTCCCCGGCAATAGATTGCCCCAAATTTGAGCTAAGCAACTGAAGGTATTGGATAATTCTCCGACCCGGATTTCTCCATTTTTGGTTCCCCCGGAGGTTTCCGGGGCCTCATCATGCAGCCTTCGTGCCGGCGTTTTCCGTGACGCCCATCACATTTGTATTTCCTGCGAATCCGGGTAGCTTTTTCAACGACTTGCAAGGGGGGTGGCGCGCGGCTGGGAGCGTGCCGGCCGGCCCCCGGCCAACGCCCCGCGACCAGGTATTTCATGAGCTTTCAATATTTTGCCGGCGCCGCCTGCCGGGCGCTGACGGCGCGGAAGGACGGCCCCTCGCTTTACGAGGTCTGCGATCCCGTGCTGGCGGGTCAGGCCGGCGGCGATCCGCATCTGGCCAAATTCTACAAGACCGCGCTCGGCAATCCCGCGTTGCGGGTGCTGCTGCGGCGGGCCGGACTGCCCGAGCTGCGCGACGAGGCGAGGCTAGCGGCGCTGCGCCAGGCGCTCGCCCATGCCCGCGACGAGTCCGAGCCCGACTGGGCGGCCGTCGGCCAGCCCGTGGCCGATCTCCTCGACAGCATCGCGCTTGACCATCCCAGGCCGCCGCCGGCCGTGTTCGTCGGTAAGGCGCCGCAACAATCGCAGATCGACGGCGTGATCCGCGACTGCGCACAGCACCTGCTCGGCTCGTATCGCCGAAACGGGTTTCTGCCGACCTATGCCGCCTTCAACCTGATCGGCGATCCCGATTGCCGCGGACGCGAGCTGATCATGGCGCTCACGGGGCTGAACGCGCGCGGCTACAAGAACTCCTCGCTGCTGTTCAACCTCGCCCGCGTCTTCATCGCGCGCTCGCCGGCGCGCGCCGTGGTGCATCCGCCGTGGCGAGGGGTCGCCGAGCCGATGTGGGAGCCGGTGCAGATCCGCCACCGCTCGGCCTATTACGATGCGTTCTTCATCGAGGCGCTGCTGAACTATGTCGAGAGCGGGCTCGCCTCACCTGCCGACAAGATCGCGGCGGAGCGTGCGATCGCCGACATGGTGGATTTCTGCGTCAACATCAGCCGCGAGGAGGTCGAGGGCATCGACGGCGCGCGGTTCAACGTCATCACCGCGCTCGCGCCGGCGCCGCATCCGCGCTTCTCCCGCTTCTTCGCCCAGATCAAGCAGGATCTCGGCTTCGGGATCTACGTGCCGGATTGCGACACCACGGCCTGCTCGATCTCGGCAGCGACGCAGGCCGGCTGCACCGATGAGATCATCGACCAGCCGCTGCTGGATTTTTACGCCGGCTATCAGGTCCGCGCCGGCGTCAACGCGCCGCGCGTGACGGTGCCGCTCAACGACAATATCGACTATGAGGGCGGCGTTGCGACCTGGATCGACAATCTCGCGGGCGAGCGTCCTTACGGCAACGATCTCGATCCGACGCTCAATCTCGACATTCTCGAAGTCAGCTTCCGCAACTTGGCGCGCTGGAAGATTCTGGAGACGCCGTCGCGGCTCGCCACCGTGCATCGCATCATCGGCTTCCAGAAGCGCCTGGCGGCCAGCGGCGCCTTCGCCAATCCGCGCTCGCACATCTATTACCTGCCGGAGCTCTACAGTGCCTATTTCGGCCGTTGTTATGCCGCGTTCCTGGCGCTGCCGCTGGCCGCGCAGGCCGCGATCGATCCCGACGGCGATTTCGATTTCATCCGCCACCGCGTGCTGTCCTACGTCAAGGGCGAGCTGATGGCCGCGGAGATGAATGTGTTCGACGCCGCCCTGGCGCTGATCGCGCTCGGCCATCTCGGCGCCGACCCACGCGCCTTCGCGCCAGCGCTGAACGTGATCGTCGATGCCGCCGGCGAAGGCGGCCGCCGCGGCCCGTTCCGTGCCTATGAATGGAACAAGATGAAGACACCGACGCGGATTCTGGTTGGCGGGCCCGAGGTGACTTCGGCATTCGTGCTGATGGGGCTGGCGGTGGCGAGGCGAGCGATGGCAGGACGGGAGTGACTCCGGTCTCGTGCCCCCGACGCAGCGCAGCGCCCCCGGCGATGCGAAGCATCGTCCCGTGCGGTGCGCTGTAGAGCCGGGGCCCAAGCCGTCGATATCTGCGCCCTCAAATTTCTGGGTCCCGGCTCTGCGCAGCAGCGTTTCACGCTGCAGCGCGTCCGGGACACGAGAGTGGTGAGCCCCACAATGACGGGAAGTTGAAAGCCCATCTGTTAGGCAGGCGCTGGCCGAGTGGCCAAAAGCTGACCACAATCGCGGGGTCTATCGAGATTTTCCTGGAACTTGCGGACCGGCATGTTGCGAAAAGTCCTGATTGCGCTGGCTTTCATCGCCCTCCCGTCGCTGGCCGAGGCCGCCGACATCACCGGCATGGCAAAAGTGCGCGCCGGCGATACCGTGGTGATCGGCAACACGCGGGTGCGGCTCGGCGGCATCGACGCGCCGGCAGTCGACCAGCTTTGCCTCAACACCAAGGCCGAGCGCTGGACCTGCGGCGTCGCTGCGCGCGACGAGCTCGCCAAACATGCCGATGGCAAGAATTGGGTGTGCCATACCCGCGCGATCGATCGGCGCGGCCGCACCGTGGCGCGCTGCGAGGTCGGCGGCGAGGACATCCAGAAATGGCTGGTGCGCAGCGGCTGGGCGCTGGCCTACACCCGCATGTCCCATGATTACGACGCGGACGAAACCGCCGCGCGAGAGGCCAAGGCCGGGATGTGGCAGGGCGCCTTCATCGCGCCCTGGGACTGGCGCGTGCGCAACAAGAAGACCGCCATCCTCGGCGCCACCAAGCCGCCAGATGGGGCGCATGCGGTGCTGCTCGCCTCGGCCTCGGGACCGGTCGCGCCGTCGCCTGATTGCACCATCAAGGGCAACGTCAACAGCGCCGGCGAATGCATCTACCACCAGCCGACCAGCCGCTGGTACACCCAGATCAAGATGAAGATCAGCAAGGGCACCCGCTGGTTCTGCTCCGTGGAAGAGGCGGAAGCCGCGGGCTGCCGCGAGACAAAGCGATAACCCACCTCAGACCTGCGTTTTACGAAGCTTTTCTCAGGCGCCAGCGCGCCGTAAAAGAATGAATCAGCGACCCACCAGCCTGTCCTCCAGCAACAAGGACCAACAGCAATGACCGTTCGCGCGGGCCGGGAATTTCTGGCCATCCCCGGGCCCACCACGATGCCCGACGAGGTGCTGCAGGCGATGCATCGTCCGGCGATCGACATCTACTCCAAGCAAATGACCGACCTGACCGCGGGGCTGCTCAGCGACATCTCGAAGCTGTTTTCGACCAGGGGCAAGTCCTACATCTACATCGCCAACGGCCACGGCGCCTGGGAAGCGGCGCTGAGCAACGTGCTGTCGCGCGGCGACAAGGTGCTGGTGCTGGAGAGCGGGCGCTTTGCGATCGGCTGGGGCAATGCGGCGGCGCTGATGGGCGCCGAGGTCGAGGTGCTCAAGGGCGACTGGCGCCGCGCAGTGCGGCCGCACGAGGTCGAGGAGCGCCTGCGCCGCGACAAGGAGCACACCATCAAGGCTGTCGTCGTCGTCCAGGTCGACACGGCCTCGGGCGTGCAGAACGACATCGAGGCCATCGGCAAGGCGATCAAGGCCAGCGGCCATCCCGCGCTGTACATGGTCGACACCGTGGCCTCGCTCGGCTGCATGCCGTTCGAGATGGATAAATGGGGCATCGACGTCGCGATGTCGGGCTCGCAGAAGGGCCTGATGACGCCGCCCGGCCTCGGCTTCGTCGCCGCCAACGCGCGTGCGCTCGAGGTGCACAAGACAGCCAACATGGCGACGCCCTATTGGAGCTGGAGCGAGCGCGAGGGCACCGAGCACTATCGCAAATATGCCGGCACCGCGCCGGTGCATCTGTTGTTCGCGCTGCGCCAGGCGATCGACCTCCTGCACGCGGAAGGGCTGGAGAACGCGTTCCGCCGCCACAGCCTGCTCGGCGAAGCCGCGCGCCGCGCAGTCGGCGCATGGTCGGAAGGCCAGGTGCTGGGCTTCAACGTGGCGGAAGCCGGCGAGCGCTCCAACACCGTGACCACGGTGACCATGAGCAACGGCCATGACCCGGCCGTGCTGCAACGCTACTGCAAGGAGAAGTGCGGCGTCGTGCTCGGCACCGGCATCGGTGATCTCTCGGGCCAGGCCTTCCGCATCGCCCATATGGGCCATGTCAACGCGCCGATGCTGCTCGGCACGTTGGGCGTGATCGAGATCGGCCTCAACGCGCTGAAGATCCCGCATGGCAAGGGCGGGCTCGAGGCGGCGGTCGCGTATCTCGGCGAGGAAGTGGCGGCTTAAAGGCGCAAGCCACAAACTCCGCCGTCGTCCCGGACAAGCGCAGCCTTTGACAACGCGTAGCGTTGTCGAGGGCGGAGCGCTGATCCGGGACCCATAGCCACATGATGTAGTTTGGCGAAGACTCGGAGTTACCAGTTCGCGTGATAGCTGCTCCCTGTGGTTATGGGTCCCGGATCGGCGCGCGCTTGTGGCGCGCTTGTCCTGGACGACAACGGAGTGTTTGGCTAGGGCCGCGGCACCTGATACGCCGCGACTTGCGCTTTCAGCTCATCCTGCGACATGAGCGGCTTCTTCGGATCCACCCGATACTCCCCACTCGCCAGCCACTCCAACACCTTCGCATCGATCACCGGCGAATGGTGGATGACGTCGCTGTAATTGCCGAGATCGTGCGTCACCGCCTTGATCGCGCGGAAATCGTGGAGGCGGACGTTGGGAAGCTGCGTCAGGACTTGCGCGATGCGTGCGGTGAGATCGGTGACGATCTTCAGCGTTGCCGGTGATGCATCGCGCATCGCGACGAATTGCAGGATCGAATAGGGCGGGAAGTAGATGTCGAAGGTCACGTCCGGATGGCGCGTGATCAGGCCGACCGCATCGCGCTCGAAATGCCGCACCATGGCATCGTAGCCATAGCCTTCACCGAGGAAACGGCTGCGCGCGGGAGCGGTGATGTAGGCGAAGGCGGCAAGCGTCCTCTGCGCATTGTAGCCGCATGCCGTCGGCAAGGCAGGTCTTCTTGAACAGGCCGATGGCGAAGATGATGATTCCGCACAGGATCAGATGCGCGTCCGGAAGCTTGCTCTCCTTCCGCTCGAATTGGAGGATCATGCCCTTATGGTCGAGGATGTTGAACAGCATCAGGCTGGACCGGCGGCGGGATATGGAGCCTAAAGCATACAAGAGGCGGATCAACAACCCGGCGACTTGGCGCAGTCCGTGGCCCTAGCGGCGCTGGCAATTCGCGGAATCGGGACGATATAAGGGAACGCGGCGAGCCGCTTTCCCCCGCAAGCGGGGAGAGGCGAAGAGCAGCGACGCACGGACACGAACGAGGATCGAGTGACACAAGCCAAAACACCTTCCCAGCCGCCCGTCGCGCCGCGCCGGCCGCGTTCCTTCACGCGGCACGGGATCACCGTGACCGACGACTATGCCTGGCTGAAGGACGAGAAATGGCAGGAGGTGCTGCGCGATCCCAGCGTGCTCGATCCCGACATCCGCGAATACCTGGATGAGGAGAACGTCTACACCGAGAGCCTGCTCGGCCACACCGCACCCCTCCAGAAGACGCTGGTGCGCGAGATGCGGGGGCGGATCAAGGAGGACGATTCCAGCGTGCCCTCGCCCGACGGTCCCTTCGCCTATTTCCGCCGGTTTCGCGAGGGCGGCCAGCACGAGCTGTTCGGCCGCATGCCGCGCGACGGCGGCGAGGGCCATATCGTGCTCGACGGCGACGCGCTGGCCAAGGACCACAAATACTTCAAGTTCGGCGGCAGCCGGCACTCGCACGATCACAAGCTGCAGGCCTGGAGCGCCGACACCAAGGGCTCCGAATATTTCACCATCCGCGTGCGCGATTGGGCGACGGCGAAGGACCTTGACGATATCGTCGAGGAAACCGACGGCGGCATGGTCTGGGCCGCGGACTGCAAGAGCTTCTTCTATGTGAAGCTCGACGACAATCACCGGCCGATGCAGGTGTGGCGGCACAGGCTCGGCACCAAGCAGGCCGACGACACGCTCGTCTATGAGGAGCAGGATGCCGGCTGGTTCACCCATCTGCACGAGAGCACCAGCGGCCGCTTCTGCGTGATCGCTGGCGGCGACCACGAGACCTCGGAGCAGCGGCTGATCGATCTCGCAAACCCCGAAGCGCCGCCGCGCCTGGTCGCAGCGCGCGAAGAGGGCGTGCAATATTCACTGGCCGACCGCGGCGACGAGCTGTTCATCCTTACCAATGCCGACGACGCCATCGACTTCAAGATCGTCACGGCGCCGCTCGCCGCGCCCGAGCGCAGGAATTGGCGCGACCTGATCCCATATCGTCCCGGCATCTACATCATCGACCTGGATCTCTATGCCGGCCATCTCGTGCGGCTGGAGCGCGCCAATGCGCTGCCGGCGATCGTGATCCGCGATCTCGCCTCGATCGAGGAACATGCGATCGCTTTTGACGAGGCCGCCTATTCGCTGGATACGATGGGCTCTTACGAATTCGAGACGACGAATTTGCGTTTCGCCTATTCGTCGATGACGACGCCGTCGGAGGTCTATGATTACGACATGGTCAAGCGCACGCGCACCTTGCGCAAGCGCCAGGAGATTCCGTCCGGGCACGATGCCGCCGACTACGTCACCACGCGCATCATGGCAAAGGCGCATGACGGCGCCGAGGTACCGGTGTCGATCCTGCATCGCCGTGGGCTGAAGCTCGACGGCTCGGCGCCGCTCTTGCTCTACGGCTACGGCTCCTACGGCATGGCGATGCCGGCCTCGTTCAGCGCCAACCGGTTGTCGCTGGTCGATCGCGGCTTCGTCTATGCCATCGCCCATATCCGCGGCGGCGCCGACAAAGGCTGGGGCTGGTATCTCGACGGCAAACGCGAGAAAAAGACCAATTCGTTCGACGATTTTGCCGCCAGCGCCCGGGCGCTGATCGCCGCGAAGTACACCAGCGCCAAGCGCATCGTCGGCCATGGCGGCTCGGCCGGCGGCATGCTGATGGGCGCGGTCGCCAATCGCGCCGGCGATTTGTTCGCGGGAATCGTGGCTGAAGTGCCGTTCGTCGACGTGCTCAACACCATGCTCGACGACACGCTGCCGCTGACGCCGCCGGAATGGCCGGAATGGGGCAACCCGATCGAGAGCGAGACGGATTTTCGCACCATCCTGTCCTACTCGCCCTACGACAATGTCGCGGCGAAGGATTATCCGGCGATCCTCGCCATGGGCGGATTGACCGATCCGCGCGTCACTTACTGGGAGCCCGCCAAATGGATCGCGCGCCTGCGCACCACCATGAGCGGCGGCGGCCCGGTGCTGCTGCGCACCAACATGGGCGCCGGCCATGGTGGTGCCTCGGGGCGATTTGAGCGACTCGATGAAGTCGCGATCGTCTATGCGTTTGCACTGTGGGCGGCGGGGATGGCGGAGGCGTAGTATCGTAGCCCGGATGGAGCGCAGCGAAATCCGGGATTCGTGCAGATGGCAACACCGTTCCCGGAGCTGCGCACCATCCGGG
>NZ_PSRT01000223.1 GCF_004212635.1 Bradyrhizobium genosp. SA-3 | reverse complement strand
GCGGCACGGTGCGGCTTGCCACATGCGGGATCGAGGCCGGCGGGCGCGGCGGGCCGCTGCGAATCACAGTCGGCGGCGGCAGTGCGCTTTGCGGACCGTAAGGCGCGACCGTGCGCTCGTCATAGGCGGGCGCCATGCCGTAGGCGTCGGCGGCGGGCATGAAGCGGATGATCCGCCCGTCGCGGGCGTCGATCACCAGCCGGCCATCGTCGCCACGATGGTCGATCACCGCGATGGTGTAGACGCTGCCGCGCAGGCGCGGGATGCCGAGCGGCGAGAAGCCGTTTTCGCGCAGCACCGCATAGACCTCGGTCGACGGCAGCAGCCCCGGGACCGGACCGCGCTCCTCGTAGCCGTAGCCGTAACGCGGTGGCGGGGGCGGCGCGGCCTCCGGCGGCGCGTACGGCCCGTCGAAATCCGACACTGCGATAACGGCCCCTCTCGCGATACCGTTCGTGGGAACCTGCGCGTGCCCCGCACTTGCAGCTAGCACCAGCGCGGCGGCAGCCACACATCCTGTGAAAAACTTCATGGTCGAGACGCTCCTGTCAGGCCCCCCGACGGCCGCCCTCTTTCGCTTCTCGCGGCGTGGCGCGCCTTCCGAAGGGTTGATCCGAAGCTTCATTGGGGATTTCGGCGCCCGCGGGGCCGGATCAGGGCGCGTTTGCTTCAAAACCGGGGCTGCGCAACTTTTGGAAAGCGATTGATTGACATATCGAGAATCGGGACTTCCGCGCGCTTGTGTGCTAGACAAAAATTTGGCAAGGTGATGGTTAGGACAGGAAGACTGTCTCAATTTTGCTTGCGGTTCCGGCGCAGGGATTGCAGCGAGAACTGGTGCTCTCGAGCGCCGGGAAGGTACCAGGCCAAGCCGTTCTCGGGGACGAAGAACGCCTAGGCCTGAATTTAAGAAAATGCGGCTCGCAGCGGACGAGCGGTGACCCAGAGGCGGGTGCCGCGGAACGCCCAAGGTGCGCCGAAGATGGCGGTGAGGCAGCTTGCCGCATGGAGAGGACAGGACAATGAACGGGTCGCAATTCGAGCGCGCAAACATCGTGGCAGAACAGCTGTCGGCGACGGTCGCCTCGAAAACGACCGATCCGATTCAGGAGCACAATTCGCGCCCCAAAGCCGAAGGCCTTTACGATCCTGCCCTCGAGAAGGATTCCTGCGGCGTCGGCTTCATCGCCAACATCAAGGGCAAGAAGTCGCGCGAGATCGTCTCGGACGCGCTCAGCATCCTCTGCAATCTCGAGCATCGCGGTGCGGTCGGCGCGACCCGCGCGCTGGTGACGGTGCCGGCATCCTGGTGCAGATCCCGCACGCCTTCTTCAGCCGCAAGGCCGGGGAGCTCGGCTTCAAGCTGCCGGCGCCCGGCGAATACGCCGTCGGCGCGCTGTTCATGCCGCGCGACACCGCCTGGCGCAACGTCATCAAGAGCATCATCGCCGACCAGATCAAGGAAGAGGGCCTGACCCTGCTCGGCTGGCGCGACGTGCCGACCGACAATTCCTCGCTCGGCGTCACCGTGAAGCCGACCGAGCCTGCCTGCATGCAGGTGTTCATCGGCCGCAACGGCACCGCCAAGACTGAGGACGAGTTCGAGCGCCGGCTCTACATCCTGCGCAAGTCGATCTCGCAGGCGATCTACCTGCGCCGCGACCGCGGCCTTGCGGGCTACTATCCGTGCTCGATGTCCTGCCGCACCGTGATCTACAAGGGCATGTTCCTGGCCGACCAGCTCGGCAAGTACTATCCCGACCTGCACGAAAAGGATTTTGAGAGCGCGCTCGCACTCGTTCACCAGCGCTTCTCGACCAACACCTTCCCGGCCTGGTCGCTGGCGCATCCCTACCGCATGATCGCGCATAACGGCGAGATCAACACGCTGCGCGGCAACACCAACTGGATGGCGGCGCGCCAGGCTTCGGTGAGCTCAGAGCTCTACGGCAAGGACATCAACCGGCTCTGGCCGATCTCCTACGAGGGACAGTCGGACACCGCCTGCTTCGACAACGCGCTCGAATTCCTGGTGCAGGGCGGCTACTCGCTGCCGCACGCCGTCATGATGATGATTCCGGAGGCGTGGGCCGGCAATCCCTTGATGGATGAGAAGCGCCGCGCCTTCTACGAATATCACGCCGCGCTGATGGAGCCGTGGGACGGCCCCGCCGCGATCGCCTTCACCGACGGCCGCCAGATCGGCGCCACGCTCGACCGCAACGGCCTGCGGCCCGCGCGCTATCTCGTGACCAAGGACGACCGCATCGTGATGGCGTCCGAGATGGGCGTGCTGACGATCCCCGAAGACCAGATCATCACCAAGTGGCGCTTGCAGCCCGGCAAGATGCTGCTGGTCGATCTCGAGCAGGGCCGCCTGATCCCGGACGACGAGATCAAGGCCGAGCTCGCCAAGAGCCATCCCTACAAGGAGTGGCTGGAGCGGACCCAGATCGTGCTGGAAGAGCTGCCGAAGGTGCCGACCACCGTCGTGCGCTCCAACCTGTCCCTGCTCGATCGTCAGCAGGCGTTCGGCTACAGCCAGGAAGACATCACCATCCTGATGACGCCGATGGCGGCCACGGGCGAGGAAGCCGCGGGCTCGATGGGCAACGACACGCCGATCTCGGCGCTGTCGGACAAGGCCAAGCCGCTGTTCACCTACTTCAAGCAGAACTTCGCGCAGGTCACCAACCCGCCGATCGACCCGATCCGCGAGGAGCTGGTGATGAGCCTCGTCTCCATCATCGGACCGCGGCCGAACCTGTTCGACCTGCAGGGCATGGCCACCACCAAGCGTCTCGAAGTGCGCCAGCCGATCCTGACCGACGCGGACCTGGAAAAGATCCGCTCGATCTCGGAGGTGGCCGACACGCACTTCAAGTCGCGCACGCTCGACACCACGTTCCACGCCGGTCTCGGCGCGGCCGGCATGGACCAGGTGCTCGACGAACTCTGCGCGCGCGCCGAAAGCGCGGTGCGCGAGGGTGTCAACATCATTATCCTGTCCGACCGCATGGTCGGCACCGACCGGGTGCCGATCCCGTCGCTGCTGGCCTGCGCCGCCGTGCATCACCATCTGATCCGCACCGGCCTGCGCACCTCGGTCGGCCTCGTCGTCGAATCCGGTGAGCCGCGCGAAGTGCATCACTTCGCGTGCCTGGCCGGTTATGGCGCCGAAGCGATCAATCCGTACCTCGCGTTCGAGACCATCATCGCGATGAAGGACCGCCTGCCCGGCTCGCTCGACGATTACGAGATCGTCAAGCGCTACATCAAGTCGATCGGCAAGGGCCTGCTCAAGGTGATGTCCAAGATGGGCATCTCGACCTACCAGTCCTATTGCGGCGCGCAGATCTTCGACGCGGTCGGCCTCAAGGCCGATTTCGTCGCAAAGTTCTTCGCCGGCACGCACACCCGCGTTGAGGGCGTCGGTCTTGCCGAGATCGCAGAAGAAGCGGTGCGCCGCCATGCCGACGCGTTCGGCGAGGCTCAGGTCTACAAGAGCGCGCTCGACGTCGGCGGCGAATATGCCTATCGCAGCCGGGGCGAGGATCATGCCTGGACCGCGGAGTCGGTGTCGCTGCTCCAGCACGCCGCGCGCGGCAATTCGCAGGAGCGCTATCGCGCCTTCGCAAAGATCCTCAACGAGCAGTCGGAGCGCCTGCTGACGCTGCGCGGCCTGTTCCGGATCAAGAACGCGGAGGAGGAGAAGCGTAAGCCTGTAGCCCTCGACCAGGTCGAGCCGGCCAAGGAGATCGTCAAGCGCTTCGCCACGGGTGCGATGAGCTTCGGCTCGATCTCGCGCGAGGCGCACACCACGCTCGCGATCGCCATGAACCGTATCGGCGGCAAGTCGAACACCGGTGAAGGCGGCGAGGAAGCCGACCGCTTCAAGCCGATGCCGAACGGCGATTCCATGCGCTCAGCGATCAAGCAGGTCGCCTCGGGCCGCTTTGGCGTCACCACGGAGTATCTCGTCAACTCCGACATGATGCAGATCAAGATGGCGCAGGGCGCCAAGCCCGGCGAAGGCGGCCAACTGCCCGGCCACAAGGTCGACGCGACCATCGCAAAGGTCCGGCACTCGACGCCGGGCGTCGGCCTGATCTCGCCGCCGCCGCACCACGACATCTATTCGATCGAGGACCTGGCGCAGCTCATTTACGACCTCAAGAACGTCAACCCGACGGGCGACGTCTCGGTCAAGCTCGTCTCCGAGATCGGCGTCGGCACCGTGGCCGCGGGCGTCGCCAAGGCGCGCGCCGACCACGTTACCATCGCGGGCTTCGAGGGCGGCACCGGCGCTTCACCGCTGACCTCGATCAAGCATGCCGGCTCACCCTGGGAGATCGGCCTCGCCGAGACCCATCAGACCCTGGTGCGCGAGCGGCTGCGCAGCCGCATCGTGGTCCAGGTCGACGGCGGCTTCCGCACCGGCCGTGACGTCGTGATCGGTGCGCTGCTCGGTGCCGACGAGTTCGGCTTCGCTACCGCGCCACTGATCGCGGCCGGCTGCATCATGATGCGCAAGTGCCATCTCAATACCTGCCCGGTCGGCGTTGCGACGCAGGATCCGGTGCTGCGCAAGCGCTTCACCGGCCAGCCCGAGCACGTGATCAACTACTTCTTCTTCGTCGCGGAGGAAGTCCGCGAGATCATGGCTTCGCTCGGCTTCCGCACCTTCAACGAGATGGTCGGCCAGGTGCAGTTGCTCGACCAGACCAAGCTGGTCGCGCATTGGAAGGCCAAGGGCCTCGACTTCTCAAAACTGTTCGTCAAGCAGAAGGAAGAGAAGGGCCAGAAGATCTATCACTCCGAGCGCCAGAACCATCATCTGGAGGCGGTGCTCGACCGCACGCTGATCGAGAAGGCGACGCCTGCGCTCGACCGCGGCGCGCCGGTCAGAATTGAAGCCGCGATCAACAGCACCAACCGTTCCGCCGGCGCCATGCTGTCGGGTGCGGTCGCCAAGATCTACGGCCATGCCGGCCTGCCGCACGACACCATCCATGTCAGCCTCAAGGGCACCGCCGGTCAGGCCTTCGGCGCCTGGCTCGCCAACGGCGTCACCTTCGAGCTCGAGGGTGAAGGCAACGACTATGTCGGCAAGGGCCTCTCGGGCGGCAAGATCATCGTCAAGCCGCCGAAGAACTCTGCAATCGTGCCGGAAGAGAGCATCATCGTCGGCAACACCGTGATGTACGGCGCGATCGAAGGCGAATGCTACTTCCGCGGCATCGCCGGCGAGCGCTTCGCCGTGCGCAATTCGGGTGCCGTGGCGGTGGTCGAGGGCGCGGGCGATCATTGCTGCGAATACATGACCGGCGGCATCGTAGTCGTGCTCGGCAAGACCGGGCGCAACTTCGCGGCCGGCATGTCCGGCGGCATCGCCTACGTGCTCGACGAGGCCGGCGATTTCGACCGGCTGTGCAACCTGTCGATGGTCGAGCTCGAGCCGGTGCTGTCGGAAGAGATGATCGCCCAGAGCGCCTACAACCAGTTCGGTGACCTCGAGGCGCATGGCCGGGTCGACGTGTTCAAGAACCTGCTCGCCTCCGACGTCGAGCGACTGCACGTCCTGATCTCGCGCCATGCGAAAGCGACCGGCTCCAAGCGCGCCGCCGACATCCTGGCCAACTGGAAGGACTGGCTGCCCAAATTCCGCAAGGTGATGCCGGTCGAGTACCGGCGCGCGCTGCGCGAAATGGCCGCCAACGCGGACGCCGAGCCGAAAATCGCGATCGGGGCGTAGAAAAAGCCTCATGGTGAGGAGCGCGAAGCGCGTCTCGAACCATGAGAGCACCATCCGGGCCTTCATCCTTCGAGACGCGGCGCGAAAGGGCGCCGCTCCTCAGGATGAGGAGTGAGAGAACAAACGACTAAGCGGCAGGGACTACGGGTTTAATGGGCAAGATCACGGGTTTTCTCGAAATCGAACGGCACGACCGCAAGTACACCCCGGTCGCCGAGCGCGTGAAGCATTACAACGAGTTCGTCGTTCCCCTTTCCGAGAGGGAGGTGCGCGACCAGGCCGCGCGCTGCATGAACTGCGGCATTCCCTATTGCCACGGTACCGGCTCGGTCGCGCCTGGCACGCCCGGCTGCCCGGTCAACAACCAGATCCCCGACTGGAACGATCTCGTCTATCAGGACAACTGGCAAGAAGCCTCGCGCAACCTGCACTCGACCAACAATTTCCCGGAGTTCACGGGACGCATCTGCCCGGCGCCGTGCGAAGCGTCCTGCACGCTCAACATCGACGACAACCCCGTCACCATCAAGACCATCGAATGCGCGATCGTCGACCGCGCCTGGGACAATGGCTGGCTGAAGCCGGAAGTGGCGACTGAGAAGACCGGCAAGAAGGTCGCGGTGATCGGCTCGGGTCCCGCCGGCATGGCCTGCGCGCAGCAGCTCGCCCGCGCCGGCCACGACGTGCATCTGTTCGAGAAGTACGCCAAGGCCGGTGGCCTGCTGCGCTACGGCATCCCCGACTTCAAGATGGAGAAGGGCATCATCGATCGCCGCGTCAAGCAGATGGAAGCCGAGGGCGTCACCTTCCACTACAACAGCCATGTCGGCGCTGACGGCAATGTCGATCCGCGCGAGATGCTGAACGAGTATGACGCCGTCGCCCTGACCGGCGGCGCGGAAGCTCCGCGCGACCTGCCGATCCCCGGCCGCGACCTCCAAGGCATTCACTACGCCATGGATTTCCTGCCGCAGCAGAACCGCCGCGTCTCCCAGGAGCCGCTCGGCGGCGTGCAGGAGATCTTGGCCGGCGGCAAGCACGTCGTCGTCATCGGCGGCGGCGACACCGGCTCCGACTGCATCGGCACCTCGCTGCGCCAGGGCGCGCTGTCGGTGACCCAGCTCGAGATCATGCCCGCTCCCCCTGAGCGCGAGAACAAGGGCCTGACCTGGCCGAACTGGCCGCTGAAGATGCGGACGTCCTCCAGCCAAGCCGAAGGCGCGATCCGCGAATACGCCGTGCTGACGCAGAAGTTTTCCGGCGAGAACGGCAAGGTCAATAAGCTGCACTGCGTGCGCGTCGACGACAAGTTCAAGCCGATTGCCGGCACCGAGTTCGAGCTCGACGCCGAGCTCGTCCTGCTCGCGATGGGCTTCGTCCATCCCGTGCACGAGGGCCTGCTGAAGATGCTCGCGATCGACCTCGACCCGCGCGGCAACGTCAAGGCCAACACGCTCGACTACCAGACCTCGCGCCCGAACGTGTTCACCGCCGGCGACATGCGCCGTGGCCAGTCGCTGGTGGTGTGGGCCATCCGCGAAGGCCGGCTGTGCGCAAGGTCGATCGATACGTTCCTGATGGGGAAGACGGATCTGCCGCGCTGAGTGAGGCGAACTGATCGCCACGACAAAATTGTTATCGCACGCGAAGGCGGGCGATCCAGTATCCCAGAGGCCCGCGTTGGAGAGAACGCACTCACCACATCCGCCGCGGCGTACTGGATGCCCCGGATGCTCCGGTCAAGCCGGGGCATGACAGCGGAGTGGGTGGCGAGAGCGGCGCCACAACGGCGCCGATGCAGTCAGGCATGACTCGCCGCCGCCTAGTTCTGCAGCCTCACCCCCAGCATCACCACCGTCCCCGACGAGCTCGCCCCCGCGACGTTCGAATCCAGGATGTCGTGGCGCAGCGTGCCCTTGATCCAGATGTTGCGGTTGAGCTTGTAGATCAAATTGCTCTCGAGCGAGTAGGTCTTGTCGTTGCGATTCTGGTTCTGGTAGTCGAGCGTGCCGTAGGTGAACTTGCCGACGGCGGTGAGCCAGCGGCGGAAGTCGTGGTCGACTTCGGCTGAATAGGTGCGCACCAGGACGCCGGAAGAGCCCGGGATGGTGGTCTCGGCGATCTGCGTGTCGGTGAAGAACTTCACCGTGGTGAGGCCGCTCGCATTCCAGATCAGCGAGCCCGTGGTGAGGAAGCCCGAGAGCTGGCTGAGGCGCGGATCGACATAGTTGCGCGCGGAATAGCCGACCGAGATTTCGCCGGTGAGGATGCGCGAGAACTCGAAGGACGAGCCGACCTTGGCATAGCCGCCGTTTGAATCGCGGAAGTAGCCGTTGCGGTCGGCGGCCTGGTCGTGCACGCGGGTGTCGCCCTGGATTTCCACGAACGGCTTGAGGCCCGGCTTCAGATCGTAGGAGAACCGCCCCACACCGCCATACTGATTGAAGTCGCGATCGGTATTGGCAAAGGTCGAGCCGTCGGTGAGCTTTGAATCGGTGTAGGCGGTGCGATCGACGGTGGCGCCGGCCGCGACCTGGAAACGGTTGAAAGTCTGGTCGAAGCCGACGGTGGCGCCGTAGGCGGCGTAGACAGGGTATTTCTGCAGGCCGGCCTGCACGTTCGGGCTACCGGGATTGTCGGTGGCGAGCCGCAGGCGGAGCTGCGAGGTCAGCTTGAAATCGCGGGTGACGTCGATGCGGCCGTCGACATGGCCGGTGAAATCGGGGCGGTCGACCTCGACCGGCGACGGCGAAGGGAAGCCGTTGATCGTCGCCGGCATGTTGTTGGTGTAGCCCGAGAACGAGCCGCGCAGATCGGCAACCAGCGCGTGGCGCTCCCAGTCGGACACCACGAGGAGATCAGGCGCGATCACATAGGCCGGCGAGCCGACCGGCTTGTTGAGGCGCGCGGGATTGGTGTCATAGCCGGCGGACAGTTCGAGGCCGCCCTTGATCAGGAAGCTGCCGGCATAGTCGCCGACCGCGCCGAACGGATCCTCATCCAGCCTGAGGCGGCGGCGCAGCGGCTGGCCGGGCACGTTGCCCGCCATCGCCGGCGGCACCGGCGTCCTGTGCGCGGTCTCGG
>NZ_PSRT01000222.1 GCF_004212635.1 Bradyrhizobium genosp. SA-3 | reverse complement strand
GACTGCCGCATCCGCCAGGGCTTGACCGTAGCAACGACGGCCAGGACCACACGTCTATATTTTGGCATTCGGTGAAACACGCCGAAACTAAGAAAACCCTTTAAAACAAGCGCTTTTCGACTAGCCTGATCCGAGCTGTTTCAGCGGGCTTCACCAAAATAAGGGCCCGGCCCTAAGTCTTTCAGCGTCCGCACGACAGACTGAAAGCCCCGAAGCCGAGCCCTTGGTCTCAAGCCTTAGGAGCAGAAACCACATGGATAGTAGCATCGTCCCCTCCCCCGCCGGCAAGCGGGCCCGTAATAGCAGCGTGATCCTGACCGACCGCCTGTGCGAGAAGCGGGTCGCCAAACGGACCAAGTTCTACGACCGCAAATGCCCTGGCCTGTACGTCAGCATCATCACGGCCGGCATCGCGACCTTTTCCTTCAAGTTCACCGACCGGCAGACCGGCAGGCAGCGCACTGGCTGGCTCGGCGTCTACAATCCTGAGACCTTCACCGTCGAGGACGCCCGCAGCAAGGTCTACGGCCTCAAGGGTATGGGCGGCGACGCGCTGGCCGAGACCTTCCGCGACCAGAAGGCTGCGAGGGCCAAGCGGGGCAAGACCGTCTCTGAAATCATCGACGAGCGCATCGCGTGGATGAAGTCGCCGGTCAAGAAGCCGGACGGCGAGATGCGGCCCCGGCTGGAAAGCTGGGAGAACACGGCAAGCCACCTCGATCGCTTCATCCGCGCCCGCCTCGGCAAGAAGCTGGCCATGGAGGTCACCAAGCATGACATCGCCACGCTGTCGAACGATATCGTCGCAGGCAAGTTCGGCAAGCCTTCGGTCAGCAACGCGCGTCATATGCGCAAGGCGGCCTCCGGCCTGTTCAACTGGGCGGCGGAAGCGGGCCGCGACTACGTAACGGCCAGCCCCTGCGTCAACTTGCCGAAGCTCGATCCGGAGCATCCCCGCACCCGCGTCCTGTCCGAGGACGAGATCAGAACGTTCTGGCATGGGCTGGACCGCAACGACCTGCCATGGGACCGGAAGACCCGCCTCGCGCTCAAGTTCGAGTTGGTGACTATGCTGCGCTCACGCGAACTGCTCGGTGCGCGCCGGGATGAATTGTTCGACCTGGACGGTGAGCATCCGCGTTTCGACGTGCCGCTCAAGCGCGTCAAGAAGCGGCGGGTGATCCAGCAGCCACTGTCCGATCTGGCGATCGAGATCATCAAGGAAGCGCTCGCCTCTGATGAACAGCAGTATGTTTTCGAGAGCCCCATGTATAAAGGGCAACCGGTCCACCGCAAGGCGATGGCCGACGCGCTGCGGGGCACCAAGCACGAGACGAACAAGGACAAGACCAAAACCGCCGGTCTTTGCGAGCTGCTCGGCCTTAAGCCGTTCACGCCGCACGATCTCCGCCGGACGGCGGCGACCTTGGCCGGCGATCTCGGCTTCGAGGATGCGTGGATCGCAAAGTGCCTCGATCACGCCGCGAGCAAGAAATCCGAGCAGATCGTGCCGACGGTTACCGGCAAGGTCTACAATCACAGCAAACGCATGAAGGAAAAGCGCGCGGTGTTGGGTGGTGTTGCCGCCGAGCTGCGGCGCATCATCGAGAATGTTCCTACCCAAGCCATCGAACAGGCCCGATCTCAGCTTCTGGCCTGACGGGCTCGGAAGTAGTTAGCCCAGCACATATCGCGCTGGCTGTATTGGCATTTCACTGCGCAGGGAAGGACAAAGAGACGATCGTCGAGCAAATTCAAGGCCATACCTCCGCCGTGTCTACATTTGTGCCCCGATCCACCGAGGCAATAAACTGTGCAAAAATCTTTTATGGGGGTGGTTGCAACTACACTTCATTTCTTCCCCGTGGTTGTAGTCGCACGCGGTCTGCTCACCCCGATGGAGCCAGCTCTTGGTCGAGCAACGCGCACGGAAATGCGCGGAGGAAATCATTGCGTTTTGTTGAACAAGGAGCGGATGTTCCCGACGAATTAGTCCGAGCAGTCACCAATGGAGACGCAACGTTCCTCTGCGGTGCTGGCGTCTCGTTTCGCGTAAAACTGCCGTCGTTTAAGCAACTAACCGAACGCGTCTACGCCCGGCTTGGAGAAGCGCCGGACGACGAAGCCGCCGAACACAACGCCATCGAGAGCGAAGAGTACGACCGCGCCTTGCGTTCGCTAGAGAAGCGTACTCACAGGCCGGGAACGCCGTCGCGCGTTCGTGAGGCGGTCGCCCAAGAGCTATCCCCACCGGCGGTGCCGTTTCCTGACCACCTAGCGTTGGTTGAGCTGTCACGGGATCGCGACGGCCGTCCACGATTACTCACGACGAATTTTGATACGCTTTTCGAACGGGCTGCGCACGACGCGGGGATGCTAAACGTGCCCAGTTATGCGGGCGTATCCATGCCGCGGGCAGGCGGTGACCGCGATCACGGCATTCTGCATCTACATGGGCGCATCGCCGACGCTACCTTGAATTTGGGGCTCACAGACTTGATCCTGACGAGCGCTGACTTTGGCGAGGCATATCTGCGAAGCGGTTGGGCGTCGCGCTATATTGAAGACCGCATGCGCCTCGGCACGCTGGTCCTAGTGGGTTACGGAGCTGAAGACGCTGCTATGCGTTTGCTGCTCGAAACTCTTGACGCTGACCGCGATCGCTTTCGCGACCTGCACGATATTTATGCATTTGAGCTTGGAACTCCGATATCGGCGTCGATATGGAAAGCAAAGGGCATAAAGCCGATCGAATTTAGTAGCTACGACGCCATCTACGACACGCTCGCGGAATTTGCGCGCTACGCCAAGCAGCCGGCCGATTACCGACGAGAGCGCCTTGGACAAATTTTGGGAACCGGATCGGTGGGTGGCTCGTGATCGAGGATGTAAAACCGAGCTTGCCAAATAAGAAAACACCTGCCGACGCAACCCCGTTCGAGCGCGAGCAATTGCGCTTCTTCCTTTCAAGCGGAGATCTCGCCGCGACGCTCTCTGAGTTCAATCCTTCGTTCGCATGGCTGCCTTATCTCTCGGAGATGAAACTTATTCAGAGTGAAAGGCAGCTAATTGCATGGATCGAGCGAAATTTCTTTGACGTAGATGCAGTGCGCGATGTCGCAGCCAACATCCATTTCTTTGGACGAGAAACAGCAGACTTCCTTGAATTTCGCTTGAACGCCCATCGCACTGATTTGCCGCCACTGCTGGTGAAGAGCTGGTCCCTCGTCATTCGTCATATGCGCACCGCTAAGGCAGGCTTCGCTCAAAACGAGTGGTTCGAGATCGAGCCGCAGCTAAAGCGCGGAGACCATTCGGCTCATCTGCTTGAGCGGCTCGCTAACGCGCTGCGACCTAAGCTGAAAGTTGGGAAACTTATTTCTTGGTTTGATACTGTCAAAGATGAGGTGCCAGAACGTCCGTCTGATCTGATGGCGATCGACTATGAAGTTGATGATGACCTACAGGCGGATGACGTTCTCGCGGCGTGGCCTACAAACGCTGAGCCGGAAATCGATGAAATTCTGCTTACCCAGCTAAGTATTGCCCTGAGTGCAGCGTTGGCGGATGCAACAGATGCCGGCGTCGAGAGCAATCAAGGCTATAGCACATCGGATACCGATGTTCCTTCGGTCGCGAAGCATGGTCAGAACGAGTATCGCTCCGGCTTTCAAACCATCGTCCGGGTGATTGCTGAAGTTTGGACACGGCTCGCAGAGAAATCCAGCGGCAAAGCACTTGTCATCGCAGAGCGTTGGAGCGACAGCCCGTTTCGCCTTGTACGACGGCTGGCGATGTTTGCTTTCGCAGACCCGGCTGTCCCGGTCGATGTCGCGGCGAAATTTCTGATTGACGTGCCGCTTGGAGAACTCTTTCTTACGAATTCTGGTGTTGAGGCGTATCGCCTGATCCGCGCGCGCTGGCGCGATTTCACGCAAGAGCAGCAGCAACGAATTGCTCTGCGGATATGCGAAGGTCCGCCAAGGAGCTGGTTTCGGGAAGGCGCCGATGTTCATCGTCATATCGACCGGAGCCGCTTTGATCTACTCTCCGACATGGTCCGTGATGGCATCGATATCGGACACCAAGCGGCACAAGTGCTGGCTGAAATCCGCAGTCGCTGGCCGGAATGGGAGCAAAAGCCAGCGGCACAAGCCGGATTTCACATTTGGGTGGGAAGTGACGATGACGAAATTAGCGAGGACCCCGATAAGCTGAAGGATATCGCGGACAGCGAACTCGTTGCGGAGGCGAGGAAAATCGCCGCGTCCGCGGGGTTTATGGAGGGAGATAGTTGGCGCGGTCTTTGTCTCAGTGACCCGGACCGTGCTTTACGGGGCCTAGATGCGGCCGCCAAGGACGGAGACTGGCCGAAGGATTATTGGGAACAATTGCTTTGGTCCCGCAAAGATTATCGCGACAGAGCGACTGAACCGAAAATCGCAGAGCGGCTTTTGGAATGGCCAGCCGATACTTTCGGCGCCGTTGCGCCCTCAGCGTCCGCATGGCTCGAAGGCCATGCGAAGACCCTTTCAGAGACTTTGTTGTGGCGGCTCTGGGACCGCATCGCCGATGCCACGTTGATCGAGACATCGGAGTCAGAGGATGCGTGACGTATTCACCGATGCAATCAATTCTCCGCCCGGACGGCTTGCCGAATTGGTGCTCCATAAGCTCAACAAGGGGCATGGAAGTGAGCTTTCGGATGACGTTCGCCTACGACTTGATCGGCTAATCGATGCACCCGGTAAGGCAGGCTTGCTCGGGCGGGTCCGGCTCGCCCGTGATTTGCCGTTCCTGTTCGAACATGCTCCGAATTGGACAACGTCCCGGCTTGTCCCACTTTTTGATTGGGCCTCGCCCGACGCGGCCAGCCTTTGGTCGGCTCGCAAATACTCAAATTACATCGGTTCGCCGAAGCTATTCGACCTGACTAAGCAATCATTTTTACAGATGTTTAGTCGTGACGAAATGACGGCGGAAGACCTCGAAAGGTTCGCGGAATGGCTGACTACGATATTGATTGTCAATCATACTAAGGCTGCGGGCTATCCATTGCTTGAGACCGAGGCGAGATCGGCGCTACGGAAGGCGGGCGGTAGAACACTGAGCAGCGTGGGCCATCGCTTAGCTGTGGAAATGCAGGGGGCGAAATTGGAAGAAAGGATCAACCGTTGGCAGAATGTCGTGGGACCCGTGTTTCGAGGGATTTGGCCGCTCGATGTCGAGTTGCAGACACCAGCAGCGACCTTCAATCTTGTGCGAATATTGCTTGCAACCGGCGGCGCGTTTGCGGAAGCGGCTGACGCTATCATTCCATTCATTCAGCCCGACGATCCGCGTTCGCAGTCTAGTATTTTCTCGATAGCACGGGCCGACGAAGCGCTCTACAAGGCCGCTCCATCTAAGTTGCTAGACCTGCTGGCCGCTGTCGTTGGTGATGCGCCGCCGGGAAGTATTTATGCGCTTAGAGAAGTTCTCTCGCGATTGCGGTTGATTGCTCCTGTTCTCGCGGACAGTAGACAATTTCAGAAGCTTTTGCCGTTGGCTTCGCAACATTAAGGAGCGTGTCGGCCAGCTAGATTGTGACTAATCAACGTAGGCATGTTTCTGACGATAGTCTCAGAGGGTCACCATTCCAGCGCATTTGCCATGACACCGTGAAACGACAGAGGCCGGCGCGGTGGGCGGAGAACAGCTAGGCATGATTATAACGATTGATGATTTTGGTCGGATCGCACTCGACAGGCTGATGACTGCCGCGGCTGCGGATATCGCAAAGGCCGTACAACCCATCTATTTTGCAACGAATGGAGGCAGGGCGGAACACCTCGGATCGTGCGTTCTCGTGCACTATAAGTCTCGTCACCTGCTCTTTACTGCGGCGCACGTCGTCGATGCGAATAAGCTTAGCTCCCTCTACATACCTGTTCAGGGAAAGTTGGATCAGAAACTGGAAGGAGCCGGGCTCGCCACCGTAGCGCCCTCCGGTTTGCGCGACCGCGACAATTTCGATTTTGCGATCGTGGAGCTTCCTCCTCGACTCGTAGAGGCCCTCGGAGCCATTCGTTATGTTCAGGAAGACGAACTGCAAACTGAAGTTTCCGCCGGCCGACTGTGCATGGCATTCGGATATCCGAACTCTCGCAACAAAAGGATCTACCACTGGCAAAGGAAAGTTGTTTCACAGCGGTTTGCCTACGGCGGGTCTTTCTTTGTGCCTGCCATGCCGAAGGATGCCACGTCTAACGGTACCGAAAGCCACCTTTGTCGGGTCAAGTATGAAAAACGATCCCGATCTCTAGACGGGGACGTTGTCAACTCAATCGATCCAAAAGGACTGAGTGGTGGTGCCATGTTCGACCTTGGCAGGACGATCGCGGTTTCTCCTGACTGGAGAGAACCCGCGAAGCTTGCAGGTATACTGTTTGCACGTCGGCGCAACGAGAGGGCTCTTGTCGCCACGAACATTAGCACAATTGTTGGGTCACTAGTCTGATCACCGAAGGAGCTTCCAGCCAAACCCATTGCCCCGCCACGTAAGCTCAAAAATTGCAGGTGGCTTCTTTGCGCTAGTGATTACACAGGGGCATATCGCCAAGGGACGCTAAACGGAAGGTTGAAGTTGCACTGACTGACAATCCTGATCAAGGCCAGCCGGGATCAATATCACGCAACCGGAAGACCGTGCGCCTGTCCCGATGACACGATGCGGAATGGCCGGGCATGTGGCGGGAGAAGCGCGTACTCGCGGCCGGGCGGTGCGGCACCGCTATGCTAACCGGCTTGCACCAGCTCGACCGATGCCTATCTCTTGCCCATGCAGCTCTCGGACATTCACGACTACGCAATTCAAGCCCGCATGGCTCTAATCGTCGGCGCAAGACGGTTCGACCGCCTTTTCGCAGGCGCTCGCTTCGACGAAGTCGATGGTGACACCCTGTTCGTCTACGCGAAGGACGAGGACACAGCAGCACAGATAGAAGATGAATTCGCGCTGCACATATCGATCATTGCCTCAAAAATACTGGAGCGCGAGATCAACATCGTGATGGTGTTGCCAAGGCAACTCGTCAGTTGAGCTTACGAGTGAAGCCGGCGGAGCGGCGATGGCGTGGCAATGTCCGGTCTTCTGCGGACGGCCGACATGGATTCGGCTGGTGCGTTGTTCGGCTCCGGGCCACTTCAAGACATCGCCCTATGGGTATAGATAGGACCATCGTCCACCCGGAGAGCAGCAAGTGGGCCGAATAGCAACCTTCGTATGGATAGTAACGTCTTTCACAATCATTGTGGTCGCCACTCCACTCCGGGCTCAAGCAACACCGGAAGCGTCAGCGTGCCGATACCTCGCTGGTCTAATCGATAAGGCATCGCCATCAGGGCCGTTGTTCCTGTCCAGCTATCCGACCGTCGAATCGGGGCCTCTCCATGGCGCCGCCTACCTCTATGACAATGCGGTAGCGGCCATCGCATTGGTCGGTTGCGGCGAGCGAGACAAAGCGTATCGAATTGGCTCGGCGATTCTCTGGGCCATCGATAACGACCGCACCTGGCATGATGGGCGGCTCCGGAACGCATACGCCACGGGTGTGGTGGCGAATGGCCCCGTAAAACTTCCAGGTTGGTGGGACAATACTCAGAACAAATGGCTAGAGGATCGATATCAGGTGGGCAGCGATGTTGGTAACATGGCCTGGGCCATGTTGGCGTTGCTGTCGATTGATGTGAACACCGGCTCTCGATTCCGCGATGGTGCCGCACGGCTTGGCGCCTGGGTCGCGCAATGGGCCGACACGCGCGGTACTGGCGGTTTCACGGGCGGTACGTTTGGGCACGAGCCGACGCCGGAAGTGCGGACATGGAAATCGACTGAACATAATACTGACCTCGCCGCCGCGTTTGGCCTTCTTGCCGTCCGTACAGGCGATTCGCGCTGGCGCGATAAGGCAATGGTTGCTGAGTACTTCGTAAATACGATGTGGGATCCGGGGTGCGTCTGTTTCGCCGCAGGGACCGCCGAAGACGGTGTCACGCATAATCCGATTTTGGCTCTGGATGCCCAGGTCTGGCCCTTAACAGCGCTTCGCGGCGCGGCCGGGCAATTTGCATCGGCAATCACGACCGCCGAACAGCGAATGAGTGTTGGCGGAGGCTTCTCTTACGGTGAGAACCGGGACGCTGTGTGGACCGAAGGGACGGGCCAAATGGCTCTCTTGATGAAATTGCTCGGCAGGACTGAGAGGGCAGAATCGTTGATCGCTATCATCGAATCCCAGAGGTCGCCCGATGGTGGGTTCTATGCCACGACTGTCCGCGCGTTACCGACGGGGTTCGTGTTGGACACCGACCCGACCAAGCCGCGACACTATTTCCGATTGTCACATCTTGGCGCAGCTTCGTGGGCTGCCCTCGCGGGACGTGGGTTCAATCCCTTTACGATGACAAAGGGACTTCCCTAGCTGAGCCGCAGTGCTTCTCGTCTCGGTTTTCGGTCTGTTTTGATTTCGATATGTCCGCAACGGGTCAAAATGCGAAGAATCAGGGTGAGCAAGTTTAGCCCGCTATGCCCGAATAAGCGGACCTCCATCAGACAGGGCGTTACGTCGCTGATGGGCCAAAAGCTGAAGTGAACCCGATTACAGCGAGGTCAACGACCGGCGTGCCATCGAAAACAAGCCTATAGACCAGCAGACCGGGCATCCTCGAAAGGATATCAATGATACTAGCCCCAGAGTGACGGAACCTAGTACTGCAGGCCAACCTGCGTCTGTCCCGACCCACACTGCCGTCGAGAGAGCTCCAATTCCGACAAAACCTCGGATAAGGTGCTCGGTGAGTGAACTGCTGGCGAACATTCTTACTCCTCAGCGCATCATATATTCACGCACGAGCGCTCGACCGCGATGCAGTCGAGCCTTCACAGTTTCTCGGGTTAGCTCCAGCGATTGCGCTATTTCGCTAATCGTCATTTCGTCCACATCCCGCAAAATGAGCACCTGCCGGTAGTGGCTTGGCAGCGACTGGATCGCGGCAGCTATATCGATGCGAAGTTCTGATTCCGGCCTCTTCGAAAGCTGCAAGTCATTTTCCAGCGAAGAGAGGTCGTCGGGAAGGCCCACATGCTGCTTGGCCAATCTCAAGCA
>NZ_PSRT01000221.1 GCF_004212635.1 Bradyrhizobium genosp. SA-3 | reverse complement strand
GAGTGCCGTCAGTTGACGACGCATCTCGATGAGATCAAGCCTTTCGTGGTCCAGCCGCTCTCTCAAATGAAGCTCGCGTGACTAGCCTGCGACGAAGACGCCGCACCGAGTATGATGGTACGGCGACTTCGCCGTGGGTGGACCGGACGAGGGCAAATGTCCGGAGTGTGCAACCCTAGCGCTCTGGTGCGCGGCCGCAATCAAGGTCTCGAATTAAGCTTGATGCCGCTGTTGCAAGTTTATTCTGGAACTATGCGATCGACTGCGCTCTGCCAGTTTGCCCGGACAATGCGACACAGCAGTCGCCTCAGCGAACCGCCTCCAGGCAGCGGCACCGCGCTCTGCGAGAAAAGCGTGGACCTGCCGGATGAATCGGCGATGACCAAGCCTGTGAGGCCGCCTTCGCACCCGGTTTGGCACCTCACCGCGCCCCGCCATGCCGCATAGTTCTGGCAGTCCGGCTCCTGCCGCCACTTCTCGAAATGGCCTCGGCGCGTTTGGACACGAACACCGCCCACATTCCAAGAACGCGGCACGCGCGCTCAGCAGCGTCGTGGTGCGGACGTGGATCCGCCAGGGTCTGATCTCGTATAGAGCCGTAGTGTCATCGCATGCGTCGTTTGCGATTCGCAGGCTGATCGTCCTCACGATGAATGCCGTCGCTGCGCCGCACAGTCAACGAAAGGAAACGGCACCTCTCGAAACAGTTCGTTAGCGTCTGTGTGCCTAACCTCGCAGCGTGCCGCCTACCGCCGATCGCGGCACATGGAATGGGAATGCCGGCCCCGGCTGCTTACCCCATTCTGCGGCTGGGGCCGTTTTGAATTCGCTCAGCATCGTTCAATCCGGGCTACAACCATGCTTAGAGGCACTGCGATCGCGCTATTTGGAATGAGCATCCTGTCTCAACTTGATCGCGCGCTCTTCTATGGCCGCCATACTGACGCCGCGTTCAGGCTAATGCGGGAGATTGGCCGAGCCTTTGGGCTGTAGGTCAGTTGCGCTGCGCTCGTTCGGACAGCGCATGCGAACTCCGTCGACGGTTACTTCAATACTATTCCCTTCGTTCGCGCTATTCGCCTCAGTGATGCGGCGAGTTTCAGCACGGCCATGCCATCTTAGTCGTGGTGCCCTCTGAAGCGTCGCCTAACTGCATCCCACGCTTGAACGACTGGAAGGAGGAGGACGAAAAGAACTCTGATTGCAACCGGTGTCATAACGCGCCGCAGGAGGTGATGGCTCGTGATCGTCCGATTGACGGGCCGTCTTGTTGATCGGCGCCGGGGACGGAGCTGCTTCAGCGCAGCCCCCGCGGAAAGAACGGATTTGACATGCACCCTTACCAAGATGCCAAGGCCGTTCGGGCCCGAGCGCTTCGCCAGCGTCCGGGATCGGTCGCAGCCTAGTCCAGCGCAACACTCGGGTCTGTGCGCTTTCGAACACTCATGCGCCTTCAGGTACGGTATTCCACGGTATTTCTATGCATCATCCGGCGAGAGCCGGATAGGGATGTCTCGGCCTGGGAGCCCGTCGCCAAATGCCGTCGTCAGCCCGCAATCCCCGAAACTGGGTCCGGAGTCCCTGGACTTGGCCCAGCAGGCGACCATGGCTAGATATCGCAGGATGAATAAGCGGCGAATTAGCAGTTCGCTAAGAACCAATATCCTGTTTCGGCCGTTGACTCCCGCGTCATCCGAATAAGCAAGGTGATTGTTCGGGCCGAGGATGAGTTTAGAAGCTGAGCCGGCACACCATGAAGGACCTCCGGCGACGATTGGAGAAGGTTCGCGCTGACGCCAGAGACTTTGCGCTGATGAGTCAGCAGGCGACGGACGTGGAAAAGCGCGAGCTGTTTAAGCGCTTGGCGGATGAACTCGCCATCGAAGCGCTTGAGCTTGAGCTCATCGTGAAACAACATGAGCCGTCGAATCCGTGCGACCAGCACGAGGTCGTGGAGTTTAAGCCGTCCTCTCAGAAGAAGCGCGGCTGACGCGGAAAGAGCTTAAGCCGACGACTGATCTATATCGCGCGTGCAAACGGATCTTTGAGCGTGGCTCCGTCAGCGATCGCTCCGCCGCCTTCGGCGCATCGGGCCTGTGAACGGATCCTGATGCAGCACGGCCTCACGCATCGCCAGACCATCGATACCTTTGCGCATGTCGATGTAGCCGAGGGCCAAGTGCACGCTCACGTTTGGAAGGAGCAGGGTGGTTATGACAGGGCCGCCGCAGCGGCAGCCGCGTCGGTGATCTGCACCGTGACAAAGGTCGGCGCCGTGACCGCTATCAATTCCCGCTTCCACCGACCTAGAACACGGCGGTCGATGCCGTAGTGGCGCGCCACCTCTGCGATACTCGCGTCGGCTTGCGCCGCCTCATCCAGGATTCCGCGTTTATCCGTCTCGCTGAACCGCCGCCGATGACGCTCGCGCGGCCGCGGAACGATCAGGTTTCCCGCCGACGAGGAGGGATTAGCCGGGGGGGGGTAGAGGGCGATGAACGAGGTGACTTAGGGGAGGACTAAGGGGGTGACTTAGGCCTCGACGCCCGTAGAGCAGCTTGCGTTCGGGCGGCTGTGGCTCGGCTTTAAACTTCGCTCGCCAGTTGCCGAACGCCGTGAGTGGGATGCGCTCCGCCTTCGCAATATTGCCGTGATCCAAATCGCTACGCTTCGACCCCCTCGTGGTGCACCCGCCAGGAAGCTTCGCTCTGACGCCTCCACGCTGCGTTCTTGTCCACCATCTCGCTCACCATCTCGCTCTCCTCATCTGCAATCGCGCGCGAGAACAGATCGTGTTTTACGAACCAGAGGAAAAGTGTGCGGGAGGAGGCTTACGACGCTTACCCTACCGCGATCTCGGTTTCCATTCAGGCGCGTGTCCATTCCCTGATCACATTAGAAATTTCCCTGTTATGCGTTTGTGCGTCCGTTGCCACAACAGCTTGGAGTCGCGGGCGTTTTCGTAGATTCCCTCGGCCAAATGTCCCGCTGCGGCATGGGATTTCCCTGTAGAATTCCCTGTTCGCAGGGAAATTGACCCAGGCCGGATCCGTCGCTTTGATCTCGCCGATCAGGCTTATGCGCAAGCGATCCGGCTGGGGGGCGAAACCGTTCAAGTCCTGAACGATCAGGGATATTCGTACATGCTGCGCGGCAATCTGAATGCGGCGCGGCGAAAGTTCGAGAAGGCTTATTCGCTCGATCCGACCAATCCTGTCATTGCCAATAACCTTGAACTTCTCAACGGCAGCCGACGGTTCATTGAACGGCCGCCGAACAACCAGCCATAAGTCGAATAACCACCTGCAAGGCTATTGCAGGCGGGCTTTGGCGCTCGCCCTTGAACGTGCAGATCGGTTATCGAACCTTGCGCGCCATTCTATAAGCCTCACAGTCGTTGCAAGAGGCGTTGGGCCGCCGCTCGTCAATTGGAACCGATCACAGCATCAGCGTAGTGGCTCCCGTTTCGGGTAATGACGATGACGCCGTTGCGAATGGTAAATCTTGCGCCAAGCAGTTTCCGCACCTTCTCCGTGATCACAGAAGGGAAGGGGATGGTTTCTCCCGAGACGGGATCGCCAACCTTGATCGACTCAGTCACGGACCCCGCAACCGGGGCAGGCTTGATATAGTCGCGGATCAGCTGAATCTCTTCGCGCGACAGGATGAGCGAAGCCTGATCAGGCCGGGTCTCTGGCGGCGGCTTAGGCGGTTCACTGCTTGGCTTCTCACGTGCCTCGTTGGCGGTTGCGATCTGATCAAGCCTCGCTACGCGGAGCTTGAGCGCGATGATCTCGCGTTGCAGCGTCGCGATCTCCACTTTGAGCGACTTGACCTGCGTGAAGACAATGGTCGCGCAAACGCAGCTCACGAGAACAACAACGCTCAGCAATCCGAGCAACCAGCGCTCGATGTTTCCCATCGACCCTGTGGCCCCCTCGGGTAGTTGACCGCGCTGCAGATGTCCGTGCCAAATTTGGCGTCCTCGCTTCATCCAATCTGTACAGGCGGTCACACTGGCGGACACACCTCGTACAAAACTGAAATGTGCGGATGACGCAGCAGGGGGCTCTTGGGCCGGATGAACTATAGGTGCTTTGTTGCTTTGTTCGGCGAGTGGCTCCGGCTTTCGTTTCTCTGCGAGGTGACGCTCCACCGGCGGATGAGCGGCGGTGCGGAACGGATCACGCCCCATCGGCTGATCAGGCTGGCCGATATTTTTTCTCGAAAGAGTCATCTACCATTTCCGTGGGCGCAAAGCGTGCCGAAAGGCGAAGCCTATGTCAATTGAGGACAACGGCGGCAGCATTGGATCAGGACATCGGAACCGCAGATATCGTTTCGTAGCACAAGCCCTCGGGGCCGCGCACAACGGTTCGCCTTACAGACGAACGACTTCGCCGCCTTCCGGAGGACTTCAAGCGCCTGATCTGCGTGCAATCGTTCTACGACGATGCACCGATACGATTGCTTTGCACCTCGAGCATTGATGGCGTCATGAATCCAAGCTTCCAGAGTCTGCTTGTCGGGATGGCCATCCTCGTCGTCATCGGCCAGCGGCTCCTGATCAACCATATCCGGCTTGGGCGCCTGATCCCGGCCGAGCCGCAGGCGATGGCGTGCCGGCGGTCGAGGTCCTGTCTGCCGAGAAGGTGTTTGCCAACGGCGCGTGCGGATTGGCGCCGATCGATCTGTCCATCGCCGGCGGCGCTGCGGCTGATGGAAAACTCCTTCGACTGTCGATGGCGCATTGACGTGGGGTGTGCAGTTCTGGCCGTCGGTCGAGCGCGCGTCGGGCATCGCGGATTTTCCTAGCACCCACTGATACTTGTTGTCGTCGACCATCTGCGTGTCCCGCAGGTCCGCGGCAATCGAGCAGAGAGTTTAGCCTCCTGCGCGCGGAGTAGCGTCGCACCAGGCCGCCGTCTCGCAGACGCAGCGTCTTGAGAATGGTGAAATGGTCGGCGCCGCGAATGGAATGAACTCGCCCGAGGGCGGGCGGATGCTGCTCTCCCACCAGCGGCAGCTATTGATTGTGTCAGTCATATGTGCGCTGCCGCACAGGCAGCAGCGCAAGCTTGTCAGTTTGTCGGGCCGTCGCCGCGAATGGCGAAGGCGCTGGTCTTCAGCTTGGTCATGCCGAACTTGTCGAACAGCTTGTCATAGGTGCCGTCGGCGCGGATTGCCGTGAGGGCATCGGCGACGGCCTGGGCGAGTTGCTTGTCGCGGAAGGCGAAGGTGATGTCGGTGCCGGCGATGTCGCGGACCCAGATCTTGGCGATGCCCTTCTGCTCGAGCGAGTTCGCGGTCTCGTTGATGTTGAGCGCGGCCTCGAGCTGCCCGGCGCGCAGCGCCGCCGAGGTGGCGGTGACGGTGGTGAAGGTGCGCAGCTCGATCGGCTTGAGGCCCTTGGCCTCCATCGCGGTGCTGAACTCGCGCGCCTTGCGCTCGGTGTAGGTCGCCGATTCCACGCCGACCACGCGGCCGGCGAGATCCTCAAACCTCTCCAGCTTCAGGCTGGAGGAGGGATCGGTGTAGATGCTGATCGCCTGCTGCGCATAAGGCACGAGGTAGAGCATCTTGGAGCGCTCCTCGGTCCAGAACAGGCCGGTGTTGATGGCATCGAAACGCCCGGAGCGCAGCGCCGGGATCATCGGCGGGAAATCCATGCGCAGGAACACTGCCTCGACGCAGATGCGTTTCGCGATCTCGCGGGCGAGCTCGACATTGAGGCCCTGCAACTCGCCCTTGTCGTCGACGAATTGCTGCGGCGGCAGCGTCGGGTTGATCGACATCTGCCATTTCGGCGCCTCGATCAGGCTCGACGCCGGTACTTTCGGCGTGCAGGTCTGGGCGCTGGCCAACTGGGTCAGCCCGATCAGGAGGGCGAAGGCGGAGAAGGGCTTGGGAAATCGCATCTGAATACTCCGATCAAATCGTGGGTGGCAGAGGAGCCGTTCTCCGGTCCGACGTCTTCTTCATTGTCTCTTCACATGGCTGCCGATGCGTCGGCTTGCCGGGTCAGGATCAGCGAGATGTGGCGGGCCGCGGTCACCACCTCGTCGCGCTGGTTGATGAGGTCGAGCGTCTCGATGACGATGCCGCGCTCGGGATTTTTGGTCGGGCGCTTCTCGACGAAGCGGAAGCGCACACGCAAGGTATCGCCGGCGACGATGGGACCCTTGAACTTCACCTCGTCCCAGCCGAGCGAGGCAACAGAGGTTTCCTCGTACAGCTTCAGCTCAGACTTCAGCCCTTCCATCAGCGACAGGCCGTACAGGCCGTGGCCGATCACCGCGGGAAAACCGCGCGACCTCGCGTAGCTTGAGTCGACATGCAACGGATGATGGTCGCGCGTGACGTCGGCAAAGGTCGCGATGTCGGCGTCCGTCACGGTGTGCACGGCGGTCTCGAACTCCGCGCCGAGCGCGATGTCCTCGTAACGGAGATTGATCGCAGCGCTCGTGTCCATGCTGATCCCTCAGGCGACCTTGCGCGGCCGCGCCGGCAGGGCCTTGAAGCTTTGTGCAATCCCCATCGGCCCGGAGCGGAAGATGCGCGGGTCCATGTCCTTCAACTGCGGGCTGATACGCAGCTTGAAGCCCATATGGGCGAGGATGTCTTCCTCGAGGCGAACGCCCGGCGCGATCTCGGTCAACGTCACGTGTCCGTTCTCCAGCTCGAACACGGCGCGCTCGGTGATATAGCTGACGTGCTGGCCGCGCTGCGCGGCAAGAGAGGCGCTGAAGCTGATCTGGCCGACTTGCGGCACGAATTTGCGGAAGGCACCGTCGCGCCGGATCGCGAGGCGGCCGTTCTCGACGCCGATGTCGAACTTGCCGCCAGTCATGGTGCCGCTGAAGATCAGCCGCTTGGCGTTCTGGGTGATGTCGATGAAGCCGCCGGAGCCGTCGCGGCGTTTGCCGAAACGGGTGACGTTGACGTTGCCGGCTTCGTCCACCTCCGCGAAGGAGAGGAAAGCGCAGGAGAGGCCACCGCCGTCGTAGAAGTCGAACTGATAGGCCTGGTCGAGAATGACGCGCGGATTGATGGCGGTGCCGAATTCGCGCGCATGACCCGGCACGCCGCCGACGACGCCGGATTCCACCGTCAGCGTGATCAGGTCGGAGATGCCTTCCTCGGCCGCGACATTGGGGATCATCGCGGAGATGCCGACGCCGAGATTGACGACGTCGCGCGGGCGCAATTCGAAGGCGGCGCGGCGAGCGATCACGCGACGCTCGGTCAGCGGATCGGGCGTGATCATCGCCACCGGCACGCGCGTCTCGCCGCAGCGCGCCGGATCGTAGACGGTGCCGTAGGTTTGCATCTGCTCGGGCTCGAGCACGACATGGTCGATCAGGAAGCCGGGGATCTTCACCATCTGCGGATGGATCGAGCCGCGCTTCACGATGCGCTTGACCTGGCAGATCACGGTGCCGCCCGCATTGTGCACGGCCTGCGCGATCGAGAGATCCTCGCGCGTCGTGCCCTCGTGCTCCATGCTGATGTAGCCGTCCTCATCGGCTGACGTGCCGCGAATGATGGCGACATCAGGCGGGGCGGGGACACGGTAGAGCAGCCAGGACTGGCCGTGCAGCTCGAGCAAATCGACCAGCGGCGCGGTGGTGCGCTTGTTCATGCGCCCTCCGTCCTGGCGCGGGTCCATGTAGGTGTTGAGGCCGACATGGGTGAGCACGCCCGGATGCTTTGCCGCCATGGCGCGGCAGAGCTGGCTCATCACGCCTTGCGGGAAATTGTAGGCGTCGATCAGCTCGTCGCGGACGAGGCGCATGAAGGGCACCTGCAGGCCGAAATTGCCGCCGATCACGCGCGCGATCAGGCCTTCATGGGCGAGATGGCAGAGGCCTTTCTCGGAGACGGCGCCGACGCCGGTGATGTTGATCAGCGTCAGATCGTGTGGGCCCTGGCCGCCGAGAAAGCGCTGCTCCAGCGCGTCGAGAATAGCTTCGGCCGCGCCCGTGCCGCCATTGCCGCCGACGATCAGCGTGTCGGCGTCGCGGATCAGGCCGGCGGCCTCGTTCGCCGTGATGATGCTCAGCATGCCCTCACGCGGCCTCCTTCTCGACCTGGCGGGCGATGATCAGCCGCTGGATCTGGTTGGTGCCCTCGTAGATCTGGGCGAGGCGCACGTCGCGGAAGATCCGCTCGATGCGGTATTCGCGCGAATAACCGTTGCCGCCGTGGATCTGCAGCGCGTTGGAGACGTGCTTCATCGCCATGTCGGTGGTGAACAGCTTTGCCTGCGCCGCCTCCTTGGCGATCGGCTCGCCGGCATCGTGCAGGCGCGCGGCGTGATGGATCAGCAGGCGCGCAGCCGCGATGTCGGTCGACATGTCCGCGAGCATGAACTGCACCGCCTGGAAGCCGATGATGGACTGGCCGAACTGCTTGCGGTCGCGGGCGTACTTGGTGGCATCCTCGAACGCCGCCTGCGCCATGCCGAGCGCCATCGAGGCCATCATCAGCCGGCTGAAGTTGAAATTGCTCATGGCCATCTTGAAGGCCTGGTTCTCCGGCCCCATCACGCTGTCGGTGGGCAGGCGCACGTCGGAGAATGTGATCTGGCAGTCGTCGAGGCCGTGCATGCCGAGCAGCTCTTCGTTCTTGCCGCGGGCGATGCCAGGCAGCGCGCCGTCGACCAGCAGGCAGGAGATGGCGCGGTGGCCGGCATCCGCGCCGGTCCGCGCGAACACCATGATGCGGTCGGCGACGCCGCCGAGAGTCACCCAGGCCTTGGTGCCGTTGAGCCGCCAGCCTTTGCCTTCGCGCACCGCGTTGGTGCGGATACCCGCGACGTCGGAGCCGTGGTCGGGCTCGGAGACGGCGGTGGCGGGAATGATGTCGCCGCTCAGGATCTTCGGGATCAGCGCCTTGTGCGCGTCGGTGCCGTGATGGTCGAAGAACAGCACGGCCTCGACGGGGATCGCGAAAGCGTTGGCAACCGCGCCGGAGCAGCGCGACAGCTCCTCCATCGCGATGCAGGCCGCGACCGCATCGAGACCGGCGCCGCCAGCGCCTTCGCGCAGGCAAATGCCGAACAGGCCGAGGTCGGCCATGCCCTTGTAGAGCGTGCGGTCGAAGCGGTCCTCGCGGTCGATCGCGGCCGCGCGGGGCAGGATCTCCGCTTCGGCGAAGCGGCGGGCGGTCTCGCGCAGGGCTTTCTGGTCCTGGGAGTAGAAGCGATCCATGGCGTGTGGCTCCCGTCAGTCGCTGGCGAGCTTGGAATCGTGAGCGACCTCGCTGCGGTCGCGGTCGAGGAAATAGACCGCGACGTCGTCGCCCGGCACGCCATAGGCGCCGCACACGCCGCGGGTCAGCGCGATGGCG
>NZ_PSRT01000220.1 GCF_004212635.1 Bradyrhizobium genosp. SA-3 | reverse complement strand
GGGGGAAGATCAATCCAGAATCTTTCCGCTGCGACAGTCTGGATTGCTTCGCTGCGCTCGCAATGACGGAGTTTGTGGCAAATTCCTGTTGTCAGAACGCTCACAACGCCCAATCACGTTCACCTTGCCACCGACAGCTTCTGCGTGATCGCCTTGCGCAGGATGCGCGAGAGCGATTCCACCGAATAGGGCTTCTGGATCAGCTCGAAACCGCGATGCGCATTCTCGGCGAGCACGTTGCTGTAGCCAGAGGTGAGCACGACGGGCAGGCCCGGATAGCGCTCGCGGATGATGCCGGCGAGCTCGACGCCGTTCATGCCGGGCATGATGACGTCGGAGAAGACGAGGTCGACGGCGAATTCGTTCTCGCCGAGAATCGCCAGCGCCGCGTTGGCATTGGCGACGCGGCGGACGACATAACCGAGATCCTCCAGCAGCTCGGTGGAGAAGCGGCCGACCTCGTCATTGTCCTCGACCACCAGCACGCGATAGCCGCGCCCGGTGGCTGCGGCCTCATAGGTCAGCGCCGCGGCCTCCTTGTCAGTTGCAGGGCTCTGTGCCTGCGGCAGATAGATGGTGAATGTCGCGCCTTTGCCTTGCTTGCTCGTCACCGCGATGTCGCCTTCGGACTGCTTTGCGAAGCCGAAGGCCTGGCTGAGGCCGAGCCCCGTGCCCTTGCCGACCTCCTTGGTGGTGAAGAACGGCTCGAAGATCAGGTCGAGATGTTCCGGCGCGATGCCGCAGCCGGTGTCGGTGACCGAGATGGCGATGTAGTCGCCGCCGCGCGCCGATTGTGCGCGCAGGCTCGGAATCCCAAAGACCTTGCGCACCGCGATGACGAGGCGCCCTTCGCCGTCCATGGCGTCGCGGGCGTTGACGGCGAGGTTGATCAGCGCGCTCTCGAACTGGGCGATGTCGGCCACGGTGAAGCAGCCGGCATCCTCGATCTCGACCGCGATCTCGATGCGGCCTCCGACCAGCGGGCGGATCAGTTGCGCGACGCCCTCGACCTGGCTGCCGACATTGAAGATCTGCGGCTTGAGCGGCTGCCGCCGCGCGAACGCCAGCAGCTGTGCAGTCAGGTTGGAGGCCCGCTCGACCGTCTCGGAGATGGCGTCGACATAGCGGCGGCGGCGCTCCTCCGGCAGCTCACGGCGGCGCAGGAAATCGGTCGCCGAACGGATGATGGTGAGGAGATTGTTGAAGTCGTGCGCGACGCCGCCGGTGAGCTGGCCGATCGCCTCCATCTTCTGCGACTGCCGCAGCGCTTCTTCGCCGCGCCGGCGCTCGGTGATGTCGACGGCCTCGGGCACGGCGCCGGTGATGTTGCCGTGGCGGTCGAGCACGGGGCGCATGCCGAATTCGAAATCGCGCTCGCCGATGGGAAGGCGCAGCTGCATCTCCAGCCGCACGGCTTCGCCCTTGAGCACGGCATCGAAGGCCTCGCGCACCAGCGCGCTCATGCCCTCCGTCGCGCAGAACCAGGGCGTCTCCCACAACGGCTTTCCGATGACGTCCGAGGAATTCGCCTTGATGCCGTCAAGCGCAGTCTTGTTGGCGTAAAGCAACTCGCCCCTGAGATTGACGAGGCCCTGATACTGGTTGCTGGTCTCCAGGATCGCACGCAGCCGCGCCTCGTTGGATTCGAGCTCGGCGGTGCGCTGGGCGATGCGCTCTTCCAGCGTCTCGTTGAGCTGCCGGAGCTCGATCTCGGCCTGCTTGGCTGCGGTGATGTCGTGGGCGACGCCGATGAAGCCGATATGCTTGCCGGTCGGATCCCAGCGCGGCTGCGATTCCGAGCGCAGCCAGCGCCATTCCCCCTTGGCGTTCTTGTAGCGTGCTTCCAGCACGAACGGCTTTAGCGACGCTTCGCCCTGGACGGATTGCTGGAGCACATGCGGCAGGTCGTCCGGATGCAGCACCTTGCGCCAGTCGAAGTCGATGGCCTCATCATAGGGCAGGCCGACGAAATCGACATAGGCCTGGTTGGCGAAGGACCGCTTGCGGTCGAGCTTGGTCACCCAGATCGGCACCGGCGCGCTGTCGGCGATCAGCCGGAAGCGTTCCTCGCTCTCGCGCAGCGTCTCGCGCGCGAGCGCCTGGGCGGTGATGTCGATGTGGGCGCCGACGAGGCGGATGGCGCGGCCGTCCTTGTCGCGCTCGATCTTGGCAACGACCCGGATCCAGCGGGTCTCACCGTCATTGGGGCGGATGATGCGGTATTCGGCGGTGTAGTCTTCGCTCGTTCCGGCGAGAGCCTCGAAGAAATGTTTGACGGTCGCGTCGCGATCCTCGGGATGGATGCGGTTGACCCAGTCCTCGTGCGTCTCGTCCGAGGCCTCCGGGGGCAACCCATGGATCATCAGATATTCGGGCGAGCGACGGTTCTTGAAGCCCTCACGGAAGTCGACCTCGACGCCACCGACCTTGCCGATGCGCTGGATGCGCGCGAGCTCGGCCTCGCGCTCCTGAAGCGCGCGATAGGCGCTGTCACGCTCGCGCGCGACGTCTTCGAGGTGCTGGCGCAGCCTTGCGGCAGCGATGGTCTCGGGCAAGGGTTCGTTCAAGGCATGGGCCGTTGTCATGCGGGTGCGCACGTGGCGGACCGATATTCACACAGACGGAGCGTGATGGCCATCGCTTAGAAGGGAATATGCTGGGAAGGACGCGGATTCCGGCGGGTATGAACGAACGCCTCCGCCGGCTATTTGTTCCTGACGTTGGAACGATGCGCCCTCTGCGCGCGTATCTGCGAGGCGCGACAACTCTGATTCCACAAGACTCCCTTTGCGAAGAGGCTAGATCTTGAAGCTCTTTGTCTGCCAGGCCTGCGGCAACGTCCTCTATTTCGAGAACCGCGCCTGCGAACGCTGCGGTCACCGCGTGGCCTTCCTGCCGGAGAAGGAGACGATGTCGGCCGTCGAGCCCGACGGCGAGGCCTGGAAGACGCTGGCCGACGCGGGCGAAAGCCGCATGCTGTGCCGCAATGCCGAATACGATTCCTGCAACTGGCTGACGGATACGGGCGACAGGACGGGCTATTGCCGCGCCTGTCGTCACAACGGCATCGTGCCGGATCTGTCGGATCCGGCGCAGCTCGCCGGCTGGCGCGAGCTGGAGGTGGCAAAGCACCGCCTGTTTTATTCCCTGATCCGCTGGAAGCTGCCGCTCCAGACCAGGCAGGATAATCCCGCGCATGGGCTGATCTTCAATTTCCTTGCCGACGATCCGCACAGCGGGGAGAAGGTCATGACCGGCCATGACAACGGCCTGATCACGATCGCGCTCACCGAGGCCGACGACATCGAGCGCGAGCGGCGCAGGCTCGAGATGGGCGAGCCCTACCGGACGCTGCTCGGGCATTTCCGCCACGAGGTCGGACACTATTTCTGGGACGTGCTGGTGCGGGACGGCGGCAAGCTCGACCAATGCCGCGCCATGTTCGGCGACGATTCGGCCGATTACGGCCAGGCCTTGCAGCGCCATTATGCCGAAGGCGCGCCGCCGGATTGGCAGCAGAACTACGTCTCGGCCTACGCGACGACGCATCCGTGGGAGGACTTCGCCGAGACCTGGGCGCACTATCTCCACATCGTCGACACGCTGGAGATGGCCGCCGAGTTCGGCATGGAGGTACGCCCCAAGGTCGACCGCGACGGGGAGCTGACGACGCGCATTCGTCTCAACCCCTACGAGGCCCGGGATGTGGAGGCGCTGGTCAGCGCATGGCTGCCCTTTACCTTCGCCATGAACAGCGTCAACCGCGCCATGGGCCTGCGCGACCTCTATCCCTTCATCCTGTCGCCCGCAGTGATCGCCAAACTGGGCTTTGTTCATAGCCTCGTGCGGGACGTGGCCAAGGCGGGGAAGCCGTAGGCGGTGCCAGGGCCCGCCGGCTCCGTTCCGCAGGCCCGTTCCGGTCTTGCGCTGGTACGCCAGAGGGGAGGGATTTAGACCGTTGCCTCCGGCCCATTTTGATGTACCACGGGGCCACACGGCCCGTTTCCGATAGGCCCCAACGGCCAGGAAAGGGTCCCCCGCCCAAGGTCGAGACTCAAGAAAAGCATGTTCAAACGCATTCTGATCGCCAATCGCGGCGAAATCGCCTGCCGGGTCATCAAGACTGCCCGCCGGATGGGAGTTCAGACGGTTGCGGTCTATTCCGAGGCCGACCGCGATGCCCTCCATGTCGAGATGGCCGACGAGGCCGTGCTGATCGGCCCGCCGGCTGCGGCCGAGAGCTATCTGGTGATCGAGAAGATCGTGGACGCCTGCCGCAAGACCGGCGCCGAGGCCGTGCATCCCGGCTACGGCTTCCTGTCCGAGCGCGAGGCGTTTCCGCGCGCGCTGGAGGCGGCCGGTCTCGTCTTCATCGGCCCGAACCCCGGCGCGATCGCTGCGATGGGCGACAAGATCGAATCCAAGAAGGCCGCCGCCAAGGCCAAGGTCTCGACCGTGCCCGGCTATCTCGGCGTCATCGAGGACGACAAGCACGCGGTCCGCATCGCCGATGAGATCGGCTATCCCGTCATGATCAAGGCCTCCGCCGGCGGCGGCGGCAAGGGCATGCGTATCGCGCACTCCAAGGCCGAGGTCGCCGAAGGCTTCAACCTCGCCAAGGCCGAGGCCAAGGCCTCGTTCGGCGACGACCGCGTCTTCGTCGAGAAGTTCATCGTCGATCCCCGCCACATCGAGATCCAGGTGCTGGGCGACAAGCACGGCAACGTCATCCATCTCGGCGAGCGCGAATGCTCGATCCAGCGCCGCAACCAGAAGGTCATCGAGGAGGCGCCGTCGCCGCTGCTCGACGAAGAAACCCGCCGCAAGATGGGCGAGCAGGCCGTCGCGCTGGCCAAGGCCGTGCATTACGATTCCGCCGGCACCGTCGAGTTCGTCGCAGGGCAGGACAAGAGCTTCTACTTCCTGGAGATGAACACGCGCCTCCAGGTCGAACATCCCGTCACCGAGCTCGTCACCGGCATCGATCTCGTCGAGCAGATGATCCGCGTTGCCGCCGGCGAGAAGCTCGCGATCGCGCAGAAGGACGTCACGCTCACGGGCTGGGCGGTGGAATCGCGCCTCTATGCCGAGGATCCGTTCCGCAACTTCCTGCCCTCGATCGGGCGCCTCGTGAAATACCGTCCGCCGGCGGAAGCCAGCATGGATGGCATCACCGTGCGCAACGACACCGGCGTGCAGGAGGGCGGCGAGATCTCGATCCATTATGATCCGATGATCGCCAAGCTGGTCACGCACGCACCCTCGCGCGCCGCCGCGATCGAGGCGCAGGCGACCGCGCTGGACTCGTTCTATGTCGACGGCATCCGTCACAACATCCCGTTCCTGTCCGCGCTGATGCATCATCCGCGCTGGCGCGAAGGCCGCCTCTCGACCGGCTTCATCGCCGAGGAATTCCCGAAGGGCTTTGCGGTGCGCGTGCCCGAAGGCGAGGTCGCGCGGCGGATCGCTGCGGTCGGCGCCGCCATCGATCACGTGCTGGGCGAGCGCAAGCGACAGATCTCGGGCCAGTTGGGCGGCCGCATCGTGCAGCGCGAGCGTCGCCGCGCGGTCTGGCTTGATCACCAGGAGATCCTGCTCGAGGTCGGACGCGAGGGTGAGGCGATCGCGGTGCGTTTCATCGATGCCGACGGCAAGGCCGGCAATGCGCATCTGTTGCAGTCGCCGTGGAAGCCCGGCGATCCGGTCTGGCAGGGCACCATCGACGGCCAGTTCATGGCGGTGCAGGCGCGGCCGATTGCCAATGGCATCCGTCTCGCGCATCAGGGCGTCGAGGTGCCGGTCTATGTCTGGACCGAGGCGGAAGCGGCCTCGGCACGCTTGATGCCGGTGACGACGGCCTCCGATAGCGGCAAGAAGCTGCTCTGTCCGATGCCGGGCCTCGTGGTCTCGATCGCCGTGAACGAAGGGCAGGAGGTCAAGGCCGGCGAGACGCTCGCGGTGGTCGAAGCCATGAAGATGCAGAACGTGCTGCGCGCCGAGCAGGACGGGACCGTGAAGAAGATCCACGCCAGCGCCGGCGCGACGCTCGCGGTGGACGCGCTGATTTTGGAGTTTGCGTAAACGTGTGAGTGAGGCGGGCGGTCTGCCCGCAACCACCGTCATTGCGAGGAGCGGGCGACAAAATTGCGATTTTGCGCTGAAGCGACGAAGCAATCCAGTTTGTTTCCGCGGACACATTTCTGGATTGCTTCGCTTCGCTCGCAATGACGGGGTATGCTGCGGCCTCCGTGATTTAACCGAGACAGCACCATGGCCTTTCGTTCCCGCCGCGAGAAACTGCGATCGATCCTGTCGGGCGGGACTTGCGTCCGTCCCGGCTCGGTCTACGACGCCATCTCGATCCGCATTGCCGAGGACCTCGGCTTTCCGCTCGGCATGTTCGGCGGTTCGGTGGCCTCGCTCGCCGTGCTCGGCGATCCCGATGTCACGCTGATCACGCTCACCGAGCTTGCCGAGCAGATGCGGCGGATGTCGCGCGCCTCCGCGCTCCCCGTTCTCGTCGATGCCGATCACGGCTATGGCAATGCTCTGAACGTGCGCCGAACGGTGCAGGAGCTGGAGACGGCGGGGGCTGCCGGGCTCACCATCGAGGACACGCTGCTGCCGGCGGCGTTCGGCGAGGCGAAGATGCAGCTGATCCCACTCGAGGAAGGCGTCGGCAAGATGAAGGCGGCGCTCGAGGGCCGCAGCGATCCCTCGCTCGTGATCATGGGCCGCACTGGAGCTGCCTCGATCACTTCGATCGAAGATGCGATCCGGCGCGCCATGGCCTATGAAGCGGCCGGTGTGGACGCGCTGTTCTTCACCGGCATCAAGTCTCGCGCGGAGCTCGAGGCCATCGCATCCGCCACGCACCTGCCGCTCGTGCTCGGCGGCGCGCCGGAGGAATTGAACGCGACCGACTATCTCGAGAGCCAACGCGTGCGCATCGCCCTCCAGGGACATGCCCCGATCGCGGCTGCAACGCAGGCCGTGTACGAGGTTCAGAAAGCGTTGCGTGACGGCACGGCGCCGAAAGCGCTGAAGGGATTGCCCGCAGCGGAACTGACCAGCCGCGTCATGCGCGAGGCCGACGTGAAGGCGCGCAACGCCAACTTTCTTGGGCTAAAAAAATGAGCCGGGCGATCCTCCAGGTCATGATCCGCGGTCGCGTCCAGGGCGTCGGCTACCGCGCCTGGGTCGAGTACCAGGCGACCACCAGCGGTCTCGAAGGCTGGGTCCGCAACCGCCGCGACGGCAGCGTCGAGGCACTGTTCGCGGGCGCGCCCAAGCACGTCGCCGACATGGTGGCACTGTGCCGCCACGGCCCGCCGTCCTCACGCGTCGACAGCGTCACCAGCGAGACCGCCGGGGCCGATGAGCTGAACCTGCGCCGGGCAGGGGAGGCGTTTTCGGTGTTGCCGACGGTGTGAACGCTCGCAACTGGTCGTCATGCCCGGGCTAGTCCCGGGCATCCACGTTCTTCGTGCGACGGGGCTAGACGTGGATGGCCGGGACAAGCCCGGCCATGACGGCGAGGAGGCTTCGGTGCCTCAAGCTCTCGAAGAGAACAATCACCTTGGCAGCTTCGAAATCGCCTCGCTCAGCTCGTGGATTTCATACGGCTTGCGCAGGATCGGGAAATCGCCGCGCACGCCGGCGGCGACCTCGGCATAGCCGGTGGCGAGCAGGATTGGCAGGCCGGGGCGGATCTGGCGCAGGTGCTGGGCGAGGCTGAGCCCGTCCATCTTGCCGGGCATGACGATGTCCGAGAAGACGAAGTCGACGCCGTTCGTCTCGATCTCGCGCAACGCGGCTTCGGCATCAGCGACCCTGCGCACGCTGTAGCCGAGCTGTTCCAGCAGGCCGACGCTGACGGATGCGACCTCGGGATTGTCCTCGACCAGCAGCACCGTGCCGCTGCCGCGGAACGGTGATGCTCCCGCCGTCTCACGCGATGGCGCGTCGTCTGCGCGCGGCAGGAGGATGGTGAAGGTGGTTCCTTTGCCGAGCTCGCTTGCGACTTTGATCGTTCCACCCGCCTGATGGGCAAAGCCGTGCACCTGGGAGAGGCCGAGGCCGGTGCCTTTTCCGATCGGCTTGGTCGTGAAGAATGGCTCGAAGATCTTGTCGAGGACGTCATCGGGAATGCCAAGCCCGGTATCGGTGACGTTGATCGCGACGAACCTGCCGGCGAAGGGGTCCTCATGCAGCGCGACGTTGTGCGCACCGATCGTCACCGTGCCTCCGTCGGGCAGCGCATCGCGCGCATTGATGACGAGGTTGAGCAGCGCGGTCTCGAGTTCGGAGACGTCGGTCTTGATCGGCCAGAGATCGGGGCTGATGTCGAAGGCGAGGCGCACGGAGCTGCCGACGCCGGCATCGAGCACCTCGCGGATCGCGGCGATACGCTCGGCGAAGTCGATCGCCTGCGGATTGACGCTCTGCCGCCGCGCGAAGGTGAGCAGCTGGTTGGTCAGCGCCGCGCCGCGCTTGGCGGCGGTCTCGATGGCCGAGATCGCGCGCTGCAGCTTGGCCTCGTCCTTGGCCCCTCTCTTCAGCATGTGGAGGCTGCCGCTGATGATCATCAGGAGATTGTTGAAGTCGTGGGCGACCCCGCCGGTGAGCTGGCCGAGCGCATCGAACTTCTGGGACTCGGCGAGCTGCTTCTGCATCGCCTCGAGCTTGATCTGCGTATTGCGGCGTTCGGTGATGTCGCGCGTGATCTTGGCGAAGCCGACCAGCTCGCCGTCCTCGTAGATCGGATCGATCACGACGCTGGCCCAGAAGAACGTGCCGTCCTTGCGGACGCGCCAGCCTTCCTCGTCGAAGCGACCCTTTTCCCGCGCAAGGCCCAGAGCGCGCGCGGGCTTGCCGTTGGCGCGGTCGGTCTCGGTGTAGAAGCGGGAAAAATGCTGGCCGAGGATCTCCTCGGGCGCATAGCCCTTGATGCGCTCGCCGCCGATGTTCCAGCTCGTGATGATCCCGTCGGGATCGAGCATATAGAGGGCGTAGTCCGCAACGCCTTCGACCAACAGCCGGAAACTGCGTTCGCTCTCGAACAAGTCTCTCTGTTGACTAGACTTTTTTATCATTCCGGACCCCGCCTCGACGGGGACAAACGCTGGGGGCGCCGGATTGGTTCCCGGGACCTGGGACATTTTTAGGCAAACATCAGGGGGCCGTATGCAGATCGGCTATCCCCCACGAGACGCTGCGCAGGGCGTTCGAGGCGATCCTGTGAGCGTTCGCGGCCTCAAGCCGGCACGCTCCGGAACGTCGCCGCCACCGCGCGCAGCGCCGCCAGCTTGGCGGGATCGCTGACCTTCGAATGCAGCATCACCTTCGAGCTGCCGAGTTTCGGCAATTTGTGCGCCGGCCCGATGTCGACCAATCCGGGAGGTGCGATCCGCCGCGCCAGCGGCGCAATGGCAAGTCCGGCAAGCGCGGCCGCGACCACCGCGGTGACGCCGCCGCCGACGAAACGCTCGCGCCAGGCGATGCCGGCCTTGTCGAGTGCGCGCACGGC
>NZ_PSRT01000219.1 GCF_004212635.1 Bradyrhizobium genosp. SA-3 | reverse complement strand
CTCCCGCTTGCTTGCGGGAGAGGTCGCGCCGAAGGCGCGGGTGAGGGCTCTCTCCGCTTGGGGATTGTCCCGTTTTGGAGACACCCTCTCCCCAGCCCTCTCCCGCAAGCCAAGCGGGGGAGGGAGCGGACCGGCGCCGCCGCTCAATCTCTCTTATCTCAGCGCTTGCGCTCGGGCCCGCAGACGGTGCCCTTTTCGACCATCGCGTCGATCTCCGCCCTGGAGTAGCCGAACTCGCCCAGCACCTCCGCCGAGTGCTGGCTGAATTTCGGCGGCAGGCGGCGCAGGCTCGGCTTGCTGCGGTCGAGCCGGATCGGCGAGGCCACGCCCTTGTACCAGTCCTTCTCGATGATATCGCCGCGCGCGATCGTGTGCGGGTTGGTCAGCGCCTGGTCGATCTTCTGCACGGGCCCTGCGGGCAGGCCGGCCGCGAGCAGTCGGTTGCAGAGCGGCTCGGCCTCGTGCTGGCTGAACACCGCGGCGAGCTCGGCGCGCAGCGCCTCGCGATTGGCGATGCGGTCCGTGTTGCGGGCAAAGCGCGGATCGGTGCCGAGCTCGGGCTTGCCGATCTCCTTGGCGAGCTTGCGGAAGGTGCCGTCATTGCCGACCCCGATGAAGATGTTGTCGGTCTTGGTTGGGAAGATCGCGTAAGGCACGAGGTTCGGATGCTCGTTGCCGGTGAGCGACGGCGGCTTGCCGTGCATGAAATAGTTCGCGGTGTGCGGATGCATGATGGCAAGGCCGGTCTCGTACAGCGTCGTCTCCAGGAACTGGCCCTTGCCCGAGCGCTGCCGCTCCGACAGCGCCATCAGGATGCCGATCGCCGCATAAAGTCCGGTGGTGATGTCGACCAGCGGCACGCCGATCCGCATCGGCCCGCTCTCCGGCGAGCCGGTCGCCGCGATCATGCCGGTCATGGCCTGGATGATGGCGTCATAGCCGGGATTGCCGCCGCGCGGACCGTCGGCGCCGAAACCGCAGATCCGGCAATGCACGAGGCGCGGGAATTTTGCGCGCAGCACTTCGTTGCCGATGCCCCATTTCTCAAGGGTGCCCGGCTTGAAATTCTCGATCAGGACGTCGGCCGTCTCCAGCATCTTGAGCAGCACGGCGCGGCCGCCCTCGGAGGCGAGGTCGAGGCCGATCGAGCGCTTGTTGCGGTTGATGCCGACGAAATAGGCCGCGTCCTCTTCGTGGAAGGGAGGGCCCCATTCGCGCACCTCGTCGCCCGCGGGCGGCTCGACCTTGATCACGTCGGCGCCGTGGTCGGCGAGGATCTGGGTACAGTAGGGACCGCCGAGCACGCGCGTGAGATCGATGACGCGCAATCCGCTCATGGCACCTGTGGCGGCTTCAGAACTCATGCCTTCGCTTCCCTGTGTCGACGTGTGATCACAGGCCTAGCGAGGTTCGTGCACGCCAGCAATGGCCCCGCGCGTAGGGCCGTATGCGCCGCAGCGCCTCTCCCGCGAAGTGGGAAATCCACGGAAGCGGCCGGCCCGAGGGGAATCTCGGGCCAGCCAATCCGCACTTCCGGTCAGACGACCGTCAGGCGAACGTCGACATTGCCGCGCGTGGCGTTGGAGTATGGGCACACCTGATGCGCCTTCTCGACCAGAGCCTCGGCCTCGGCGCGGGCCAGGCTCGGCAGCGAGATGGCCAGATCGATGTCGAGGCCAAAACCGCCCTCGGAGCGCGGACCGATGCCAACCGTCGAGGTGACTGAGGCGTCGGCGGGAACCTTGGGGCCGCCCTGCGAAGCCACGAACTTCATCGCGCCGATGAAGCAGGCAGCATAGCCGGCCGCAAACAGCTGCTCGGGATTGTTGCCGGCGCCGCCGCCGCCGCCGAGCTCCTTCGGCGTGGTCAGCTTGACGTCGAGCGCGCCGTCGAGGGTTGCGGCATGGCCGTCGCGGCCGCCGGTCGCCTTGGCACTGGTCTTGTAGAGGACGTTCACGGACATTTTCATCTCCCTGGGGGGGTCGGGTGGACGCGATCTGTATAGCAGACAATTAAATTGTGCTCAATCTAAATTGCGATGCCTCACATTTAATTGTTCGCAATTGAATATGCGGCCGCCCGGCCCCACAATGCGGGGCAAATCCCGTGAGAGTCCCCATGGCCCGGAAACCATCGGCAGCGGACGCGCCGCTGCGGCTCGACAACCAGATCTGCTTCGCGGTGTATTCGGCCGCTCATGCCTTCAACCGCGTCTACAAGCCGCTGCTCGACCGGCTCGGCCTGACCTATCCGCAATATCTCGTCATGCTGGTGCTGTGGGAGCGCGACGACGTGCCCGTCAAGGACATCGGCGAGAAGCTGTTCCTGGATTCGGGCACGTTGACACCGCTGCTCAAGCGGCTCGAGGCCGCCCACCTCGTGAGGCGCACGCGCTCGAGCGAGGACGAGCGTCAGGTGCTGATCGCCCTGACGCCGCAGGGCCACGCGCTGAAAGACAAGGCGCGCAGCGTGCCGCAATCGATTCTGGCGGCGTCGGACTGCTCGGTGCCGGAACTGGTCGCGATGAAGGACGAGATCGTCGCGCTGCGCGACCGGCTCAATGCGGTGATCGGGGAGTAGGGAAGTTCGGGCGACTAGAAGTGCTTCTTCGCGAACGCGCGCCCTGAGCCAGATTTCAGGTATCGTTCGAATGCGACAGTGCGTGCGGCGTCATCGAACGCGAAATAAGTTCGTATTCGCCAGGGCCCGTATTTCGACATGTGAGGCACCTCGCCGGCGTTATGCTTTGCCAGACGCGCCCGTAGATCGTCGGTGATGCCGACGTAGAAGTGCTCGGAATCGAGACTTTCGAGGATATAGACGTATTTCATGGGGTGCATCCTGAGGGCAGGATAGCACTGTGAAACCCGTCCTGGGCTATCGTGGATGGAGTCCGCCGTCGCCCTTCAGGCTATGGCGGGACAGCCTTCGCCCACTTCGCTACGAGGGACTTCCCGGGCTTGCCCAGCCGTAGCTCGCGAAGCGAGCGAAGGCTGGTGGAGCCAGGCGGGATCGAACCGCCGACCTCTTGCATGCCATGCAAGCGCTCTCCCAGCTGAGCTATGGCCCCTTAGCCTTAGACGGGGTGAATCTGGTGGATCACCCCAACCGGCGAGCCCTGGTGACTCGCGCGGTGCACCCTTTTTCACAGATCAGGGCTGATCTCAAGTCTCTTCATCACCTCCGACATCACCAATGATGTCGGTCACGTCCTCATCGCCTTCTTCCTCGTCGGCAATGAAGGTCGAATCATCGTCATCGTCGTCGTCGATGGTCTCGTCGACCTCGATATCGTCCTCGGACTCGGGCACGACAGCCTTGACCTTGCCGGTGTTCTCCTCGGCATCGGCCTCCTCGAGCGACACCAATTCCTCGGCCTCTGCCGGCTCCGGCGCGGTGTCCTGGGCCATGCTGCGGGCTTCGGCGCCGCGGGACGCACGTGCGGGGGCGACGGGGGCGATCGGCACCACCTCGCCGGTATAGGGCGAGATCACCGGAGTCTTGTTGAGGTCATAGAACTTCTTGCCCGTGGTCGGGCAAATACGTTTGGTTCCGAGTTCGGACTTGGCCACGGCAGGAATCCTGGGAATGTCTGAAAAGCGGTGCTTCACTTGGCTAGTTGGCGGCCCGCTGTCAATAGCGCATTACGGAAGAACGACATGCCCGTGACGGGGCGCGGACCATGTGGTACCTGCGGCCCAGCCTTCAAGGCATCCAAGGACACAATCTTGACCCATTCCGACCAACCGAGGCCGCTCCAGTCTCGCGCCAGCGGCTCCCTGACCGGGAAAGTACGGGTGCCCGGGGACAAGTCGATCTCCCACCGTGCCCTGATCCTGGGTGCGCTCGCGGTCGGCGAGACCCGCATTTCGGGCCTGCTCGAGGGCGAGGACGTCCTCAACACCGCCAAATCGATGCAGGCGCTGGGCGCCAGGGTCGCGCGCACCGGCGATTTCGCCTGGACGGTGAACGGCGTCGGCGTCGGCGGCTTCGCCCAGCCTAAGGCGGCGCTCGATTTCGGCAACTCCGGCACCGGCTGCCGCCTCGCCATGGGCGCCGTTGCGGGATGCCCGATCTCGGCGGTGTTCGACGGCGATGCCTCGCTGCGCAGTCGTCCCATGCGCCGAATCCTCGACCCGCTCGAACAGATGGGCGCCAGGGTCGTGTCGGGCAGCGAGGGCGGCCGTCTGCCGCTGACCCTCCAGGGCGCGCGCGATCCGCTGCCGATCACCTACAAGACCCCGGTCGCCTCGGCCCAGATCAAATCGGCCGTGCTGCTGGCGGGCCTGGCTGCGCCCGGCACCACAACGGTCATCGAGACCGAGGCCAGCCGCGACCACACCGAGCTGATGCTGAAGCATTTCGGTGCCGACATCACTTCGGTGCAGGAAGGCCAGCACGGCCGCCGCATCACGCTTCAAGGCCAGCCTGAGCTGCACAGTGCCGCCGTCGTCGTGCCCGCCGACCCCTCCTCGGCGGCCTTCCCGGTCGTTGCCGCGCTGATCGCCGAGGGCTCCGACGTCATCCTGTCGGACGTCATGACCAATCCGCTGCGCACCGGCCTGTTCACCACGCTGCGCGAAATGGGCGCCTCGATCGAGGAAAACGATGTCCGTCGCGATGCCGGCGAGCCGATGGCGCAATTGCGCGTGCGCGCCTCAAAACTGCGCGGTGTCGAGGTGCCGCCGGAGCGCGCGCCGTCGATGATCGACGAATATCTGGTGCTGGCGGTGGCGGCCGCCTTCGCCGAAGGCACGACGATCATGCGCGGCCTGCAAGAGCTGCGCGTCAAGGAATCCGACCGGCTCGAGGCCACCGCCGACATGCTTCGCGTCAACGGCGTGAAGGTCGAGGTCTCCGGTGACGATCTGATCGTCGAGGGCCGCGGTCACGTGCCCGGCGGGGGCGTTGTTGCCACCCATATGGACCATCGCATCGCGATGTCCGCGCTGGTGATGGGCTGCGCATCCGACCAACCCGTGACCGTTGACGACACCGCCTTCATCGCCACCAGCTTTCCGGATTTCATTCCGATGATGCGTTCGCTAGGGGCCGAGTTTTCATGATCATCGCCATCGACGGGCCCGCAGCCTCGGGCAAGGGGACGCTCGGCAAGCGCCTCGCCCACCATTACGGTTATCGTCATCTCGATACCGGTGTGATCTATCGTGCGGTGGCTTACGAGCTGATGCAGTCGGGTCACGATCTCCGCGATGAAGCGGCGGCGGTCGCGGCGGCGCTGGAGCTCGACCCCGAAAAGTTCGGCAATCCCGCCTTGAAGACCCAGAACGTCGGCGAGGGGGCCTCCATCGTCTCGGCGATCCCTGGGGTCCGCGAGGCCCTGGTCAATTTCCAGCGGCAATTCGCCGCTGATCCGCCCGGGGCCGTGCTCGATGGCCGGGATATTGGAACCGTGATCTGCCCCCATGCCGACGTGAAGATTTTCGTCGTCGCCGATCCCAAGGTCCGCGCTCATCGCCGGACCATGGAGGCTAGGGCGCGGGGGGAAGCGGCGGACGAGGCGGCCGTGCTCGCCGACATCATCCAGCGCGACGAGCGCGACAAGAACCGACCGATTGCGCCTTTAAGACCGGCCTCGGATGCTTACTTGCTTGATAACTCCCAACTCGATATAGAAGGCGGCGTCCGGGCCGCCATCGACATTATCGAGGCCGTCCGAGCGGGCCGGTCGCGGGGTTAAGCCGCAGCCGTCATTGGAGGAAGCGCCCGCTCCCGCTCTTTGAGGTCGATAACCTTCGGTCCCTGTTGGGGACCGGCGCGATCCAGGCTCCGGACAACGATTCCACGTATCGAACGCGCGGGCCTCAGCCGGCCCGCTTCCGCAGTTCCGGCGCCGAGCCGGAGCAGCGAGCGGTCGCTCGAAGGTCTTGCGGACCTTCCGACACTGCGTGTGCGATGCGCCCATGAACCCAACGGCCGGCAAGACATCCGCAACTGGAGAACAAATGGCTTTGACTTCTGCTGATACCTATAGCCCCTCGCGCGACGATTTCGCCGCGATGCTCGACGAGTCCTTCGCAGGTGGCAACCTGCAGGAAAGCTCCGTCGTCAAGGGCAAGGTGGTTGCAATTGAAAAGGACATGGCCGTCATCGACGTCGGCCTGAAGACCGAGGGCCGCGTGGCCCTGCGCGAATTTTCCGGCCCCGGCCGTGACAGCGACCTCAAGGTCGGCGACGAGGTGGAAGTGTTCCTCGATCGCATCGAGAACGCCCTCGGCGAAGCCGTGCTATCGCGCGACAAGGCGCGCCGCGAAGAGAGCTGGGGCAAGCTCGAGAAGGCGTTCCAGAACAACGAGAAGGTCAACGGCGTCATCTTCAACCAGGTCAAGGGCGGCTTCACCGTCGACCTCGACGGTGCCGTGGCCTTCCTGCCGCGCTCGCAGGTCGACATCCGTCCGATCCGCGACGTCGCGCCGCTGATGAACAACTCGCAGCCGTTCCAGATCCTCAAGATGGACCGCCGCCGCGGCAACATCGTCGTGTCGCGCCGCACCGTGCTGGAAGAGACCCGCGCCGAGCAGCGCCAGGAGCTGGTGCAGAACCTCGAAGAGGGCCAGGTCATCGACGGCGTGGTCAAGAACATCACCGATTACGGTGCGTTCGTTGATCTCGGCGGTATCGACGGCCTCCTGCACGTCACCGACATCGCCTGGCGCCGCGTCAACCACCCGACCGAGGTGCTCTCGATCGGCCAGACCGTGAAGGTCAAGATCATCAAGATCAACCACGAGACGCATCGCATCTCGCTGGGCATGAAGCAGCTCTTGGACGATCCGTGGCAGGGCATCGAAGCCAAGTACCCGCTGGGTGCCCGCTTCACCGGCCGCGTCACCAACATCACCGACTACGGCGCGTTCGTCGAGCTCGAGCCGGGCATCGAAGGCCTGATCCACGTCTCCGAGATGTCGTGGACCAAGAAGAACATGCATCCCGGCAAGATCGTCTCGACCTCGCAGGAAGTCGATGTGCAGGTGCTGGAAGTCGATTCCGTCAAGCGCCGCATCTCACTCGGCCTCAAGCAGACCATGCGCAACCCTTGGGAGGTCTTCGTCGAAGGTCACCCGACCGGTTCGGTGGTCGAGGGCGAGGTCAAGAACAAGACCGAGTTCGGTCTGTTCCTGGGTCTCGAAGGCGACGTCGACGGCATGGTCCACCTCTCCGACCTCGATTGGAAGCTTCCGGGCGAGCAGGTGATCGACAACTACAAGAAGGGCGACATGGTGAAGGCCGTGGTGCTCGATGTGGACGTCGAGAAGGAGCGCATCTCGCTCGGCATCAAGCAGCTCGAAGGCGACCCCTTCGCCGAGCCGGGCGATGTCAAGAAGGGCGCGGTCGTGACCTGCGAAGTGCTCGAAGTGAAGGAGAGCGGCATCGAGGTGAAGATCGCCGGTACCGACTTCTCGACCTTCATCAAGCGCTCCGAGCTCGCCCGTGACCGCAACGACCAGCGTGCCGAACGCTTCGCCGTCGGCGAGAAGGTCGATGCCCGCGTGATCCAGTTCGACAAGAAGGCCCGCAAGGTCCAGGTGTCGATCAAGGCGCTCGAAGTCGCCGAAGAGAAGGAAGCCATCGCGCAGTACGGCTCCTCCGATTCGGGTGCGACGCTCGGCGACATCTTGGGCACCGCGCTCAAGAACCGCGACAACAAGTAAGCGAAACGCAGGTTTCGCTGACATCAAAGCCCCGGCGCGAGCCGGGGCTTTTTTATTGCGGTGCTATGTCGTCCCGGCGAAGGCCGGGACCCATAACCACAGGGCGTGGTTTGGCGAAGACTCTTCGCTCGGTACGCCGACCGATCACAATTGATAGACTCCGCGGTATGGGTCCCGGCCTCCGCCGGGACGACAAGTGAGTGTGTGGCAGCGTCCGGGCCTGCACCGCAGCCAGCCTTGTTTTCTTCAAATTGCGCCGCAATTGATGTATCCAGATAAGCCGATAGTCACGCCGTGACGGCACAACGCGCTCCGTCTTTCATTTTGGAGATATTCCGATGTCGCTCGATTCGGACATCATCGTCGATCGCCGCAGGATCCGCCGCAAGCTGACGTTCTGGCGCGTGATGGCCGCGCTGATCGCGATCGCGGCGATTGCGAGCTTTGCGCTGATCGCGACGCCAGGTGCGCGCGGCACGTTCGTATCTGCCGGGTCGATTGCGCGTGTCCACATCGAGGGGCTGATCCGCAGCGATTCCGATCGCACCCAGGCGCTGGAGCGGCTGGAGAATTCGCAGGCCGCGGCCGTCATCGTTCACATCAACTCGCCGGGCGGCACCACCGCGGGCTCCGAGCAGCTCTATGATTCGCTCACCCGGCTGAAGGCGAAGAAGCCGCTTGTTGTCGTGGTCGAGGGCCTTGCCGCCTCCGGCGGCTACATCACCGCGATCGCGAGCGACCACATCATCGCCCAGCAGAGCTCGCTGGTCGGCTCGATCGGCGTGTTGTTCCAGTATCCGAACGTGACCGAGCTCTTGAAGACCATCGGCGTCAAGGTCGAGGAGGTGAAGTCGTCGCCGCTGAAGGCCGCGCCCAACGGTTTCGAGCCCACCAGCCCCGAGGCGCGCGCCGCACTCGATGCGCTGGTGAAGGACTCCTACGCCTGGTTCAGGGGATTGGTGAAGGAGCGGCGTGGCATGGATGACACGCAGCTCGAGAAAGTTGCCGATGGCCGCGTCTTCACCGGCCGCCAGGCGATCGATCTCAAGCTGATCGATCAGATCGGCGACGAGAAGGCGGCCGTGACTTGGCTGGTCGAGCAGAAGGGCGTCAAGAAGGGGCTCAGCGTGCGCGATTACAAGCTCCAGCCGCGCTTCGGCGATCTGCCATTCCTGAAGACGGCGGCCGCCGTGACGTTGGAAGCGCTGGGTTTAGGCTCGATTGCGCATCAAATCGGGCAAACCGGCGTCGCACAGGCAGTCGATCGGTTCGGAATGGATGGAATGCTGGCCCTGTGGCAGCCGGCCGCGTCAAACTGACCGGAACTGAGCGAGTCCGAGAGGTTTTTCCCGCGGGGCGGGTGCCGGGTCAGCCTGCTTTTTCGGCATTTGTCACGCATTTTCGCGACGCTCAACCCTGATTTAGCGTCTTGACAGATCACGGTATTTTCACGGAAATGGTCGTCCGCACGCTTCCGGGTCCTATCTCTCGATGATCAAATCCGAACTTGTTCAGCGCATCGCCGAGCACAACCCGCATCTGTACCAGCGGGATGTCGAGAACATTGTGAATGCGATTCTCGAAGAGATCGTAGCGGCCCTCGCACGCGGTGACCGCGTCGAGCTGCGCGGCTTCGGTGCCTTCTCGGTCAAGCATCGCCCGGCACGCGCCGGGCGCAATCCGCGCACCGGCGCCCATGTGCCGGTCGACCAGAAGAGCGTTCCGTTCTTCAAGACCGGCAAGGAAATGCGCGAGCGGCTCAACCGCGACCATCCGGATCCCGGCGCGGCAGACTGAGGCCGGCGTCAGGGTTTCCCTGCGGTCGCGCATGATGCGGCCGCAAGCTTGATTCAAGGCGAGCGAAGCGAGATGCGAAAGTTCCTGACCGCGCTGATCGTGATTCCGCTGGGCCTGCTCCTGGTGGTCTTCGCCGTCGCCAACAGGCATTTCGTCACCGTCTCCTTCGATCCCTTCCTGTCGTCCGACCCGTCGCTGTCGGTCACCTTGCCGCTGTTCCTGCTTTTGATCCTGGCCGCCGCCCTTGGCGTCCTGGCGGGTGGATGCGCCGTCTGGCTCGGCCAGCGGCACTGGCGGCGCGCGGCCCGACGGAATGATGCGGATGCACGGGCTGCCAGGGGCGAACTGGCCGATCTGCGGGCCCAAATGGCCGCAGCGAAGCCCGGGTCCCAGCGCCTCCCCGTCGCCTCGGGGGTTGGCCTTTACGGGCCCATCGGGCGAGACAAGCAGCGCGCGACGTTGTAGAAGCGGCCGCAACCGAAAACC
>NZ_PSRT01000218.1 GCF_004212635.1 Bradyrhizobium genosp. SA-3 | reverse complement strand
CGCCGCGCTGGAGCTGCGTGGCGTGACGCGCCTGTTCGGCGCGCTGGCAGCGCTGACCGACGTCACCATCACCGTGCGTCCCGGCGAGCGGCGCGCGGTGCTCGGTTCGAACGGCGCCGGCAAGACCACGCTGTTCAACTGCATCACCGGCGACTTCCCGCCCTCCTCCGGCACCATCCGCTTCTTCGGCGAGGACGTCACGCACTTCCCGCCCTATGAACGCATCCGGCGCGGGCTGCGGCGGACCTATCAGATCTCGGCGCTGTTCCCCGGCCTCACCGTGCAGGACAATGTCTATCTCGCCTGTCGCGGCGTTTCGCGCGGACGCTTCTCGTTCCTGCATCCGGGACAGAACGATGCCTTGACGCATGCGGCCGACAATCTCGTGCAGGCCGTGCATCTTTCCGCCGTGAAGGACCAGCGCGTGGTCGAGCTCGCGCACGGCCAGCAGCGCCAGCTCGAGATCGCGCTCGCGCTCGCGGGCGCCCCGCGCTTCGTTCTGTTCGACGAGCCGGCGGCCGGCCTGTCGCCGACCGAACGGGCCGAGCTGATCGAGATCCTGACCTCGCTGCCTGCGCATATCGGCTACATCATCATCGAGCACGACATGGACGTCGCTTTGCGCGTCGTCGAGAGCGTCACGATGATGCACAACGGCCGCATCTTCAAGGAGGGCCTGCCGCAGGAAATCCAATCCGATCCCGAAGTGCAGGAGCTCTATCTCGGAGGCGGCCATGAATGAGGTCCGCCGCAGCAAGGCCGCGCTCGAGGTCCGCGGCCTCGACGTCTACTATGGCCACTCGCACGCCTTGCAAGGCGTCGATCTCACCCTGGAGAGCGGCGTGTTCTCCGTCGTCGGCCGCAACGGCATGGGCAAGACCACGCTGTGCAAGGCGATCATGGGCCTGGTCGGCGTGAGCGGCGGCTCGATCCGCGTCCGCGGCGAAGACATCACGCGGCGGGCATCGGCGCAGATCGCCCGGCTCGGCGTCGGCTATGTGCCGCAAGGACGCCGTCTCTGGCGCTCGCTCAGCGTCGACGAGCATTTGCGGCTGGCCGGCGGCCTGCGGCCCGGCGCCTGGACCGTCGATCGCATCTACGAGACCTTCCCGCGTTTGGCCGAGCGCAAGGATCACGGCGGCGGCCAGCTCTCCGGCGGCGAGCAGCAGATGCTGGCGATCTCGCGCGCGCTGCTCACCAATCCGCATCTCCTCATCATGGACGAGCCGACCGAAGGCCTCGCGCCTGTCATCGTGGCGCAGGTCGAGGAGATGCTGTTGCGGTTAGGAGAGGACGGCGACATGTCCGTGCTCGTGATCGAGCAGAATATCGGCGTCGCCACCGCGATCTCGCGCAACGTCGCAATCATGGTCAACGGCCGCATCAACCGCATCATCGACTCTGCGCGCCTCGCCGCCGACCGCGAGCTCCAGCAGCGCCTGCTCGGCGTCGGACTTCACGCCGAGCTCGAGCCGGATATCGACGTCGCCGCACCCGGCGTCGAAGCTAAGCCGGCGCCGGCGCCGCGCCGCGACGGACCGATCCGCATCTATATCTCCAACCCGACGCTCCCGACCCGATGGTCGCACCCGGTGCCGATCGCCCGCATCGAGGCCGCAGCGCGCACGCTCTCGACGCAAGTCGCGCGGCTTGACGAGACGGCGCGGCGCAAGCGCGAGCCGCTGGCGGCGCAGGCCGCCGGTCCACCCGTGGTGCTGGTCGTCGGCACGCTCGACACCAAGGGCCAGGAACTACGCTTCATGCGCGACATCATCGCGGAAAGCGGCCTGCGCACGCGGCTGGTCGACGTCTCGACCAGCGGGAAGCACTCCAGCTGCGATGTCTCCGCGCAGGAGATCGCCCTGAACCATAGCCGTGGCGGCGCGGCGGTGTTCGGTCCCGATCGCGGGGCCGCCGTGACCGCGATGGCTGATGCCTTCGCCAACTGGCTCCGGCGCCAGGGCAACGTCGCCGGCGTGATCTCGGCGGGCGGCTCGGGCGCGGCGTCGCTGGTCGCCCCGGGCCTGCGTGCGCTTCCCGTCGGCGTGCCCAAGCTGATCATCTCCTCCGTCGCCTCCGGCGATGTCGGGCCCTATGTCGGCGCCGCCGACATCACGATGATGTACTCGGTCACCGACGTGCAGGGGCTGAACTCGATTTCGCGGGCGGTGCTGGCCAACGGTGCCAATGCGCTTGCCGGCATGGTCAAGGCGCGGCTCGATGCGCGCGCTGCAACGGCGCGCGAGGCCGGCGGCCTGCCCTCGGTCGGTATCACCATGTTCGGTGTCACCACGCCGGCGGTGCAGAGGATCGCCGTCGAGCTGCGCGATGATTTCGAATGCCTCGTCTTCCACGCCACCGGGGTCGGCGGTCGTTCCATGGAGAAGCTCGTCGAATCCGGGCAGCTCGCCGGCGTCATCGACCTCACAACCACCGAGATCTGCGATCTGCTCATGGGCGGCGTGTTTCCCGCGACGGACGACCGCTTTGGCGCCATCATCCGCAGCCGCCTGGCCTATGTCGGCTCGGTCGGCGCGCTCGACATGGTCAATTTTGGCGCGCCCGAGACCATTCCCGAACGTTACCGCGGCCGCAAGTTTCACGTCCACAATCCGCAAGTGACGTTGATGCGGACCACTGCCGAAGAGAACGAGCGCATGGGCCGCTGGATCGGCGAGCGGCTCAACCAGATGGACGGCCCTGTACGCTTCTTCCTGCCCGAGGGCGGCGTATCCGCACTCGATGCGCGCGGCCAGCCATTCTGGGATCCGGACGCCGATGCAGCGCTGTTCCGCACGCTGGAGCGCACGGTGCGGCAGACCGGCAACCGCCAGCTCATTCGCGTGCCGAAGAACATCAACGATCCCGAGTTCGCCGCCGCCATAGTCGGTGCGTTCCGGACCCTGTTCGGCCGCGCCGGGGCGCGCCGAAGAGTAGCGAGGTGACCGATGGCGAGGTTTGAACGCGCAGCGCTCCTGACGACGTTTCGCGACATGGCAAGGCGCGGTGAGCCGATCGTCGGCGGCGGCGCCGGCACCGGTCTGTCAGCCAAGTGCGAGGAAGCCGGCGGCGTCGATCTCATCGTCATCTACAATTCGGGCCGCTATCGGATGGCCGGCCGCGGCTCGCTCGCGGGTCTGATGGCTTACGGCGATGCCAACGCCATCGTGCTCGAAATGGCGAACGAAGTGCTGCCCGTGGTGGCCAGGACGCCGGTGCTGGCGGGCGTCAACGGCACCGACCCATTCCGCGACATGGACGTGTTTCTCGACCAGTTGAAGGCGCTCGGGTTTGCCGGCGTCCAGAACTTTCCGACGGTCGGCCTGATCGACGGCACGTTCCGCGCCAATCTCGAAGAGACCGGCATGTCCTATGCGTTGGAGATCGACATGATCGCCAAGGCGCACGACAAGGACATGCTGACCACGCCCTATGTGTTCAGCGAGAAGGAGGCCGCCGCGATGGCGATCGCCGGCGCCGACATCATCGTCTGTCACATGGGCCTGACGACCGGCGGCACCATCGGCGCGCAGACCGCGCTGAAGCTCAAGGACTGTCCCGCGCAGATCGACACTTGGGCGTCCGCTGCGCTCAGCGTCAATCCGGACATCCTGGTGCTGGCTCATGGCGGCCCGATCGCGGATCCCGCCGACGCCGATTTCATCATGAAGAACACCCGCCATTGCCACGGCTTCTACGGCGCCTCCTCGATGGAGCGACTGCCCGTGGAGCGGGCGCTGACGGAGCAGGTGCGTCAATTCAAGGCGATCGGCGCGCGGTAACGCCGAAGGTCCGAGGGAGGGAAAGATGTCGGGGGTATTGGTCGGTGAATTGATCCTCTGGCTGATCGTCGCGATCGTCGTGATCGTGGTTGGCGTCTACATCGTCAACTGGCTGTACCATCGCTCCTCCAAGGAGACGTCGTTCGTCCGCACTGGCTTCCTCGGCGAACGCGTGGTGATCAATGGCGGCGCCTTCGTGCTGCCGTTCATTCACGACTACACGCCCGTCAACATGAACGTGCTGCCGATGGGTATCGTCCGCTCCAGGCAGGACGCCGTGATCACCCGCGACCGCATGCGCGTCGACATCGAGGCCGACTTCTATGTCCGGGTGCAGCCGACCCGCGAAGCCGTCTCGATCGCCGCGGCGACGCTCGGCCGCCGCACCATGGAACCCGAGCAGCTCCATGCGCTGCTGGCCGGCAAGTTCATCTCCGCAATCCGCTCGGTCGCCTCCGAGATGACCATGGAGGAGATGCACGAGCGGCGCGGCGACTATGTCGCACGGGTCAAGACCAATGCAGCCGAGGCTCTCGCCCAGAACGGCCTCGAGCTGGAATCGGTCGCGATCACCGATCTCGACCAGACCGACCTGGAGTTCTTCAATCCCTCGAACCGGTTCGACGCCGAAGGCTTGACCCGCCTGATGGAGGATATCGAAGCCAAGCGAAAGCTGCGCAACGACATCGAGCAGGACTCGATGATCAAGATCCGCTCGCGCAATCTGGAAGCCGAGCGGCAGGCGCTCGAGATCGAGCGCGAGAGCGAGACCGCGCGCCTCGAGCAGGAACGTGACATCGAGATGCGCCGTGCCCTTCAGCGCACTGAAGTTGCCCGCGAACGCGCGCTTCGCGAGACCGAGGCGGAACAGGCGCAGATTTCCGCCCGCGAGGCCATCGAGCGCGCCCGCATCGCCAATGACCAGGCGATCGCCGAGGCCCGCATCGCCTCCGAGCGCGAGATCCGGCAGAAGGAGATCGAACGGACCCGCACCATCGAGGAGAAGGAGCTGCTGGCACGCGAGGAGATCGAGAAGACCCGGATCGCCAACCAGCGCTCGATCGACACCAGCCGCATCGCCTCGGAACGCGAGGTCCGCCAACGCGAGATCGAGCGGATGCGCACGGTCGAGGAAGCCGAGATCGCCGCGCGCGAAGCGATCGAGAAGGCGCGGATCCAGCAGGACCGCGTCGTCACCGATGCCCGGATCGCCAACGAGGAAGAGACAAAGCGCCGCGAGATCGAGCGCACGCGTGCCGTGGACGAGGCCGAAATCGCCGCGCGCGAAGCGACCGAAAAGGCACGTATCGCGCAGACATTGATCGTTAATGTCGAGCGCATCTCCTCGGACGAACGCACCCGCGCACTGGAGATCCAGCAGGTGCGAACCATCCAGGAGGCCGAGATCGAGGCCCAGCGCGCGGTCGAGGCCGCCCGCATCGCCCGCGAGCGGACGCTCGCCGCCGAGCGTATCGCCGCCGAGCAGAATACGCGGCAACTCGAAATCGAGCGCAACCAGGCGCTGGACGTCGCCGGCATCGCCGCCCGCGAGACGACCGAGGCCACGCGGATCGCGCAGGAAGAGCGTGTGCGCTCGTTGGAGATCGCCCGCAACCGCGCCGTCGAGGAGGCCGATATCGCCTCGCGCGAGGCGATCGAGGCAGCCCGCATCGCCCAGGAGAAGGCGGTTGCGGCCGAGCGGATCCAGGCCGAACGCGAAACCCGCGCGCTGGAGATCGAGCGGACCGGCGTGTTGGAGGCGGCCGAGCTGAAGCGGCGTGACGCGACCGAGCGCCAGCGTATCACGGTCGATCTGGCGCTCGAGGCCGAACGCATCAATTCGTCAAAGAAGCGCGAGGTGCTCAATATCGAGCAGAAGAAGGCGATCGAGATCGCCGATGAGGACCGCGTCATCGCGCTGTCCACCAAGAAGTCCGAGCGGATCGACGCCGACCGTCAGGTCCGGCAGGCCGAGATCGTCGCGCGCAAGGAGGTCGAGACTACTGACGTCTCGCGCGAGCAGGCGCTGGAAGCCGCCCGCATCGAGCGGCGGCGCGCCATCGAGCAGCTCGAGGTCGCTCGCGTGCAATCCTTGCAGGAAGCCGAAATCGCCTCCCGCGAGGAGGTCGAGCGCGCCCGCATTTCGTCCGACCGCGGCCTCGACGAGGCCCGGATCGGCCGCGAACGCGAGCTGCGCAAGCTCGAAGTCAATCGCGAGAAAGAGGTCGAGACCGTGCTCATGGAGAAGGCGATCGCGATCCACACGAAGTCGCTGGAGGAATCTGCGGCCAAGGCATCAGCCGAGGAAGCACGGATGCGTGCCACGGAAGCCACCGAGCGCGTCATCACCGCACGCGAGAACGAGATCGCCAAGCGCCGCAAGGGCGTAGAAATCCTCATCGCCGAGAAGCAGGCCGAGGAGACACGGATCGCCGCGGAGGCCGAGCGGGTGCGTGCCGCGGTCGAGGCCGAGGCGCAGCGCATGCTCAACGAGGCCGAGAACGTGCTCACCGACCAGGCGCGCTATTCGCTGTTCCGCAGAAAGCTGCTCGACCGCATCGAGGGCATCGTGCGTGAGAGCGTCAAGCCAATGGAGAAGATCGAGGGCATCCGCATCCTCCAGGTCGACGGCCTCAACGGCAACGGACACGGAAATGGCAATGGCGGCCGCAGCGCCACCGACGAGGTGATCGATTCGGCGCTGCGCTACCGCGTCCAGGCGCCGCTGATCGACTCGATCCTGTCGGACATCGGCGTCGAGGGCGGCAGTCTTGCAAAGATGCCGGGCCTGATCCGCGAGGCCCGCGACATGCAGGGCATCAAGGATTCCGCGCGCAAGAGTGGCGGCGGCGATAAACCGGCGGCCTCCCCGCCTGCGGCCGAAGGCGGTGAGCCGCCGGCCGAGCGCGGGCCGAGAAAGAAGAGCTGAGGTCTGACCCATGGCCCGCGTCTACGTCTCAACCGTCGTCAACGCCCGCAACGACCGCGTCTGGGCGCGGGTGCGCGATTTCAACGGTCTGCCGAACTGGCATCCGGCCATCGCCGAAAGCCGGATCGAGGGCGGCGAGCCCGCCGACAAGATCGGCTGCGTCAGGGACTTCCGCTTGCGCAACGGCGACCGCATCCGCGAGAAGCTCCTGGGCCTCTCCGACTACGACATGTTCTGCACCTACTCGATCCTGGAATCCCCGATGGGTGTCGAGAACTACGTCGCGACCCTGCGGCTGACGCCCGTGACCGACGGCGACCAAACCTTCATGGAATGGACCGCCGAATTCGACTGCGCGCCGGAGCGCGAGACCGAGCTCGTCAGCAACATCGGCGGCGGCGTGTTCCAGGGCGGCTTCGACGCCCTCAAGCGCGTGTTCGGAGGTTAGCCGTGCCGCATATCGTCAAAAGCACGATCCTGAGCGCACCGTCCGATGCGGTATGGAACGTGCTGCGCGATTTCAACGGGCACGACCGCTGGCATCCGGCGGTTGCGACCTCCTCGATCGAACGCGCTCAGGCCTCTGACAAGATCGGCTGCGTCAGGCGATTCAAGCTCAAGGATGGCTCCGAGCTGCGCGAGCAGTTGCTGGCTCTGTCCGACCTCGAACAGACCTTCAGCTATTGCCTGCTCGATACCCCGATCCCGATGTTCAATTACGTCGCCCATGTCCGCCTGCTGCCGGTGACCGATGGTGACCGCACCTTTTGGCACTGGGAATCGCGCTTCACCACGAAGCCCGAGGACAGGGACCGCATCACCCACATGGTCGCGGAAGATATCTACCAGGCGGGATTCGAGGCGATCCGCCGCCATCTGAAGGAGGCCGCCTAGCCATGGCTGTGACGGTAAAGACCTTTGCCAGCGCCGGCGAAGCGGCAGGGGCAATATCCTCAGATCGCAGCGCGCGCTATCTCGGCGGCGGCACGCTGGTGATGCGGGCGCTCAACGAGGGCGACGTTTCGATTTCGACCATCGTCCGCGCCAGCGACCAGGCGCTGACCCGGATCGATGCGTCCGGACCGCGCATCACGCTCGGCGCCGGCGTCACGTTCGCGAGAATTCTCAGCGAGCGCGACCTCGCTTTCCTGCACGCGCCGGCCCGTTCGATCGGAGGCCCTGCCGTGCGCAACATGGGCACCGTCGGAGGCAATCTCTTCGCGCCAAACCCCTACGGCGATTTCACCGTGGCGCTGCTGGCGCTCGACGCCACGGTCGCCGTGCAAGGCGGCTTCGGCGCCCGCGACATCGCGATCGAGGAGTTCCTGCAATCGCGCGAGCGGCAATCCGGCGCGCTGGTGCTCTCGGTCTCATGCACCCGGCCGGCCAGCACGGAGGCCTTTCGCTATCGCAAGGTTGCCCGGATCAAGCCGAAAGGCGGCTCGGTCATCACGCTGGCCGCACACCTGCCGGTCAGCGGCGGGCGCATTGCCGGTGCTCGCATTGCGCTCGGTTCGATGGCGCCGACCCAAATCCGCGCCAAGGCGGCGGAGCGCGCTCTCGAAGGACGCGCGCTCGATGCCGCAAACATCAATGCTGCCGCGTCTGCCGCAGTCGAGGGCACATCGCCCGCCGACAATGCGCTCGGCAGCGCGTGGTATCGCCGCGAGATCGTCGGCGTTCATCTCCGCCGTTTGCTGTCCGGCCAGGAATAGACTGGGATCACCATGTCCAAGACGCCATTGCAATTTCGTCACAACGGCCGCGACGTCGCCATCTTCGTCGATGGCGGCACCAACCTGCTGGTTGCCTTGCGCGAGCTGATCGGCGACATGACCCCGAAATTCGGTTGCGGCCAGGGCGGCTGCGGCACCTGCAGCGTGCTGATTGACGGAGAAATCCACCTCTCCTGTCTGACGCTTGCCGAGACCGTCGCCGGCCGCTCCGTCGAAGCGCTCGACGGCCTCAAGCAGGGCCCGAACCTGCACCCGCTCCAGCGCGCCTTCGCCGACAATTTTGCCGCCCAGTGCGGCTATTGCACGCCGGGCATGCTGATGGCCGCAAAGGCGCTGCTCGACCGCAATCCCTCCCCGAGCCGGGCCGACGTGATCGAGGCGATCTCCGGCAACATCTGCCGCTGCACCGGCTACGAGCCGATCATCAATGCCATCCTCGCCGCCGCGGGCGGCCGGGCCAGCGCCTGAGGTCAGACCATGCTGGAACTACGCAAGGACATCTTCGCCGACGAGCGCGACGACAATCTCAAGGAGATCGGCAAGGGCACGCAGCGCCAGGACATGCTTGGTCACATCACGGGCACGTCGAGCTATTTTGGCGATCATAAGCTCCAGGGCATGCTGCACCTCAAGGTCGTTCGCTCGACCCAGGCCCATGCAAGGCTGCGCCGCATCGATACCACGGACGCAGAACGCTCGGCCGGCGTGCGCCGGATCATTCGCGGCACTGACGTGCCGGTCAATCTCAACACGCTGCTGAGCCTGATCAATTTCGGCAAGGACGACGAGCCGTCGCTGGCCGTCGACAAGGTCCGCTACAAGGGCGAGCCGATCCTTGCCATCGTTGCCGACAGCGAGCGTGAGGCTTTTGAGGCCATCGCGAAGGTCAGGGTCGACTACGAACCGCTGCCGACCGTGTTCGACGTCGAGGACGCGCTGAAGCCGGCGCGCCCGTGGTCAACGAGACTTATCCGAAGAACGCCTTCATCTATCACGACGTCTACGATCACCAGCGTCTGCGGTTCGGCGATGCCGACGCGGCGCTCGCGAGCGCCGACCACGTGCTCGAACAGCGCTACCAGATGTCGCCGATCGAGCACGCGCCGACCGAGACCAATGGCGCGATTGCCGCGCCCGACACCAACGGCCGCTACGTCGTCTACACGTCGACGCAAGCGCTGTTCTTCTCGGTCGACACCTGCGCCAAGATTTTGGACGTGCCGTCCAACACCTTCCACTTCATCGGCGGCACCGTAGGCGGCGGCTTCGGCGGCAAGGTGGACACCTTGACCGAGCCGCTCGCCATTCTCGGCGCCATGCTGACCGGGCGTCCCGTCCGCTACGTATTCGGGCGCGAGGAGGAGATGCAATACGGCCCGCCGCGCGGCGCCGAGCGCATCTACATCAAGGACGGCGTGATGCGCGACGGCCGCATCGTCGCCCGAAAAATCCGTGCCTATTTCGACAGCGGTGCCTATACGCGGCTGTCCAGCTATGCCGCGGTGAAATGCGCTGCGCATCTGCCGGGCCCTTACACCATCCCGAACGTTTATGGCGACGTCTATTGCGTCTTCACCAACCGCACGCCGGCGACTGCCATGCGCGGCTTCGGCGTCACGGCAATGGACTTCGCCATCGAATGCCAGATGGACAAGCTTGCAAACCTCGTCGGCATGGATCCGATGGAGTTCCGGATTCTGAACGCCTATCGCGACGGCGACATGAAGGCGCATCGGCGCGAGGCCAAAAACACGGCGCTGATCGAATGCGTTCAGGTCGCCGCCGAAAAGGCCAAGTGGCCGATCCGTGACGAGTTCAGGCGCGCCTCCTCCCGCAAGGATGGCGGCGGCAGCCGCGCTGCGATCCCGCCGACGCCGACGGAGCCGCGCGCGCG
>NZ_PSRT01000217.1 GCF_004212635.1 Bradyrhizobium genosp. SA-3 | reverse complement strand
CTCAGGTGCTGAATCCGGGGACATGTCAGGAGCTTAGAACGGAGGGTCGCGGCGCGGCCAAGACGGGCCGGAATCTATCCAAAGGGAACCGCAGCCAATCCGCTCGAAACCCCTGTTTTTCGAAAGCTTTGCGCCCTATATTGGGGATGCCGGTTCGCCGGCTATGGAAATAAACGGTCGTCGCAATAAACCATTCGGACCCGGGGGCGGTACCCGGCGCCTCCACCAAAGCCCACCCACGGGCTGGCCCTCGAAGCGGGCTTTGGCGGGGGCGAAATAGGATCGACGAGGGCGTAAAGGGCGTACTTTTTCCCGGTATTGTTCCGCCGTTATCGGGCTACTGCAATAGTTGCCAACGACAACTTTGCTCCGGTTGCTCAGGCTGCGTAACGCAGTTTGAAAGACCACTCTAAAGTCCTAGCGGGTTAAGCTCCGCTAGGCGGGGTTCGGAGGCACCTGGCAACAGAAGCCTCCACTTTGCTTTTTGATTTCTTCCACGGCGGGGACTCCTGCTGACCCGTCAGGCGCGGTACTATTGCGGCTTGGCGAGTCGGACCAGCAGGGTCCGGCTTCGGGGATGCAACAGGACCACCATGGCGACCGATCATATCCGATACGATGTGCTGGCCCGCGACGCACTGCGCGGCGTGCTGCGCAAGGTGCTGACCGATGCCGCGGCCCATGGACTACCGGGCGAGCACCATTTCTTCATCACCTTCGTGTCGAAGGCCGAGGGCGTGAAGCTGTCGTCGCGGTTGCTCGCGCAATATCCGGAAGAGATGACGATCATCCTCCAGCATCAGTTCTGGGACCTGACCGTGCTCGAGGATCGTTTCGAGGTCGGCCTGTCCTTCGGCGGCATTCCGGAGCGGCTGGTGGTGCCGTTCAGCGCCATCAAGAGCTTCCTCGATCCGTCCGTGAAGTTCGGTCTCCAGTTCGACACCTCCGACGTCGCCGAGGTGGCGCCCGAGAGTTTGCCGGCAGCACCCGCGCCATCGGCCGTCGCGGTACCCGCGCCTGCCGCTGAGCCGGCGGAAAGCACGGAGGAGCCGGCGGCCCCGAACCAGGGCGGCGCCGAAGTCGTGCGGCTCGATCGTTTCCGCAAGAAATGATCTAGGTTGGGCCCGCCCCCGTCGCACGCAGCCAGACTCCCTATATAGAAGAGCCTATCAAGAGGCCGCGCGACGTTTCGCGCGGCGGAATGGATGTGCTCATGGCCAAAACTGCCCGCTCAGAGACTGCCCGCTCGAAGACTGCTCGCCCCGCCACCCGCACCGAGACCGACAGTTTTGGTCCGATCGAGGTCGCCTCCGACCGCTATTGGGGGGCGCAGACCGAGCGCTCGCGGCAGAATTTCCGCATCGGGACGGATCGCATGCCGATCTCGCTCGTGCATGCACTCGGCATCGTCAAGCTCGCCGCGGCACAGTCCAATCTTGAGCTCGGCCTGCTCGACCGGCGCCGCGCCAACGCCATCATCCGCGCCGCGCGCGAGGTGATCGAAGGCAAGCTGGACGATCATTTCCCGCTGGTGGTGTGGCAGACCGGCTCGGGCACGCAGACCAACATGAACCTCAACGAGGTCATCGCCAACCGTGCCAACGAGCTGCTCGGCGGCGAGCTCGGCGCCAAGAAGCCGGTGCATCCCAACGATCACGTCAACATGAGCCAGTCGTCGAACGACTCTTTTCCCACCGCGATGCACATCGCGGCGGCAAGCCGCATCACTGCCGATCTCGTTCCTGCGCTCAGTGAGCTGCTCCGCGCGCTGCGTAAGAAGGAGAAGGAGTTTTCGAAGATCGTCAAGATCGGCCGCACCCACACCCAGGACGCGACGCCGCTGACGCTCGGCCAGGAATTTTCCGGCTATGCCGCGCAGGTCGAAAGCGGCATCGCCCGCCTCAAGGTCGCGGTGAAAGATCTCTATCCGCTGGCGCAGGGCGGCACCGCCGTCGGCACCGGCCTCAACTCGAAGCCGCGCTTTGCAAAACTATTCGCTAAGCACGTTGCCGGGATCACGAAGCTCCCCTTCGCCAGCGCCGCCAACAAATTCGAGGCCCTGGCCTCGAACGATGCCTATGTGCTGGCGCATGGCGCCATCAATTCGGTGGCGACGGGCCTGTTCAAGATCGCCAACGACATCCGCCTGCTCGGATCCGGCCCGCGCTCAGGGCTAGGCGAACTGATCCTGCCGGAGAACGAGCCGGGCTCCTCGATCATGCCGGGCAAGGTCAATCCGACCCAATGCGAGGCGATGACCATGGTGTGCTGCCAGGTGTTCGGCAATCACACCGCGATCACGGTCGCCGGCAGCCAGGGCCATTTTGAGCTCAACGTCTACAAGCCCGTGCTGGCCTACAACATGCTGCACTCGATCCGCCTGATGGCGGACGCCGCGCGCTCCTTCACCGAACATTGCGTCAGCGGCATCCGCGCCGACGAGAAGCGCATCAAGGAGCTGATGCAGCGCTCGCTGATGCTGGTGACGGCGCTCGCGCCCAAAATCGGCTATGACAATGCGGCCAAGGTGGCCAAGACGGCGCATGCCAACGGAACCACGCTGAAGGAAGAGGCGCTGCGACTCGGCTTCGTCTCGGCGGATGAATTCGACCGCCTGGTACGCCCCGAGAAGATGACCAGCCCGGGATAAAATTCCGAATTCCGATAGCCATCCGTAGTGATACGGACGCCGGACCCGCAGAAATATAGGGCTTTGAGCGCGGGATTTGATTACCGTCAATGTTGCGGCGGGGCGGCGTGTTACGCAGCCCTCTGCCCTTGACGGGGCTAATTCATCGTTTGATGGCCCGAGGGGCCGATTGACGAGGACGAGCTAATGGCGATCAAGTCTTTTGGGGCGCAATGCGGCGCCCTGTTTCTGAATGTTTCATCCGGCGCAGAGAGGATCGGGTGATGGAGACACGGCATGGGGAACGTCATCAACCTGAATCGTTTCAGGAAGCGCGCCGAGCGGGAAGCCTCGGCGAAGCAGGCGGACGCCAACCGGGCGAAGTTCGGTCGCACGAAGGCGGAGCGGTCGGCGGCGGAGAAGCGGGCGGACCAGGCGAAGGAGCATCTGGACCAGCACCGGATCGATCGCGAGGAGCAGCCATGAAGTCGCCCGTCGTGAAACGATCGATCGTCGTCGCCGGCCACAAGACCAGCGTCAGCCTGGAAGAGGCGTTCTGGAACGGCATGAAGGAGATCTCGGGCCTGCGCAACATGACGCTGTCCGAGCTCGTCGGCGAGATCGACGGCGCCCGCCAGCAAGGCAATTTGTCCTCGGCGATCCGCCTGTTCGTCCTGGACTACTTCAAGAGCCGCGCCATGGCCGTCCAGCCGGAAAAGGTCCCGGCCCAGTAGCTGCCGGAGCGCTTTCCCGGTGCGCCCCGCGATCTGCACTTTAAAATCACTCTAAGGTGCAGCTTCGGCGGGCGAGCGCGCTTGACCTCAATGCCCTGCATTGAAAATACAGGGTATGACCGACACCAATGACATGCGCCCGCACATGCCGCTGGGTCTGGCCCAGCGCGGCTATACCGGCGTCATCCAGCATCTGTCCGCCCGCGAGGCGGGCTCGGCGCTCTCGGACATCGAGCTCGAGAGCCGGCTGATCGAGCTCGGCTTCGTCGAGGGCGCCCAGGTCGAGGTCCTGCATGAGGGGCTGGTCGGACGCGACCCGATCGCCGTGCGGGTCGACAACATCACCATCGCAGTCCGTCGTCGCGAAGCCATGGCCATCATCGTCGCTTAGATAGCGGCCGGATATTTGCTCCCCATGGAATTACCCCTACTGCATCTCGCCCTGGTGGGCACGCCAAACAGCGGCAAGACCTCGCTGTTCAATGCCCTGACCGGCAGCCGGCAGAAGGTCGCGAACTATCCGGGCGTCACGGTCGAGCGCAAGGAAGGCTTTTTCGTCACGCCGCTCGGCCGCCAGGTCTCCGTGGTCGACCTGCCGGGCACCTATTCGCTGCGCGGCCGCAGCCCGGACGAGGAGATCACCCGCGACTTCGTGCTCGGCAAGGCCACCGGCGAGACGGTGCCCGATCTCGTGCTGTGCGTGGCCGATTCGACCAATCTGCGCCTGACCATCCGCCTGCTGCTCGAACTCAAGCGTACGGGACGGCCGATGATCCTCGTGCTCAACATGTTCGACATCGCGACGCGTCGCGGCATCGATGTGGACGTGGAGCGGCTCGCCAAGGAGCTCGGCGTGCCCGTGGTCACCTCGATCGCGGTGCGCAAGGGCGGCACGGCCGAACTGTTGCAGCTGACCGACGAGATCTCGGCAAAACTCGCCGCCGAGCCGCAGGAGAACAACTGGCGCGCGCTCAGCGTCTCCGAGCTTCGCGCCACCCAGCGCGAGGCCGACCGCATCATCGCCGATTGCGTCAGCCTGCCGAGCCGGCCCGACACCTGGACCGCCCGGATCGACGCGATCGTGCTGCATCCCGTCGGCGGCCTCATCGTGCTCGCGCTGATCCTGTTCGTGATGTTCCAGGCAGTGTTCGCCTGGGCGCAGCCGCTGATGGAGCTGCTCAACTCCGGCTTCGATGCGCTGGGCGAGCTCGTGCACAACACCCTCCCCGCCGGCCTGCTGCAGAGCTTCCTGCAGAACGGCGTGATCTCCGGCGTCGGCAGCGTCATCGTGTTCCTGCCGCAGATCATCATCATCTTCCTGTTCATCCTGCTCCTGGAAGATTTCGGCTACATGGCGCGCGCCGCGTTCCTGATGGACCGCATCATGGGCGGCGCCGGCCTGCACGGACGCGCCTTCATTCCGCTGTTGTCGAGCTTTGCCTGCGCCATTCCCGGCATCATGGCAACGCGCGTCATCGACAACAAGCGCGACCGGCTGACCACGATCCTGATCGCGCCGCTGATGACCTGTTCGGCGCGCATCCCCGTCTACACGCTGATCATCTCCGCCTTCATCCCGGCCAGGGACGTCTGGGGCTTCATCAACCTGCAAGGCCTCGTGATGTTCGGCCTCTATGCCGCCGGCATCACCAGCGCGCTTGTGGTCTCGTTCCTGATCAAATTCTTCATGCTGCGCGATTTTGCGCCGGCACCGTTCATGCTGGAGCTGCCGGACTACAAGATGCCGCGGCTGAAATCGATCGCGATCGGCATCTACACCCGCGCCAAGATGTTCTTGCAGCGCGCCGGCACCACGATCTTCTCGATGATGGTGCTGATCTGGTTCCTGGCCTCGTTTCCGCAGCCGCCGGCGGGCGCCACCGAGCCCGCGATCGATTTCAGCCTGGCTGCGATGATCGGCAAGGCGCTCGCGCCACTGCTCGCGCCCGTCGGCTTCAACTGGCAGATCGCGGTCGCGCTGATCCCAGGCATGGCGGCGCGCGAGGTCGCGGTCGCAGCGCTCGGCACCGTCTATGCGATCGAGGGCGGCAAGGAAGCGGCCGAGCAGATCGGCCAGGTGCTGGCGACGAAATGGTCGCTCGCGACCGCCCTGTCGATGCTGGCCTGGTACATCTTCGCCCCGCAATGCGCCTCCACCCTCGCCGTGATCCGGCGCGAGACCGGAAGCTGGGCCTGGATGGCGGTGACCTTCACCTACATGCTGGTGCTGGCCTATGCGGCGAGCCTCGTGACCTACAATGTCGCGGTCGCGCTAGGGGCGGGCTAAAGCCCCTCCCAAAACAAAAACTGCGAAAACAACCCCATGCACAGTAGACGGGGTCGTGAAATCAATGGCTTACGCGCGGGCGAACGTCATCCGACCGTAGATGGGGTAACTCGTCGAAATTCGGAAAATCAGTTGACCCGTCGGGCAAAACACCGGCATGATGGCATCGTGGAAAGAAAGGCACGATGCGCCTCGGCGCGATGCTTGTGCTTCCCCCTGAAGTTCGACCGCATTGATTTCGGTCAATGGTCCACCTCATCGGCCTGTCACGCTTTCTCGTCGTCCTGCAAAGGGAGAGAGCACATGACTGGACATGCCAAGCTGATCGGACTGTTCGTCACCGCCGCGCTGTTCACGGCAGCGCCTCTGTCGTTCCGCACCTCGCCGGTGGATGCGCTCGCCGTGTCCGTTGACACCGCCGAGGCCCGCGTCGGACGCCCGCTCACGCCCGGAAGCGTTGCTGGCGTCAATCGCAGGGTCCATCGGCGCGCCTACTATGGTGCAGCAGCGGCCGGAGCTGCAGCCTATGGTGCCTATGGCTATCGCCGGGCTTGTGGATATTACCCCTATCCGCCCTGCTATTGAGACGCGTGCGAGGCTCGTCGGATCGACGAGCCTCGCGCCGGTTCGAGGGTCCGCAGGTCGTTGAGCCAGATCAATACCGGACCCATCTGCGGCGGCAGCGTCGAGGCCTGACCGCAAAGGACGGACCATGCATTCGCTGCTCAAGGAAATCCGGCACAGCCCGCTTCTGTGGATGCTGGTCGTCGTGCCGGTGGTGATCGCGCTCGAGCACATCATGCCGGATGCGCATACGCTGCTGTTCGTGCTGGCGGTGATCGCCATCGTGCCGCTCGCGAGCCTGCTCAGCCACGCAACGGAGGCCGTGGCCGAGAAGACCGGTGATGCAGTCGGCGGGTTGTTGAATGCCACGCTTGGCAATCTCACGGAGCTCATCATCGCCGTCACGGCGTTGCAGGCCGGTCAATACATGCTGGTCAAAGCCTCGATCGCGGGTGCGATCGTGACCAACTCGCTCTTCATGCTGGGCGCATCGCTGTTTCTGGGCGGACTGAGGCATCGCGTGCAGGAGTACAACCGGGCGGGCGGCAGGCTCCATTCCGCGCTGCTGCTGATGGCCACGATCGCCCTGCTATCCCCCTCGGCCGTGGCCGACCTCAACTTTCCCGGACACGAGGCGACGGTGCAGCGCTTGAGCGTCGCCTTGGCGGTCCTGCTGATTGCGGCCTACGGTCTCAGCCTGCTGTTCTCGCTGAAGACGCACAAGGAGCTGTTTGCGAGCAGCGACCATGGCGAGAGCGCCGGCCCGGCGCTACCGGTTGCGGTCGCCGTTCCGACACTGGGGATTGTCACGGTGCTGGTTGCGCTCGTGAGCGAGATTTTCGTCGAGTCGGTGCAGAAGGCTGCGGAAACGCTCGGCATGACCCCCGCATTCGTCGGATTCATCGTGGTTGCCCTGGTCGGCGCTGCGGCCGAAATGGCCGTGGCGTTTTCCGCGGCCCGCCGGAACCGGCTCGACATGAGCGTGAGCATCGCGCTCGGAAGCGCATCCCAGATCGCCTTGTTCGTCGCACCCGTTCTCGTGCTGGTGAGCTATTTCGTCGGCCCGCACCCCATGAACCTTCAATTCTGGCCGGGAGCCGTGACCATGGTCATGATCGCCGCCGTGGTGACGAGCTTCGTCACCAACGGCGGACAATCGGCCTGGTTCGTCGGTGCGCTCCTGCTCTGCATCTACGCGATCTTCGCGATGACGCTCTACATGGTCCCACCCGGCTCGCACGGCCCGGTCTAGGCTACGGGCCGCTTCCACCCATCATTGCGAGGAGCCCTTGCGACGAAGCAATGAAGACCATCTCCGCGGAAACAGCCTGGACCGCTTCGCTGGGCTCGCAATGACGGAGTGTAGGATGCCGTCATCGCCCCCTGGCGACTAACGCGCCGACCGGCTGCGAGCCGGTTGACCTGTCAGGCAAGACAGAGGCACGATGGCATCATCGGCCTCAACGACATCCAGATCGCGACCAGTTCCAGGCGACACTCTGCTTCCATGGATCACTTCAGCACCGAACGATTGATCGCCGAGCGGCTCAACGAAAACCACCTCGCCGACCTCGTCGCACTCCATCTCGATCCCGATGTCTCCCGCTACATCGGCGGTGTGCGTTCGGCCGAGACGACGACAAAATATCTCGCCACCAACATGGCGCATTGGGACGGCCATGGCTTCGGGCTGTGGACGCTGCGATCGAAAGACGGAGCATTCGCCGGGCGGGCCGGAATCCGGCACATCCTCGTCGACGACGTCGACGAGATCGAGATTGCCTACGCGTTCAAGCGCGAATTCTGGGGCCGGGGATTTGCGAGCGAGATCGCGAGAGCGCTGACGGACATTGGGCTGTCACAGCTCGCACTGCCATCCCTCATCGGCATCGTCTATGCCGGGAATGGCGCATCGCGCCGCGTGTTGGAGAAGTCGCACTATCTGCTCGAGCGGAGCACGAACCGTCACGGTGAGGACGTCGTGATCTACCGCATCCGGCGGTGAGCAAGGACAACCACCGTCATTGCGAGCCAACGGGTCCGCGCGCAGCGCGGCCCGATGACGGGCTCCGCGAATCAATCCAGACTGCTGCTGCGGAAAGATTCTGGATTGCTTCGCTGCGCTCGCAATGACGGCGTGGAAGCAGCCGCTACGGACGAGACGGTCGAGTCTTACCTGAAATAGCCCAGCACGAGATCGACGTCCGCGCTGCCGGCCACCGTGCCGTTCAGCTCGGCGTCGATGACGCGGCGGCAGGCTTCGATCGCGGCGTGGTCGCCGAGGTCGTTGGCGGCTTCCAGCACGAGCCAGGCGACGTCGACCGACGCCTTGTCCGGCGCACCGCCGCCGAGATCGGCGGCCGGCGCCTTGTTGATCTTCTTGCGAACCGCGGTGCCGAATTGAGGCAACATTGCAGATACTCCCTTGTCCTCAGTGTACCTGTCAGTGAACTTGGAGCTCGGGCTGATGGCCCGCATCGGCACCCGCGCTGTTCTTGCGCGACTGGTAGAACTTCAAGATGCTGCGCGAGGTCTCGATCTTGAGGCGGCCGTACTCGCGCTCATTGTCCTGGAGCTCGCGCGCCGTGATCAGATGATCCTTGGCGCCGAGGAACAGCAGCGACATGGTCGTGTCCCAGGAGAAATCGAGCGCCTTGCACAGCACCAGGATCATCTCGCGGTTACGGTCCATCAGCGCGCGCTCGATCACGTCGACCGGCAGCGCCGACAGCAGCGACAGGCCGATCTGCACCTCGTCGAAGCGGTGCTGGCGCGCATAGTTCGAGATCGAGTCCTGGTTGAGGTTGCCCTGGCGGTACTGCGTCGTCACCACGCGCTTGGCGACGAAATAGCTGCGCGAGGACGGACCGAACTTGGACTGAAGGTCGCCGGTGACCTCGGTCACCGAGCTCTGGATCTGCGCCATCATCTCCGGCCGCTCGGTCTCGAGCCGGCGGCGGACGTCTTCCGACGCCTTCGCGATGAGCTGCTGGAAGATGTGGCGCGGCACGTCCTTGCGCAGGCCAAGCTGCTCGGCGAGGATCGAATCGCCCTCGGCGCGGCGCACCATGTGCAACAGGCCCGAGCCGGAGAAGCGCGCGCCCTCGTTTTTCGCAACCGACGTCACGACCTCCTGGTTGCCGCGCTTGACCAGCACGTCGGTCACGGCCTCGCCGATCGACTGGCGCTGGGCGATCGCGAGCAGATGCGCCTGGCCCTTGGTCATGGCGCTCTCGACCAGCATCTTCTCGTCGATACGCGTGGAATCGCGCAGAACGGGACCGGCGACCTCGATCTCGTCGTCGAGCGCAAGCTTTTCGATCACGTTGAATGGGGCGTGGTCGCACGCCGACATCACTTCCGAGAGCTGCACCCGCGCGGCGACCTCGATTTCGTCGGCGAGCCGCCCGATGACCTCACCGAACGTGCTGATCTCGTCATCGCTGTAGCGGCCGGTGATCAGGATGTCGGTCGCATGCCACAATGCCTTCGCCCGGCTTTCGTCGGTGCCACGCGCGATCGCGTCGTCCAGATCCTGTAGAAGCGTCTTCGCCCCGTTCATCTCGATAACCCCAGTTCTTGGTAGCCCTTCGGCGAGCTGTCCCGCCGCTCGTGGCGGACACCGAATTCCTCAGGAACCGACGCTAGAGATCAAACGCGAGAATTCAGTAAAATCGGCAAATCAGTTTTGCCGACCAAAATTCATTCAAATGCGAGCGAATGGGTTTACCGGCAGGCAACAAGGCAGGTGCGCTCCCTCTCCCGCTTGCGGGAGAGGGCTGGGGAGAGGGTGCTTCCGCACCGGGATATTCCCCGTAGGAAAGAGCCCTCACCCGCCGCGCTCTTTGAGCGCGTCGACCTCTCCCGCAAGCGGGAGAGGTGGGCGAACTCGCGGCCCAATCCGCGCAAAACTAATCTGGCTACGGATTCTGCGGCGTCAGCACCAGCGGCGGTTTCGGCTTGGGCTTGGCGGGCGGCGGGCCCGGGGCGGGCTTCACGTCGATCGGCGGCGGCAAGGGCGCAAGCTGCTGGCTTGCGAGCGGGGGGCTTGGCGCGGCGTGGGCGGCGTGCGGGGATTTCGGCGTCGGTGGTCCCTTTGACTTTGCCGGCGCGCGGCGCGGATCCTGGCCCGGCAGCGGCACATTGGCCGGCGCCTGCTCCGGCGCGGCATCGGGAGAGAC
>NZ_PSRT01000216.1 GCF_004212635.1 Bradyrhizobium genosp. SA-3 | reverse complement strand
CCGCGCGGGGCCGGCGGCGGCGCATCAGTTTCCGCCAGGCGGTCTATCGGTTCCTCCGCAAGCGCGCAGTCGACGCCGGCCTCCAGATAGAAGGCGAGCAGCTCTCGGACGGTGGGTGCGGGTTCGGGGATCATGGGAAAGTCCGACTTTTATATCACCTTGGACGGCCTTGCATCCCGGCGGAACGCGATTCCATGGTTGTCCTACCCGGAAAAATCGGAAACAAGAGGGCGCAATCGACCAAGGACCGTCTCAAGGGCTGAGATCAGATGAGCACCGAAGAACTTCCCCCGCGCGAATCCATGGAATTCGACGTCGTCATCGTCGGCGCCGGCCCCTCGGGCCTGTCGGCCGCGATCCGGCTGAAGCAGCTCAACGCCGATCTCAACGTGGTCGTGGTGGAGAAGGGCTCCGAGGTCGGCGCGCACATTCTTTCCGGCGCCGTGATCGACCCGGCGGGACTCGACAAGCTGATCCCGGACTGGCGCGAGGATTCCGACTGTCCGCTGAAGACGCAGGTGAAGGACGACCGCTTCTACTGGATGACGGGCGCCGGCGCGATCAAGCTGCCGGGCTTCATGATGCCGCCGCTGATGGACAATCATCACTGCTACATCGGCTCGCTCGGCAATGTCTGTCGCTGGCTGGCGCGCAAGGCCGAGGCACTCGGCGTCGAGATCTATCCGGGCTTTGCGGCCGCCGAAGTGCTCTATGACGAGGAGGGCAAGGTCAAGGGCATCGCCACCGGCGACATGGGCATCGGCCGCGACGGCAAGCCGAAAGATTCCTTCACCCGCGGCATGGAATTGCTCGGCAAGTACACGCTGTTCGCCGAAGGCGCCCGCGGCAGCCTGACCAAGCAGCTCATCAACAAATTCGCACTCGACGCCAAGGCCGAGCCGCCCAAGTTCGGTATCGGTCTCAAGGAGGTCTGGCAGATCGATCCCGCCAAACACCAGAAGGGCTTGATCCAGCATTCGTTCGGCTGGCCGCTCGATATGAAGACCGGCGGCGGCTCGTTCCTCTATCACTATGACGACAACCTCGTCGCCGTTGGCTTCGTCGTGCATCTGAATTACGACGATCCCTATCTGTCGCCGTTCGACGAATTCCAGCGCTTCAAGACCCATCCCTCGATCCGCGGCACTTTCGAAGGCGCCAAGCGGCTCGCTTACGGCGCGCGCGCCATCACCGAGGGCGGCTACCAGTCGGTGCCGAAGCTGAGCTTCCCGGGCGGCGCGCTGATCGGCTGCGCGGCGGGCTTCGTCAACGTGCCGCGCATCAAGGGCGTGCACAACGCAATGGGCACTGGCATGCTCGCCGCCGAGCATGTCGCGGCCGCGCTCGCCGCCGAGCGCGCCAATGACGAACTCGTCGAGTACGAGAATGCCTGGCGCACGTCGTCGGTCGGCAAGGATTTGTTCCTGGTCCGCAACGTCAAGCCGCTGTGGTCGAAGTTCGGCACCGTGCTTGGCGTCGCGCTGGGCGGCTTTGACATGTGGTGCAACACGCTGTTCGGCGCGTCGCTGTTCGGCACCCAGTCGCATCGCAAGCATGACCGCGCCACGCTCGATCCGGCCAAGACCCACGCGCCGAAGAACTACCCGAAGCCGGATGGCAAGATCACCTTCGACAAGCTGTCCTCGGTGTTTTTGTCCAACACCAATCACGAGGAGGACCAGCCGATCCATCTGAAGGTCACGGACATGAACCTCCAGAAGACCTCGGAGCACGACGTGTTCGCCGGTCCCTCGAACCGCTATTGCCCGGCCGGCGTCTATGAGTGGATCGAGGAGGGTTCTGGCCCGCGCTTCCAGATCAACGCCCAGAATTGCGTTCACTGCAAAACCTGCGACGTGAAGGATCCCAACGGCAACATCACCTGGGTTCCCCCGGAGGGTGGTGGCGGCCCGAATTACGAGGCGATGTAAGCCGGGGATCATGCAGCCAGGGCCGATGTGACCAAGGTGACGCGACCCCGGCAATGTGACGCACGTTCGCGTGAGAACTGGGCCGCGGGAGCGGCCCGCGGCCACGATAAGGCCATAGTAGCGGCGTCTTGGGGCGCTCTTGGCGGATTCACCTGACCGATTGGGGGCGTGCGGCGGGATCGCCCGGTCCGAATCCTTGCGGCGAAGCGCCAAAAGCGGCATTGTCGGCCCGACGGTTCCGGGTCCCGATGCCACCGGCCGCGTTCGCATGCGATACGGCCCTCTGCTGCAGACCCAGGCACTACCAACTCAAGGCGAGCCCTGATGTTTTCAAATCGTTTCAACCGCTGGACTGCTGCCGCCATCGCCCTCATGGGCACCGCGTTCGTCGCGGTTCCCGGCGCGGTCCTGGCGCAGACGCCGGATCACCCGGAAAACACGGCGGCGCAGTTTCCGACCCGGAACGATCTGAAGTCGCTCACCGGCGCCGGCAGCTATCTCGCCGCCCGCCACGCCAGCGTCGAGCGCGACGCGGCCTCCGCCGCCGCGTTCTACCGCTCGGCCCTGCGCACCGATCCGAAGAACAACGAACTGCTCGACCGCGCCTTCATATCCTCGGTCGCCGACGGCGACATCGACGAGGCCGTCAAGCTCGCCGAGCGCATCCTCACCATCGACAAGACCAACCGCGTCGCGCGGCTCGTCGTCGGCGTGCACGATCTCAAGCTGAAGAAGTACGCGACCGCGCAAACCAACATCAACCAGTCGATCCGCGGTCCGATCACCGATCTCGTCGCCACGCTATTGTCGGGCTGGGCCGCCTATGGTGCCGGCGACGCCAAGGGCGGTGTCGCCACCATCGACAAGCTGGCCGGTCCGGAATGGTATCCGCTGTTCAAGGATCTCCACGCCGGCATGATCCTCGAGCTCTCCGGCAAGGAGAAGGACGCCGGCACCCGCTTCGAGCGCGCCTACAAGCTCGACGATTCAATGCTGCGCGTCACCGAGGCCTATGCGCGCTGGCTGTCGCGCAACAAGGATTCCGCCGCCGCGACAACCGTGTACCAGGCTTTCGACAAGAAGCTCGCCCGCCATCCGCTGATCGTGGAGGGCCTGCGCGAGACCAAGGCCGGCAAGAAGATGCCGCCGCTCGTCGATTCCGCGCAGGCCGGGGCCGCCGAAGCGCTCTACGGCATCGGTGCCACGCTGACCCGCCGCGGCGGCGAGGATCTGGCGCTGGTCTATCTCCAGCTCTCGCTCTACCTCCAGCCCAGCCATCCGCTGGCGCTGCTCTCGCTAGCCGATCTCTATGAATCGGTGAAGCGGCCGCAGATGGCGATCAAGGTCTATGAGCGCGTGCCCTCGTCCTCGCCGCTCAAGCGCAACGCGCAGATCCAGCTCGCCATTGACCTCGATTCCGCCGACCGCACCGACGAGGCGATCAAGATCCTCAAGGGCGTTACCACGGAGGATGCCAAGGATCTCGAAGCCACCATGGCGCTCGGCAACATCGAGCGCGGCCGCAAGAAGTTCGGCGATTGCGGCGCGACCTATTCGCAAGGCATCGATGTGCTGCCGGCCGGCAACGACAAGGCCAACAGCGTCTGGTATTACTATCGCGGCATCTGCGAAGAGCGCTCCAAGCAGTGGGCCAAGGCCGAAGCCGACATGAAGAAGGCTCTCGAACTTCAGCCCGATCAGCCGCACGTCCTCAACTATCTCGGCTATTCCTGGATCGACCAGGGCGTGAATCTCGACGAAGGCATGAAGATGATCAAGCGCGCCGTCGAGCAGCGTCCCGACGACGGCTATATCGTCGACTCCCTTGGCTGGGCCTATTACCGCATCGGCAATTACGAGGAGGCGGTGAAGAACCTCGAGCGCGCGATCGATCTCAAGCCCGAGGATCCCACCATCAACGATCACCTCGGCGATGCCTATTGGCGCGTCGGCCGCACGCTGGAAGCCAAATTCCAGTGGTCGCATGCGCGCGATCTCAAGCCCGAGCCGGAAGAACTGCCGAAGATCGAGGCCAAGATCGCCAACGGCCTCTCGGACGACAATTCGAACTCTTCGGCGGCGCAGGCCGAGAAGAAGAAGGACGACGGCAGGGGCGGCTGAGGTTTGTTTGGGGGGCGTGTCGCCGATGTCGGCGTTGATTGAAGAGGGGCGGGCGAAGGTCAATTTGAGCCTTCGTGTCGTAGGCCGTCGTGCCGACGGCTATCATGATCTCGAAAGCGTGGTTGCGTTTGCCGACTGCGCCGACCGGCTGACGCTGGAGCCGGGTGGCGAGCTGAAGCTCACTACCACTGGACCGCTGGCGGCAGCTTGCGGCGAGACTTCCGACAATCTCGTGCTCAAGGCCGCCAAGCTTCTGGCCGAGGCTTTGCCGGGCCTGAAGCTGGGCGCCTTCGCGCTCGACAAGGTGCTCCCGGTTGCAGCCGGCATCGGCGGTGGCTCGGCCGATGCCGCGGCGGCGCTGCGGCTCTTGGCGCGTCTCAACGATTTGTCGCTCGATGATCCCCGCCTTCAGAAGGTCGCGCTCGCGACCGGCGCGGACGTGCCGGTGTGCCTCCTCTCGCGCGCCTGTGACATGACCGGGGTCGGCGAGCAGCTGCTGCCGCTCGCGCTGCCGAGCATGCCCTGCGTCATGGTCAATCCGCGCGTGCCGGTCGCGACCAAGGACGTGTTCAAGGCGCTGGGCCTGCGCAACGGCGAGCTCCTGGTCGGCGTCACCGACGTCATCCGCGCTCCGGCCTGGCCGGAGGAGGGTGCGTCGATCGCTGACTGGGTCGACGTTCTCGAGACCGTCCCCAACGACCTCGAAGCGCCCGCGATGCGCATCGAACCTGTCATTGGCGAGGTGCTGGAAGCCTTGCGGGATTCCGCCGGCGTCAAGCTTGCGCGTATGTCCGGCTCGGGCGCGACGTGCTTTGCGATCTATGGCGCGCCGGCCGATGCGCATGCTGCCGCCGAAAAGATCCGGCGCGATCGCACCGGCTGGTGGGTGCATGCGGGGACGTTGAGCTAGGTATTTCTGCGAAGACGGTGCCGTAGGGTGGGCAAAGCGAAGCGTGCCCACGAACTTATTCGTGCAATCTGGATGCATGGTGGGCACGGCGCTGTTGCGCCTTTGCCCACCCTACGGCAGTTGAGCTAGCCGCTGACCGCTGCCAGCCCAAGAAACTTTCGGATCGCACCCAGCACCTCCTCCGGCTGGTCATGCTGCAACCAGTGTCCCGCCCCGGCGATGGTCTCGATGCGCGCGTTCTGAAAATATCGCTCCAGGCCTGCTGCCTTTGCGCCCGCCAGAAAACTTTCGCTGGCATTGAGCAGCAATGTCGGGCAGGCGATGCGTGACCACAGCACGACGTGGTCGTCCGGCCAGAGCCGGTGCGGCGCGCTGGCGCGCTGGTAGGGATCGAACTTCCAGCTATAGGTGCCGTCCTCGTTCCGCCGCGCGCCATGCGTGGCGAGATGCAGCGCGAGGTCGCGGGCGAGGCGCTTGTTGTGAAGCATCATCTGCGCGGCTGCGTCCTCGAGCGTAGAATAGCGGCGCGGCGTGCGGTCGTGCAGCTTGTCGAGCTGGGCCACCCATTTGCCGATGCGCTCATGCACCGGCGGTTTTGGCGTATCCGGCAACATGGTTACGCCGTCGAGGATGACGAGCTTCGAGACCAGCTCGGGGAATGATCCTGAAAAGATCAGGCTGACCATGCCGCCCATCGAATGGCCGATGAGCGTCACCTGAGGCGCTGCGATGTTGCGGACGAGCTGGGCAAGATCGTACACATACTCTGTCAGCGCGTAGCTGCCGCCCCTGGTCCATTCGGAATCGCCGTGTCCGCGCAGGTCGAGTGCGAGCACGTGGAAATGCGGCCGCAACGATTCTGCGATGACGTCCCAGCTCCGGCAATGATCGCGGCCGCCATGGACCAGGATGGCGACAGGCGCGCCCTCGTTGCCCCAGTCTGCGTAGTGCAGCCGCAGGCCGTGCGATTCATAATAGCGGCTTTGCGGAGCGCTAGCCATTTGCCGGCCGCCGCGCCAGTGCGAGCGACAGGCCGAGGCCGGCGATGAAGACGCCCGAGCCTTGCGTCAGGCGCCGCATCAGATGTGGCCTTCCGATCAGCTGCTTGCGCGTCGCTGATGCCATCAGCACCACCACCACATCGGCGAACGTGTTCAAGATCACCGAAATCGAACCGAGCAGAATGAATTGCAGCGTGGGGTTCGATCCCGCGGGATCGAGGAATTGCGGAATGAAGGCGAGGAAGAACGCCGCGGTCTTCGGGTTCAGCGCCTCCACCAGCACGCCATCGCGGAATGCACGCCTGTCGCCGACGGCCTCGCTCTCGAGCGACAGCGTCCGGCCGGCGCTGCGGAACGTCTTGATACCGAGCCAGATCAGATAGAGCGCGCCGACAAATTTCACAGCGGCAAACAGTTCGGCGCTGGCCAGGATGATCGCGGAGATGCCGAGGCTGCCCGCCACCACATGGACCAGTCCGCCCAGCGCAGTGCCTACAGTCGATGCGAAACCGCTGATGCGTCCCTCCGACAAGGTCCGTGCCGCGACATAGAAGATGCCGGGGCCGGGAACGGCGGCAATGAGACAAGCTGCCGCGAGGAACAGCCAGAAATTCGTCGTGATCATGCTGTTTTGGTAACGAAGCCTGACGCGATAAGGCCTCTCGTTTAGTCCATCCGGCGGAAGATCACGCTGGCATTGACCCCGCCAAAGCCGAAGCCGTTGGAGATGGCGTTCTGCATCGGCATCGGCCGCGCTGCGCCGGAAACGATGTCGATGCCATCAGCGCCAGGATCCGGGTTTTCGAGATTCAGCGTCGGCGGCGCGATCTGGTCGCGCAAAGCGAGCACCGTGAAGATCGCCTCGAGACCGCCGGCGGCGCCGAGCAGATGGCCGGTGGCCGATTTGGTCGCGCTCACGGCAATGCCGCGGTTACGGCCGAACAGCGCGCCGACCGCGCCAAGCTCGCTCTCGTCGCCGGCCGGCGTCGACGTCGCATGCGCGTTCAGGTGCTGCAAATCTGCGGGCGCAAGGTTCGCCTGCCGAAGCGCGATCTCCATGGCGCGGCGGGCGCCATCGCCATCGGGCGGACCCGACGTCATGTGATAGGCATCCGCGGTCGTGCCGTAGCCGACGATCTCCGTGATCGGCGTTGCACCGCGCGCCAGCGCATGCTCCAGCCCCTCGATTACCAGGATGCCGGCGCCTTCGCCCATCACAAACCCGTCGCGGTCGCGATCGAACGGGCGCGAGGCGCGCGCGGGCTCGTCGTTGTAGCCGCTCGACAGTGCACGTGCTGCCGCAAAGCCGCCGAGGCTGACGATATCGATACAGGCTTCCGCGCCGCCGCAGATCGCGACATCGATCTCACCAGCGCGGATCATCCGCGCGGCATCGCCGATCGCCTGCACACCGGCGGCGCAGGCCGTGACAGGTGTGCCCAGCGCTCCCTTGTAGCCGTATTTGATCGAGACGTGGCCGGCGGCGAGATTGGCGAGGAACGAGGGGATCGTGAACGGCGACAACCGCCGCGCGCCGCGCTGCTCGGTGATGCGCACCGCCTCTGCCATCGCCGGAAAGCCGCCGACGCCGGAGGCGATGATCGTCGCGGTCCGTTCCAGCGCCGCTGTATCTTGCGGCATCCATTTGGCTTGCGCCACCGCTTCTGCGGTGGCGAGCAGCGCGAACAGGATGAAGCGGTCCATCTTGCGCTGGTCTTTTGGCGACGCCGCCTGTGCAGGGTCGAAGCCGCCTTCGGCGTCATCGGCCTTGTCGGGCACGAGCCCTGCAATGCGCGCCGGCAGTACCTGCGCCCATTCCGGCAGCGGGCGCAGCCCGCTTTGGCCGGCGAGCAGCCGGCGCCAGGACAGTTCGACACCGCAGCCAAGCGGCGACACTGCGCCCATTCCGGTCACGACGATACGACGCATGTCAGTCTCCAGCCGGCGCGACGGCCGGGTTCATGGCTTTGAGCGAAGCGAGCCGCGCACGCATCCCGCGGCTGGCGCGGGGACCTGCGATGACGACTGCATTGGTAAGCGTGATCGGACGCATGTCGGCGGCGTCGACGACGACCGGATCGAGCGGGCGAACGTCGCTCCGGTGCGCCAGCAGGATGGACTCGCCTTTGGGCGCGAGATGCTTGTTGCCCCAGGCAAGCAGCGCCACGATCACGGGGAAGAAATCCCGCGCCTTGTCCGTCAGCACATATTCGTAGCGCGGCGGCCGCTCATGATAGCGGCGCCGAACGAACATGCCGCTCTCGGTGAGATGGGCGAGCCGCCGCGACAGGATGTTCGGCGCGATGCCGAGGCTTTGCGAAAATTCGTCGAACTTCGTCGCGCCCTGAAACGCATCGCGCAGGATCAGGATGCTCCACCATTCGCCGACCGTCTCCACGGCGCGGCCGACCGGGCATTCCAGGATGGAAGGGGATTTGGGCTGCATGGCGGGAAGGTAGAGTGGTTACTTTCAAAATGCAAGTTACTAGGTGAGCGCGAGTGGGGCCGGTGGGAAGCGGCGCGACCGCGGGGCTGTGAGGTGAGTTGAAATGCGAGTTGGCGAAAAATGGTCGTGCGCCAAACTCCGTCATTGCGAGCGGAGCGAAGCAATCCAGACTATTTCCGCAGAGGGATTCTGGATTGCTTCGCTGCGCTCGCAATGACGATGGTGGGGCACACCCTCCCAAGATCGTCGTCCCGGCGAAGGCCGGGACCCATAACCACAGGGAGAAGTTTGGCGAAGATCGGTAGTGAAGGTGTCGTCGCGCGGTACGGACACTGCGCGCTTACCTATAGATCACGCGGTATGGGTCCCGGTCCCCGTGCGCAATTGCGCACTCGGCCGGGACGACATCGAGAGCGTTGCGGTTGTATGCCCTAACGCGAAAGCCTAATGCGATCGCGCCAGACAGAACGCCACGACCTGCTCCAGCGCACTCTTCATCGGCGAGGATGGGAACAGCGCCAGTGCGTCGACCGCCATGGCGCCGTAGTGCTGGGCGCGGCTCAGCGTGTCCTCGAGGGCGCGGTGCTTGTTCATCAGGCCGATGGCGTGATCGAGATCGGAATCGCCGATCTCGCCGCGCTCCAGTGCCCGGATCCAGAAGGCGCGCTCGGTGTCGTTGCCGCGGCGGAAGGCGAGCACGACGGGCAGGGTGATCTTACCCTCGCGGAAATCGTCGCCGGTGTTCTTGCCGAGCTTGGCGCTCTTGCCGCCATAGTCGAGCACGTCATCGACGAGCTGGAAGGCGATGCCGAGATTCATGCCGACCGAGCGGCAGGCGGTCTGCTCGGCTTTCGGGCGGTTGGCGATCACGGGGCCGACCTCGCAGGCGGCCGCGAACAGCTCGGCGGTCTTGCCGCGGATCACGGCGAGATATTCGTCCTCGGTGGTTGCGGTGTTCTTAGCAGCCGCGAGCTGCATCACCTCGCCCTCGGCGATGGTGGCGGCGGCCGCGGAGAGGATGTCGAGCGCGCGCAGCGAGCCGACCTCCACCATCATCCGAAAAGCCTGGCCGAGCAGGAAGTCGCCGACCAGCACGCTCGCCTCGTTGCCCCAGAGCATGCGCGCCGACAGCTTGCCGCGGCGCATCTCGCTCTCGTCGACGACGTCGTCGTGGAGCAGGGTCGCGGTGTGCATGAACTCCACGGAGGCGGCGAGCTTGATGTGGCCGTCGCCGGTGTAGCCGGCAAGGTTGGCCATGGCGAGCGTCAGCATCGGCCGCAGGCGTTTTCCCCCGGAGGAGATCAGATGGTTGGCGACCTCCGGGATCATGGTCACATCCGAACCGGTCCGTGACAGGATCGTGGCGTTGACGCGCTCCATGTCACCGGCGACAAGGGCAACCAGCTCTTCGATCGACGCGCCGGGAGTTTCGAAAGGTACGATGACGGCCACGCCGGTCTCCAATATTTGCCCCGGAAGGGCTATTCTGATGGAAAGACAATAGAAACTGGCGGCGGATGCGGCAAGTGCTGCGGAACCATTGACATTTGCCGCTTTCCCCTTTTTCAGGCAGGAGACCTGCGTTTTGCGTGAACTGGTTCGGACCAACGACATGGTGCTGGTGTCGGCGATCGGCGCGCTGCTCGACGGTGCCAACATCCATCATCTGGTGCTGGACCAGAACATGAGCATCATCGAGGGCTCGCTCGGCATTTTGCCGCGGCGGATCCTGGTCCATGAGGACGACGCCCTCGAAGCCCGCCAGCTCCTCACCGAGGCCGGCCTCAGCCACGAACTGCGCGGCGATGATTGAGGCCGCAGCTGATATCACCGAGGACGCCTTTCTCGGCGGGCAGTTGCGCCTGAAGCAAAAGCGGTCCGGCCATCGCGCCGGGCACGACGCCATCCTGCTCGCGGCGGCGACCGAGGCCAGGGCAGGCGATCGCGCGGTCGATCTCGGCGACCGGCATCGGCGCGGCGGGCCTCGCG
>NZ_PSRT01000215.1 GCF_004212635.1 Bradyrhizobium genosp. SA-3 | reverse complement strand
TGCTGGTCCGGCGCCGATGGCCGCTCAGGCTGGCCCGGTCCCCGGCACCCAGCCGACCGTCGTGCCGCCGCTGCCCGCGCCGGTCACCGTGCGCTAAGCGCTTCGCGAGAATTCGAATTGCAATGGGCGTGCGTTGGCACGCCCATCGTCGTTTCGGGTCAGTGTCGTTTCAGGCCAGCTTCCGCGGCAGCTCGCCGCCCTTGGTGAAGGCGTCGATCGCCTCGACCATCTGGCCGTAATGGATGCGCAGTCCGTCCGCGGTGGCGTAGCCGAGATGCGGCGTCAGCACGAGATTGTCGAGCTTGCGGAAGGGATGGTCGACCGGCAGCGGCTCGACCGAGAACACATCCAAGCCTGCACCTGCGATCCTCCTCTGCTGCAAGGCCTCGAGCAGCGCCTGCTCGTCCACGATCGGCCCGCGCGCGGTGTTGACGAGGAAGGCGGTCGGCTTCATCCGCGCGAGATCGGCGCGGCCGACCAGCCCGCGCGAGCGATCGCTCAGCACCACGTGGATGGTGATGATATCGGCCTTGGCGAACAGCTCCTCCTTGCTGGCGTAGCCGACGCCGGCCTCCTTGCACTTCTCCGGCGTGAGGTTCGGGCTCCAGGCGATCACGTTCATGCCGAATGCCTTGGCGATCCCCGCCATCTTGCTGCCGAGCTTGCCGAGCCCGACGATGCCGAGCGTCAGTCCCTCGATCTCGACGCCGGCAAAGGTCTGCCAGGGCCCGCCGGCATGCATGCGCGCATTCTCGCGGCCGATGCCGCGGGTCAGTTCCAGGATCAGGCCCATGGTGAGCGGGGCAGTCGGATCGCGCGAATATTGCGTGCCGCCGATGGCGACGCCACGCGCCTTCGCAGCTTCCATGTCGATGGAGGCGTTGCGCATGCCTGACGTGAGCAACAGCTTCAGCTTCGGCAGCTTGTCGAACAGGCCCTTGGGGAATGCCGTGCGCTCGCGCATCGCGCAGATGATCTCGAAGTCGGCCAGCGCGCTCGCCGCGGCCTGCTCGGAAGCAAATGGGTGGCTGAACACGGTGACGTCGACGCGGTCGGAGAGCTTTGGCCAGTCGGCGACGTCGAGGGCGAGGTTGAAATAGTCGTCGAGAATTGCACAGCGCAGCCGCGTCATTAGCATTCATCCATGGCGAGAGGTGACGGCGCGAGCGGGGCGCCCTCGTCGGAACCAGGCCATGGTTGCGCGCAATTACACCTGCGCGCAAGCAGCTAGCGTCTTCAAAAATCCGATAGGGACGGGCTCAGAGGTCGCGGGGCTTCAGGCGGAACGGTGCATCCATGCCGTGCTTGGCGCGCCAGGCCGGGCCGGGGCCGCGCATGTAGTGCAATTCGGGCCGGTACGGGTTGAAGGCGGTGGCGAAGAAGCGCTTCCAGAAGCTCTGGATCTCCGAGACGAATCCGGAGACGTGGCCGGCTTCTGCCGGAACAGGAAGAGAGTTGGTCTCGATCAGAGCCATGATGCGGCCTCGCTGTGCTCCCGTTCGTTCTGAGCGGGTGGCGCTGTTTCCGCGCGAAACCGAGCTTTCGCCTGATTTATTAAAAGATGGTTTCAATTGTCCGGATCTGAGTCCGGATGGTGTCCGGACCGTATTCATCCGTGGTGAACGGACGGAAAACATTGCCCTTTGGGGGCGGGATCGCTACATCGGCGGCAAGCAAATTTCCTCAAATCGAAGGTTTCACGGGACCGATGGCGCGCCAGTTCATCTATTTCATGCAGGGCCTGACCAAGAGCTACCCGACCCGGAAGGTGCTCGATAACATCCATCTGAGCTTCTATCCGGACGCCAAGATCGGCGTGCTCGGCGTCAACGGCTCGGGCAAGTCGACCCTGCTCAAGATCATGGCCGGCCTCGACAAGGAATACACCGGTGAAGCCTGGGTCGCCGAAGGCGCCCGCGTCGGTTATCTCGAGCAGGAGCCGCATCTCGATCCCAAGCTTTCCGTGCGCGAGAACGTCATGCAGGGCGTCGCCAAGCAGAAGGCGATCCTCGACCGCTACAACGAGCTCGCGGTCAATTATTCGGACGAGACCGCCGACGAGATGACCAAGCTGCAGGACGAGATCGAGGCGCAGGGCCTCTGGGATCTCGACAGCAAGGTCGACCAGGCCATGGACGCACTGCGCTGCCCGCCCGACGATGCCGACGTGACGAAACTCTCGGGCGGTGAGCGCCGCCGCGTCGCACTGTGCCGCTTGCTGCTCGACCAGCCCGAGCTCTTGCTGCTGGACGAGCCGACCAACCATCTCGACGCAGAATCGGTATCCTGGCTCGAAGGCCATTTGCGCAACTATCCCGGTGCGATCCTGATCGTCACCCACGACCGCTACTTCCTCGACAATGTCACGGGCTGGATCCTCGAGCTCGACCGCGGCCGCGGCATTCCCTACGAGGGCAACTATTCGTCCTGGCTGGTGCAGAAGCAGAAGCGCCTGGAGCAGGAAGGCCGCGAAGAAGCTGCGCACCAGAAGACGCTGGCCCGCGAGCAGGAATGGGTGGCGTCCTCGCCAAAGGCACGCCAGGCCAAGTCGAAGGCGCGCTACCAGCGCTATGAGGAGCTGCTCAAGCAAGCGAGCGAGAAGCAGACCCAGACCGCGCAGATCATCATTCCCGTCGCCGAGCGCCTCGGCGCCAACGTGGTCGATTTCGAGGGCCTCAGCAAAGGTTATGGCGATCGCCTCCTGATCGACGATCTCACCTTCAAGCTGCCGCCCGGCGGCATCGTCGGCGTCATCGGTGCCAACGGCGCCGGCAAGACCACGCTGTTCAAGATGATCACCGAGCAGGAAACGGCGGACAAGGGTACGATCACGGTCGGCGAAACCGTGCATCTCGGCTATGTCGACCAGTCGCGCGACGCGCTCGACGGCAAGAAAACCGTCTGGGAAGAGATCTCCGGCGGCAACGAGCTGATCCTGCTTGGCAAGAAGGAAGTGAACTCGCGCGGTTATTGCTCCTCGTTCAACTTCAAGGGCGCGGACCAGCAGAAGAAGGTCGGTGCACTCTCCGGTGGTGAGCGCAACCGCGTCCATCTTGCCAAGATGCTCAAGTCCGGCGCCAATGTCCTGCTGCTCGACGAACCGACCAACGACCTCGACGTCGATACGCTGCGCGCGCTCGAAGAGGCGCTGGAGGATTTTGCCGGCTGCGCCGTCATCATCAGCCATGATCGCTGGTTCCTCGACCGCATCGCGACCCACATTCTGGCCTTCGAAGGCGACAGCCACGTCGAATGGTTCGAGGGCAACTTCCAGGATTACGAGAAGGACAAGATGCGCCGGCTCGGCCAGGACAGCATCATTCCGCACCGCGTGAAGTACAAGAAGCTGACGCGGTGATCTCAGCATGATGCGGCGGGCGCTCATCGCAGTGGTGATCGCGATCACCTGCGCCCTGTCGCCCGCCCGCGCCGCCGATGCCGCCTTCACGCAATTTATCGCCTCGCTCTGGCCGGAGGCGCAGGCCGAAGGCGTGTCGCGCACGACGTTCGACGAGCAGACGCGCGGGCTCGAGCCTGACTACAAGCTGCCCGATCTGATCCTGCCGGGGCGCCCGCGACCGGCGCACCGTCGCAGGCCGAATTCGTGCAGGTGCCCGCCGACTACGTCAAGGAAGGCTCGATCGCACGGCTTGCAGGCGAGGGACAGCGGCTGCTGCAAAAATATCGCACCGCGCTGACCGAGATCGAGAAGAGCTCAGGCGTACCTGCGACCGTCATGCTCGCGATCTGGGGCCGCGAGACAGACTATGGCCGCTACACGCTGCCTTACGATCTCGTCCGCGTGCTGGCGACGCAGGCCTATGTCGGACGCCGCAAGGATCAATACCGCAACGAGTTCATCCTCGCGCTCAAGATCCTCGGCGAGGGCGTGGTGACGCGCAAGGACATGCGCTCCTCCTGGGCCGGGGCCACCGGACTCACCCAGTTCCTGCCCTCGGAATACTACAAGCACGGCGTCGATTTCGACGGCGACGGCCGCATCGACATCTGGCATTCGGTGCCGGATGCGCTGGCGTCTGCTGCGCAGCAGCTCGTCAACAAGGGCTGGCAAAGCGGTGTGCGCTGGGCCTACGAGGTGCAGGCGCCGGCGAAGCTTGATTGCACCACCGGCGTGCCCGAGGTGACGAAGCCAATCGGCCAGTGGCTGCGCGAGGGTTTTGTGCCGGTGCGTGGGCAGAAGCTCAGCGCCGCCGAACAGGCGCAGCCGGCCTCGCTGCTGCAGCCGGAGGGCATCTACGGTCCGTCGTTCCTGACCACGAGGAATTACTTCGTCATCAAGGAGTACAATTTCTCCGATCTCTACGTGCTGTTCGTCGGCCATCTCAGCGACCGCATGATGAACCCGCTGCCATTCGCAACGCCCTGGTCGGCTTCGAAGCAGTTGCGCACCAAGGACGTCGAGACCATGCAGCGTGGGCTCACGCGCGTCGGGCTCTACAAGGACAAGATCGACGGCAAGGCGGGCATGCAGACCCGCGCCGCGCTCGGCGCCTATCAGAGGTCGGCCGGCCTCAAGGTCGATTGCTGGCCGAGTGAAGAGGTGCTGCGCTCGATCCAGGCTACGCGATAACGGTTCTCGACTTCGGCAAAAAGAAAAAGCCCGGCCGAGGTGCTCGGCCGGGCTTCCATCGCGGCGCGTGTGCGCGCCATGCGATCAGATCAGTAGCAAACGCGGACCGGCCGGCTGACCCAGCCGTAGCCATCCCAATACCGCTCACGACGCCAGTAGCAGGGCGGGGGCGGCGGGCCGGGCTCGGCCACGTAGACGGGGCCGCCATAGGCGGGACGGCTCGACGCAATGGCGCCGCCGACGATCGCGCCGCCGATCAGGCCGGCCGCGATGCCGGCGCCGACGCCGTCACCGGCTTTGGCGGGCGGGGTGGCGGTTACCAGCGAACCGGCGACCGTCGCAACCGTGAGGGCGGCAACTAAAGTCTTCTTCATGCTCAGGGCTCTCCTGGGAGATGGGCTCCCCTTGTTAGAGGTGCCCGGGTTTCAAAGGTTCACGCACACTCTGATGGAATTGGCCGTTGGGCTAGGAAGCGCGCAAATGGTCAATCCACGGTAAACGCACACGGAGCTGTGACGAGAAAAAGCGGTCTTTTTCAGGCCCCGAGATGAACGGCGCATCCGTAGTGAACCGGTTCAGGGCGACTCAGCCGCAAACTCTGACGCGGCGGACGCGCCAGGCGTAGCCGTCCCAGAAGCGCTGCTTCTGCCAGACACAGCCGCCGCCGTAATAGTCGTCGGCGACATAGCCCGGGCCGGGGGCGTAGTAGCGGGGCGGATAGTAGCCGGGTTCGTAATAGCCAGGGCCCGGTCCGTAATAATACGGAGAAGCCAACGCGCCACCGACAATGGCGCCGCCGATGATCCCGGCCGCCACGCCTGCAGCGACGCCGCGCTGCGCATGGGCCGGTGTTCCGGCCGTCAGGGCCAGAGTGACGATGGCAGCAATTGCCAGGAGCGACTTCTTCATTGTTGACCTTTCACACAATCACGCGGGAACTCTTTGGCAGCAGAGTTCCATACTTCGCTTGAATGATCAATGAACGGCACCCTTGCCGGGTACGACAGATTGGTATGGACCGCAGCTCCACCCGGGAGACGATGATGGGCAGCGCGATGGTCAATGCATTGATTGCTGCCGGGATCGTTTTCGCGATCGGCTACGGCTGGATCACACACCTCCAGAATCGCGGTCGGCGCTCCCGCGCCGCGGCCGGTAGCGATGGAGGGAGTAGCGGCGGTGACAGCTATTCGGGGACGAGCGACGGCTTCTCGCTGGGAAGCTGGTTTTCCAGTGACAGTTCGGGGAGCTCGACTGATGGCGGTAGCTGTTCCAGCAGCGATAGCGGCAGCAGCGGCGGGGATTGCGGTGGCGGCGGCGATGGCGGGGGAGGCGGTGGCGGCGACTAGGTCCGCCGCAATCTTGATCCAGCGCAACGCCCTATTTTAGAGCCGTTCTAGGCTGTTTGCGGGCCAGTTTGGAATAGCTTCAAATACCGGTTTTTCCTTTTGCATCCGGCCGGCCCCTTAAATATCGATGATGGCGCATCACCGAAGGGCCTATCGCTTCCATGATCATTTGTTCCTGTAACGTGCTGAGCGATGACGACATCCGCGCCGCCGTCGCCGAGTCCGACGACGCCGTGCGCCATGCCAAGCAGGTCTATGGATGCCTCGGTTGTAGCGCCGAATGCGGCCGCTGTGCCCGGACCATCAAGACCATCATCGACGAAGCACTTGGCCCTTGCGCCCAATCCTGCTGTGCCGGCTGTCCGCACAGCCACGCTGTGGCCGCCAACGACGAGACGGCCGAACCCGCCCAGTTCGCGCTCGCGGCCTGCTGAAACTTTCCATACGTTCGGCTGAGCTTTCCCCCGGCTGCGTCCACCAGCCGGTTGCCGTCGTCCGCAAATTCATTTAGAAGCATTCTAAACTCGGTTTGGGGCCGATTTGGATTGCAAGAGCTGGAGTGAACCATGCAGGCCGACCCAAAAGTCATCGACTATCTCAACAAGGCGCTGCGTCACGAGCTGACTGCGATCAACCAGTACTGGCTGCACTACCGTTTCCTCGATAACTGGGGCCTCCTGGACATGGCCAAGGTCTGGCGCAAGGAGTCGATCGAGGAGATGGAGCACGCCGACAAGCTCACCGCGCGCATCCTGTTTCTCGACGGCTTCCCGAACATGCAGGTGCTCGATCCCCTGCGCATCGGCCAGAACGTCAAGGAGATCATCGAATGCGACCTCGCCGCCGAGATGAGCGCGCGGGCGCTCTACCAGGAGGCGGCGACCTACTGCCACGGCGCCAAGGACTACGTCACGCGTGACTTGTTCGAGAAGCTGATGAGCGACGAGGAGCATCACATCGACTTCCTCGAAACCCAGCTCGACCTGATCGGCCGTATCGGCCTTGAGCTCTACACCCAGAAGCACGTCGGCGGTCTCGAAGGCGAGGGGCACTGAGCCCTGGCACTGGCCGCATACTCCCGTGTCGTCCCGGCGAACGCCGGGACCCATAACCACAGGAAGTGGTCGTAGCGCGCAACTGGTAACTCCGAGTCTTCGCCAAACCACTCCCTGTGGCTATGGATCCCGGATCTGCGCTGCGCTTGTCTGGGACGACACTGTGCTTGTCGCGCCGCCTACAACTGCGTCTTGTAGAGTTCTTCCACGCTTTCCTGACTCTGCGGCTCGCCTAAGCCCGTCTGGTCGTGAATGACCTCGACGATGCTCGGCATCACCGAGCGCTGCACCTTCTCAGACGACCAAAGCTTCGAGCGCATCAGCGCCTTGCCGCAGTGGAAATAGACTTCGCTCACAGTGACGTTCAGCACCGCGCGCGGCGGCTTGCCGAATTCCACCATCGCGGCGAGCAGATCCGGATCGGCCGACAGCGTGCCGCGTCCGCCGACGCGCAACGTCTCGTCGATCCCTGGCACGAAGAACAGCAGATGCACGAAGCCAGAGCCTTCGACGACGTTGCGAAAACTGTCGATCCGGTTGTTGCCGGAGCGGTCCGGCATCAGCAACTGGTTGGGACCGGCGACGTGGACGAAACCGATGCCGCCGCCGCGCGGCGATGCGTCGACGCTTCCGTCCGCACCCGATGTCGCGAGCACGCAGAACGGCGACATCTCGATGAATTTCTTCGCATGGGCATCGATCGCCGGGCGCGCTTTCGCAATGACGCGCGGCGACGGTTTGGCATAGATGGTGGCGAGATCTTCGGCGCTAAGATCGGTCAACGGCGTGCCTCCGCTTTCGGCTTGGTCTCAAGCTAACCGATCAGGCGCCTGCAGCCAACGAAATCCAGCGCGCTAAACCGCATCGGCCGGCACGAAGCAGCTGATGATGATGGCGCCGCGGTGGTGGACGTACCACACCACGGCCTGACCGACCGGATTGCCGCGGTCGCGGATGATGGCGCGCTCGGGCACCTCGATCCATTGTCCTTCGATCGGCACCCAATAGGCGCCGCCGCGTACGTCGTATTCGGTGCGATGGCCGTCGGAGATGTCGCAGCAGGGCACGCCATTCGGCGCGATCACGCTCTTGAACCAGGCGCGGATGTCGGGCGAGACGTGGTCATATTGCCCATTGTCGAACGCGAAGGCGGCGCTCGTCAGCGCGGCCAGCCAAACGCACAGTGCGAGCCTGTGCATGCGATCCTCCTCATCGCGTGTCGTACTGAAGGCGCGCGATTGTCCCCGCGCGTCGATTCGTATCGTTGGCGCGATTAAGCCCGAGCTGTCAGCGCAATGCATGCTCAAATAATATGCGGCGTCGAGCGCTGCATATGATGCGTTGCGAGATGGCGCGCGTGGCGCTCCTACATCGTCCGCTGCGGCGCTGTCTTCAGCAATTGCCGGATCTGCTCGCTGTAGAACTTCGCATTTCCGGTGGTGCCGTGGCCGCGCGTCTCGGCGCTTGCGGGGATGAGGAAGAGGCGGCCGTTCTTGACTCTCTTCATCGCAGCGTCCGTGATGCCGGTCTCGGGCGGGTTGCGCTCGTCGTCGGCGGAATTGATCAGCAACAGCGAGGCTTCGATCTGCTCCAGCTTCTCGCCGGCATTGTAGTCGTGCGAGGACTCCCACTGATAGACGAAGTCGTTGGCATCCGCCGTGATCGGCGTCGCGAGCCGATCGTCGACGATCTTGTCGGCCTTCGCTGCCGTCGGCGCCTGCGATTGATAGGCCAGCGTGCCGCCGATGCTGGCGATGCCATAGGCCGTGATGGCGTATTTCATCATGCGCGGCTGGCTGGTGTAATTGCCGCCATTGTAGTCGGGATCGTTGCGGATGGTGTCGAGCATGATCCGCCGCAGCATCCAGTTGCGCGAGGCCATCTCGGTTGGCTGCGAGGCCATCGGGATCAGCGCGTCCATTGCTTTCGGATATTTCTCGCCCCACAGCCAAGTCTGCATGCCGCCCATCGAATTGCCGATGACGAGCCGCAGATGCTTGACGCCGAGGCCCTCCGTCACCAGGCGATATTGCGCTTCGACCATGTCGTCGTAGTCGTATTTCGGGAAGCTCGTCTTCATGCGGTCGGACGGTTTTGACGATTTGCCGTGGCCGATGCTGTCGGGAATGATGATGTAATATTTGGAGGCGTCGAGTGGCTGCCCGGCTCCGAACAGCTCGCCGGCAAAAGCGGGCGAGAGCATGCTAGCGCCCGAGCCGCCTGTTCCGTGCAGCACCAGCACGGCCTGGCCGCTCGGCTCGCCGACGGTGGTGTAGTGCAGCCGCAATTCCGGCATGGTCTCGCCGGCGTGGAACTTGAAATCCTTGGCGATCCAGTCGCCCTGCTTTGGCGCCGGATAGTCGGCTGCCCATATTGACGTCGAGATGGATAGCAGAACGGCCGACAAGGCCGCGCAAGAAGTTCTCATGTTCCTCTCCCCGTGCGGCTCGTATTCGGCGGCCGCGTTGCCGCGGAACTTAACAGAAGTGCGGGGAAGGATGTAGGATTTCGTCGCCGCCGATCGTCCTTGGACATATCCGGAGAGACTGCATGTGCCGCAACATCAAGACGCTGTTCAACTTCGAACCACCGGCGACGGAGGACGAGATCCACGCCAGCGCGCTCCAGTTCGTGCGAAAGCTGTCCGGCTTCAACAAGCCGTCACAGGCCAATGAGGAGGTGTTCGAGCGTGCAGTGGCGGAGGTGTCGGAGGCCGCGCGGCGGCTGTTGACCTCGCTGCACACCCATGCGCCGGCGCGCGACCGCGAGGTCGAGGCGGAAAAGGCCAAGGAGCGCTCGCGCCTGCGCTTCGGTTAGCGATCCCAGAGCCCACTCCGTGATTTAGCTCACGGAAGAGGGCCACTTACTGCGCGATGATGTCCGCCGGGGTTTCGACAACCCGGAGCACGATCATGAGCCGCCCCCTTCTTCCCTTGAAAGCAGGTGCCGTCACCCTCACGGTGCTGTGGACCGCCTGGATGATGTGGTGGAGCGGCTCCTTCTCGAGCGTCAACACGATCATCCTCGCCCTGTGCGGCGCTGCGGTCGGCTATCTCTGGTATCGGGCCATGCGTTGGCAGTTCGAGCGCATGGGCATGCTCCCGCGACGCGAAAACGAGGAATAGGCTCGTCCGCTAGCCCTTGTTGCCGCGCTTCTTCTTTTTCTTCTTCTTGTGATCGTCGCCTTCGCCGTCGTCGCTCCCGTCATCGGCGATCGGCTCGTCAGTCTCCTGCACGGCGGCCTCCAGCGCCTCGCGCTCGGCGGCTTCGCGCTCGCGCTGGCGGCGGCGTTCATCCCAGGCGTCGAAGAGCTGCTCGAGCCACGGCAGCACCTGTTCGATCGACGGCAATTGACCGGGCGGCCCGGCCTCGCCGCGCGGGCCTTGTGGCCCCGCCGGCCCCTGCGGTCCG
>NZ_PSRT01000214.1 GCF_004212635.1 Bradyrhizobium genosp. SA-3 | reverse complement strand
CCGGCACTAGCGACGAGATCACCTCGCGAGGCAGCCCAGCGTTGCCGGTCCCGAGCAGGAAATGCACAAACTGCGCTGAATTCGTCCCTAGATCGTGACCCTACTGTTGCCGCTCCCAGATACGCATATCAGGGGGTCCTGAGACCGCCGTTGAGCGCGGTCGCGCCAGCCAAGCCGAAAATGCATTCTCTCGAGCGAGAACGATTCATCGAAGGCTTGAATCAAACAGACTTCATCGCGGAAAGGCGGCCGGTCTGCGGGGGTCATCAAGACAAACCCCTGCTCAGGAAGCTGCGGATCTTAGGGAGCAGTCCTTTCCTGGGCACCATGCTTTTCTGGACAGCAAGCTATTCCAGATAGTTAAAGCCCATCAGAGTGTTGCGCTGGCCCCGACTGTGTAACAATGGGGCGTAACATTGCTGTATAGGGTTGTTCGGCCGATGCGCCGGGATGGGTCTCGCTCTCTGCTATTCGTGCAGCGCATTCCGCGCGATGTCAGGTCGCAGATTGTCGGCACGACGCTCGCGATCCCACTCGGAGATAGCTTTCTTGGAGTTCTACGAGAAGTCCAAGGGCGGCTATCTGTTTATCGAGCCGAAGGCCGGTGAGTTGGGGGTGCGCAACGCGGTGAAGACGACGCGGAATAAGGTCAATGCGTTCGTCCGCGAGGTGAAGGATAAGAACGTCGATCCAAGCCACGGCTGGCGCCATCGCTTTAAAACAGTGGGAATTGATCAGGGAGTTGAGATGCGAGTGCTTGATGCCATCCAGGGGCATGCGCCGCGCAACATCTCGGAGGGCTACGGAGACGTGACTATCAAGGCAAAGGCGAGCGCAATAGCACGGTTTCCGGCCATCGATGTCACACAAGCCACCAGCTAAGATGCCCACAGCGGCGGCGTAAAGGGTCATTTACTGATGGGCTTGTTGAAGCCGGACCAGGAGCTAACAGCCGATTCCGCTCAGAGCCCGGATGGTCGCGCAATCGAGATGCGACGGAATAACCCGGCAACGGGACCATGACGTGAGGCCGGAAAGCCTAGCGTGACTTTCTATGGACCAATCAGCTTCGCAAGCGCCGTTGGGCTGACAATAGAGAGTTGGTATGTCTGCTCCAGCCACTGACGATTACCCTGGTTCAGGATGGAAATACCGGCCGCGACGGCGTCGTCCCGAGTGCAGAAGTAATCGTTTTCATAGGCGATGTGAGCAGCGATTGCGTCCGCATCAGCCCATTCGGCCCACGCCTTCTTGATTTTTGCTTCATCGTGTTGATCTCGCGCAAGAGCCAGCCCTTCGTGCCACTCACCCGTTTTATTGTCACGCTTGAGGAGTTCTAGTCCGACTGCTTTGAGCGCGGCAATACCCACCCCCCTTACTTCGATTGCTCGGAGCACATCGAAGAACTTGGCCTGGCGGGCTTGCTGGTTAGCATCCGGCGCATACCATGAGGGATCTATCTCTGGAGCCATCGGGAGCGCTATTCGTGGGCAACGGAGCACGGTGACGCCCAACGCGACGGCTTCCTTCAGGCAGTCTACCAGAATTCCAGGCAGCCCAGGATGCGCAGACGGATCGGGCGAGACGCGCATGGAATACTTGATAGTACCGTCGGGCAAGGTCTGCTGGGATCCCGCGACTACCGTTTGTACCCCGGCAAAATAGCTTGACCTTTTTGCTTTAGGAATCTGCTCGATGTGAGCGATCGGGTCAGCGACAAACCCTATCAGACGCTTGGATTTCAGGGCGTCATGCACCTTTTGCAGAGATGTCGGATCTGGATCGTTCGGAAAGCTACTTGGCCGGATTACGTGCTGAAAAACGTTAGTATCCAAAGTGACCTTCTTGCTCATGCACCCCTCATCGGACTTACATCACCTACCGCAGCGAATTGACCTTCCGCCCCCGACTGCGGACAAGCAGCAGGAACGTTACATCGCGCGCGAAAGAACAGTATAGTGATTTCGCCGCGGGGGAGGGGAAGACTTTCGCGTTATCTGACTTGACGAGGCAGGCAGTCTTAGATGCTCTCGCAGAGTTTGATGAGCTCCGGCGAGAGCCATTTCTCGAGAAATACGGTTTCGGTAAGTCACGAGGATATTTCCTAGAGCACAACGCTAAGCCATACGACAGCAAGGCGATTGCGGGCGCCGCACATGGCAAGCTAGGCGGTGACTTTCAGGCGCTTACGCCTGGCGACTTCAGCGGGGGCGATAAAGCAGCGGCCAGGCGGCTCCGGGAGCTTGGCTTCACCGTTCTAAACCCTCTGACGCCGGTCCCATTGGAATCCCCTATGAGATCGGAAGCCTCTACAACCGGCAGCGCGACATCCATCAAGTGGCAGGAGCGTGGCGGCATCACCACGCCCAATGACTGTCCTTTCGTTTTCCTCTTCACAGGAGAATCCGGCGAGCAATTTGGCTACTCGGATGGTTGGCGACCCGATGGAATATTTGCCTACACCGGGGAGGGTCAAAGTGGCGATATGTCATTTGTTCGCGGCAACCGAGCGATCCGGGATCACCTAGCAGACGGCCGAGATCTGCTCTTGTTCGAAGCCACGCGCTCCAAGGGCAATTACCGGTACATCGGTTGCTTCGCGTTCGCAGGCTGCCCGCACGTGACCTCTCAAATTTGGGACCCCTATCGCAAAGTTCTTGTTATGTTCTTGCGCGATTTGTTTACCTCTATTAAGAAACTTGGGGGCGGCACCGCGCCTTTTGATTCGAACGCTGGTCCCACTGGCAGGGTGAGCTAGAAGTAAATCGTGACCGAACAGCCGTATGATCCCAGAGCAATCGCGAATTTGATGCTCGACGAGGGGCAGCGCCATGGTCGGGCGGTGACAAATCTTGCGCTGCAAAAACTGCTCTATTTCGCGCACGCCCTTTTTCTTATCGAGCGCAAGCGGCCTTTAGTTTCCGGATATTTCGAAGCCTGGGAGTTCGGTCCTGTGCATCCAGCGGTGTACCAATCATTCAAGGGGGCGCGGGACACCGTCATCACGTTTCGGGCTCAGCATCGAAATCTTGTCACCGGCGTGCTTGCGGAAATCGCAACGCCGGAAGACCCCCTCGTTAAGCAGCATATTTCTAGGATCATGGCGCAGTACGGCGGGTTGACGCCCGGGCAACTCGTCGGGATTTCCCACGCTAAGGGCGCCCCCTGGCACTTCGTAGTAGACAAATCAAGAACAAGACTCGCATTCGGGCTAAGAATCGGAAACGATGTCATCGCGACGCGCTTCAAGTTCCACAAGGTGGCTTTGGGCGCGGCCAACGCGATTGGAGAGCCCGGTGAAGATACCCCCCCTGCCTGATACCGACCTTGCGCGAATTGCTCCGCTACCCGTTGACCAAAAGCGCCGCGCTCTCGAAGCATTTCGTCTATCCCATCCTCCATACCGGTACGTGCCGTTCCGGAAGGCTCTGCCTGATATCCTCAATATCCAGACGGGGTTCCTGCGGGTTACCGAAAGAGTACCGTTCGCCAGCATTGAGCAAACGATCCGTGCGGAATCGAGGTCGGCCGAAGAACTCGCTGCCAATCTGCTGGTCGCGCAATCTCTGTATGACCACGCAGCTGCCGGTCCCATTGAGGGACGTAGCCTCGAACTGTTCCCGCTTTCGGTAGGCTCAGGCACGAAGTTGGTTTTCTGGCACTCTTTCCTCCTCATCCGGGATGGACAGCCGATCATTCCGTTCTTCGATCCGCGACGTTCTACAACGCGGCTAACAGCGCTCGCGCGTCAGTTCGTATTCTCAACGATGCACGAGCGAATTCGCGCTGCGGACCCAGACTTTGCCGAGGTAAAGTTCGCAATTTGGCAGTTCACGAGTCCCTCAAAAGGGCAGCCGCGGGTCGCGTTCGCTCACGAGGAGAATGCAATTCCCCTCCTGAGCTTCGAACAGATCGAAACCATGGTTCAGGAGACCTACGAGATGTGGGCTGACATTTATTCACGCAGAGCCAAGACGGAGCCGCGTCGCCGCGCGAGCGGAGCCGGATTCCTTTGACCCGGTGAGCATATCATTTGGCCTTCGTGAAACCCCTCGTGAAGGACTCGATGAATTTGTCGCCCGACAGGCCAAACTGAGCCAGCCGTGCCCGTATCTTGACTGCGTCTGTTAGGCCGTTCGACGCGGCGATCGATGTTGCGTACGCCCTGATCGCTTCGCGAAGCTTTTTCAGGCCGACCTTATCAAGTATCCTGAAATCAGCGCTCGGTGATGAGTACTGATCAAATTTGCTCTCGGGATGGACCATGATTGGCGTGGCCGTACAGGACTTATCGTAAGCCTGACTGAACCACTCCATCGAGCCTAGCAACTGGTTGCAATCGGACTTCGCGATTATGTCTGACGTTGCTCCATTCTTGTCTTCGATCACAAAGAAGCGCAGTCCGCCGACTGCCCAGAGATTGTCGGGGCCCTTTCCGATTTCCAGTTCCGGTCGTTGCGATCCAAAGCCCAGCAGATGCCCCAATTCGCGCATTGCAGCTTCAAACCGTTTGGAGTCGTCCTCGTACCAATCGAGATCATCAGCCAGGGCGTTGGCAAACAAGATTAGGTCGTTGCCGTCCAAAAATCTGGCTTTCATAAACTGTGCGGCGGTCAACGCCTGTTCTGCGGCCGGCGGCGACAGTTTGTTGTATGTTATTCCCTTGATCGGCCTAAGCGTGCGGCGATTGTCTTGATAGGCCGAAAGCTGAGTTTCCTGCGCTTTAGCGGGGTCCAGGTGATGTTCGTACTCGGCGAGTTGTTGCTTGAGATATCCCCTCAAGCGACGCTCTCCCGTTGAGTTAATGGGGACTTGTAATGCCGCGCACGCTTTATCGAGAAGCTGCCCCCTCGCCAAGTCGAACGCGCTCCGAACTGCCGCGACGTTGGGATCAACAAAGCTGGCCGGCCCCTCTGCGGCATTAGCGAGCCGCTCTCGCCCGGTGCGCCACCAATCGGGGTCTTTCTTAATGCAGTAGTCCAGAACCGGTCGGAATGCCGCTATGGGCTGACCCGCAATCTGCTCGGCCACCTCACGCGACAAGTCCAGCTGCGCTAGGGTTGCTGCTGTGAATTTGGATCTCGCCGCCTGCAGGTGAATTCGCTGCGTAAGGCGTGAGCCGACCAACAACACCGCACAATGATCTTCCCCCGAACGAACGCCCCTGCCCATTCCTTGTTCTAGCCGCTGCATTTGTCGCACGAGCTGAATGTCCGTACCATCTAAGGCGGCCATTTCGTTTCGTTCGATCAGGCCAAAAACCTCGGGTAGGCCGTCAATTACGAGAAGGCGGCAGGCATCCCCAGGAAGGTCTACGCCATCGTATTTATTGATAAGGACGGTGAGGCCGACGTGCTTACCATTCTTCAGCTCGGCAACGCCTTCCTCGATATTCGTCGCATCCAGCGTTTGCGCAGCAACATCAGACCAATAAGCGGAGCGCTTCTTCGAAGGGACGATAACGACCACGTTGTGGTGCTTGGCTATGTCGGCCGCCAATCCCTTAATCTCGTCGACGACGATCTGGGGGTTGATCTCCTGAGGCGCCAAGATCATGCGGTCTCCAATCTCGCCGACTCCATTCGGTTTGATTGGTGTCGTGACGCTCTTAGGGTCCGCCTGAAAGTGCGATATCAAAACGCCGTCATCGGCTAGCGTTGCGGTCATGTAAATGCGCCGCTTTGCATTAACAAAGCTCGGAATCTCATCGATGGGCAGGCAGCGCGGAGCGATCTCGAGGCCTCGCCCACTAAATGCACACTGACAAAGCGGGATGACCTCTTTTAGCAGCGGCCAAACGAACAGGAGTTCCTCGCTGTCGCGATGTGTGTGCAGGATCTTCGTGATTTGCGCATGCTTGTCTTTCCATGCCCAAAACGGGACGAGCATGACGGTCTGTGGGTCGCCCGATTGAATATCAAGCAGGCCGGTTTCGGACTGCGATCTAAGATCATCTTGCAGCAATTTGAGCAGTTCACCGTAAGCCGCGTGCTTCGACGACAAGGCGATAGTAAATTGCGCAGCGACAACAGCCAGACATGCGTGTGCGTCGTCGACGACGAGGGAGCCGATGGGAATCTTCGATCCCTCGGACCCTACGCCAAAGACCGATTTGCCATTGATGAACTTGTAAACATTGATCACAAGGATCGCCTTGCCAGACATATAGGCGGCGCTTCTTGGATCGTCCGTGACGGCTATGCCGAGTTCGGTCGCCTCTTTGATAACCTGGCGGGCCAGATAAATGTCGGGAGTAATGTACGCGGCCGGTCCCACGCCCTCGTTCAACGAACTCTGAAGAGCTAGGAGTCCGACCAGGGTCTTACCCGCGCCGGTGTTCATCTTGAGGGTGTTATCGGCCTGGGTTCTGAGCGCGAACCACTTATCAAGGACTTCGCCCTGCTCATCCGATGGCCGGCGAAATCTGGGATTCCGAGCCAAGGTTCCGAAGATCTTTCGCGGGTCAATAATGTTGCCCCCGCCGGGCGGCTTGCCGCCGCCGAGCTTCTTTATGTCGAATGCCATGTTTCGGATACTCGCCTTAAATTGAGCGGTCACAGCGATACTAACACGCGAAGCATTATTCTGACACACGGAACAATACACGACGGGACTTTTTGAGCGTAACTCAACTGGTAAACATCTTGATTGCTCAACGAAAAAAGATCAATTACCTCAAGGGCTAAGTAGTCGGTCCGCGCATTCCTTTCCTGGGCACCATCGCTCTCCTAAGAGCGTGAAATCCAAAGCAAATTAGCAAATTCCACGGCTTACCCGCTCCTCAGTGGTACAGAAGGGTGGTACAATGCCGTTGGCTATGTCGTGTCCATGGAAGCATCCCAAAACTGGAATCTATCAGCTCCGAAAAGCTGTTCCTGACGATTTGCGTAAGATCGTCGGCAAGCGCGAGGAGAAGGTAAGCCTTCAAACCCGCGATCCGGGCGAGGCCAAGCAGCGCTTCGCGAAGGCGCTTGCCGAGCTTGAGGCCCGCTGGGCCAACTTGCGCACAGGGCCAAAACTGCTGACTGAAGTGAGGCGCATCAACTTGCCGTCGTCGCCTACGATCAGTGGCTGTAGATGTACAGGGATAGAGCGCCACAGGGCACGTCACGAGCGACAAACGCAGGAAGCCTTTCCAGTTGGCACGGGGGGCCATGTACGCAGAACTCCGGTTCGAGACGGCCTGGATTCAAGACGAACGGCAGATCATGGTTCCGACAACGGCTGCCTCGCCATAAGGCCCATTTTTTCGGTCGGGGAACTCCACTCTCGTGTTCTTGTTATGTTCTAATTGGACAATGACCGATCGACCCGCGAGCTGGCGCATGCCGACACCCAAGCAAATGGAAAAGATGGCAGCTCTCGTGCGCAAAAACGTGCCTCGGGAGCGAGGATTGGCTGCGGACGATGATCTGCCGCGGGAATACTGGGAGGCGCTTCTCGCTGACTCCCGCGCCGATGCCAAGCCGGCAAGCCCCTCCGGAGGGACGCTGCGGCTGAGCCAAATTCCTCAACATGTTCTGCGGGTGGGCTGCCGCCGCTGCGCCAGGGTGGTCGGGATCCAGAAGGCAGATGCCGCTCGTCTCTATGGTCCGGACGCGCTCTGGAAGGATGTCGGACAGCGGCTGTTGGACAATACCTGCACCCAGCGGACCGGGCGCCATGAGGAAGATGGCTGTTGGCCTGCGTTCGAGTAGTCGCCGGCGCGTCCGGAACTGGATGCTGCCATGGCACCGAAACATCACCCGACGCCCCTCTCCGGAGGAGACCGCAAGGCGCTCACCAAGGAGCTCGGCCGGGCACGCGCGATGACGACGATCCTTGCAGGACAGGCGGCCGAAGCCCGGGCCAAAGGCGAAGCTCTCATTCGTCAGGCCGACAAGTTGCTCTGCGAATCCTGGAACGAGCGCATGTGGGCAGATGGCGGGCCCATTGACCCATCACCGACGGTCGACCAGGCCATCAACGGGGGCTTCGCCTGGGCCGAGATCGAATGCTCGCGATGCAAGACCCGACGAGACGTGGATCTGGCGGCGCTGCGGCATCCGCCGACCACATTTATCCACGACTTGGCCAGCCGGCTACGCTGCAGCAAATGTGCTAAGGCCGGGCGTCGACCCTCCGCCACGCTGCTGCAACTGATATCGCGTCACCGCCTGGCTGCTCCGGAGACTTGATCGTGTGCAATCTCAACTCAATGACAAAAAACGTTGACGCGATCCGTCGCCTGTTCGGCGCCTTGAACAGCCATGTCGGCAACCTGCCATCGATGCCAGGCATTTTTCCCGACTACCCCGCACCGATCGTGCGCAACGGCGTCCAGGCACGCGAGGTCGTCATGGCGCGCTGGGGCATGCCGAGTTCGCAGCGGGCCCTGATGGACGCGACGAAGAAGCGCGCGGAGAAATTGCAGGCCAAGGGCAAGACCATCGATTTCAAGGAATTGCTCCGGATGGAGCCGGACGGCGGCACGACGAACATCAGGAATGTCAGCAGCGCTCATTGGAAGCGATGGCTCGGACCGGAGCATCGCTGCCTGGTGCCGTTCACGTCGTTTTCCGAGTACGACACGATCGACGGCAGGAAAGTGCCGGTCTGGTTCGCGCTGGACGAGACACGACCTCTGATCGCATTTGCCGGCCTGTGGACCAATTGGACCAGTGTGCGCAAGGCGAAGGAAGGCGAGATCACCAGCGACGTCTTCGGATTCCTCACCTGTGAGCCGAACGCGGAGGTCAAGCGCGTCCACCCCAAGGCCATGCCGGTGATCCTGGCGACGGCGGAGGAGTACGAGGTCTGGCTCCGCGCCCCTTGGGACGAGGCGAAGTCGCTGCAGCGACCCCTCCCGGACGGCGTGCCGCGGATCGTCTCCACCGGCGAGAAGGAAGACCCGGCACTGGCCGCGTGAGCGAGGCCATTTGGCGGCAAGCGCCGCCAAATTGGAGTTTGCGGCTGTGCACAGGCCGGCGGAACACGTGGACAAGCGCCGGCTCCAGCGATTTCGAATCCCTGCTCTGTGCTAACCGTCCGGAACGACGCGGGCGGCACAAGGATTCGTCCCGGCAGGAGCGATGTCGATGCTGATGACCAAGCAGAGACGACCGGCGATCCGGACGCTGCGCGGCTGGGCGATCTCCGTGCTGCAGGAAGTCGGCGCTATCAGCGAATGTGAGCACGGTTGGATGCAGGATCGCGCCGACCCGCACGCGCGTGATCGCCCTTATGATATCGCTCGCCAGGATCCGCCGGCAGGCGTTTCGGCCGACGAAGCCGCAGATGCGATCACAGAGCTCTTGGATTCGGTCGGTGATAGTTGCCCCGAGTGTCCGCCTAAGGACTTGGTCTAAGCTGCGACGGCTGGACTGCGAACGTCTATAATCTAGGGATGGTCCGGTCCGATTCAGAGCAAGGCGACTCGAACGCGCCCCACCGCAAGATCATCCATATCGACATGGATGCGTTCTATGCGTCCGTGGAACAGCGCGACAACCCGGACCTGCGCGGAAAGCCGGTCGCGGTGGGCGGCTCAGCAGAGCGCGGAGTCGTGGCGGCTGCGAGCTACGAAGCCCGCAAATTTGGGGTTCGCTCTGCGATGCCCTCGGTGACCGCGAAGCGACAATGTCCCGACCTGATCTTCGTCAGGCCGCGCTTCGAGGTCTACAAGGCGATCAGCCGGCAAATCCGCGAGATCTTCGCCGAGCACACAACGATCATCGAACCCCTGTCGCTCGACGAGGCCTATCTGGACGTTACCGAAAATCTTCAAGGCATCCTACTCGCCAGGGACATCGCATTGCGCATTCGCGAGAAGATCAAGGCGGAGACCGGCCTAAACGCCTCGGCCGGCATCTCCTACAACAAATTTCTGGCGAAGCTCGCTTCCGATCACCGCAAGCCCAAATGGTCAGTTCGTCATCTCGCCTGAGATGGGGCCGGCTTTCGTGGAGACGCTTCCTGTAGGCAAATTCCACGGGATAGGCCCCGCAACGAGCGCTAAGATGAACGCCTTGGGCATATTCACCGGTCTCGACATGCGCAACCAAACGCTGCAGTTCATGAACGCGAACTTCGGCAAGTCGGGCGCCTACTACTATTGGATCTCGCGCGGCGTCGACGAACGGCCTGTTCGAGCCAACCGCACCCGGAAGTCCGTCGGCGCGGAGAATACGTTCTCGACCGACCTTACCGAAGTCGAACCCATGATCGCCGAGCTCGAGCCGCTGATCGACAAGGTCTGGCGACATTGCGAATCGGCCGGCGCGCGTGGACGAACGGTGACGCTGAAAGTGAAGTTCGACGACTTCGAGATCATCACACGTAGCCGGTCCGTCTCTTCGGCTGTCGCCAATCGCAATGGCCTCGCCGAAGTGGCCATCGGCCTGCTGCGGGACAACATGCCTTTTCCGAAGCCGGTTCGGCTCTTGGGGGTGTCACTGTCTTCGTTGCAGGTCGGAAATGGTGCGGAGCCGCAACTGGATTTCGGGCTTTGATCCGGAATAGATTCACGGCGGTCGCCAAACCTGCTGCGCAGGTGT
>NZ_PSRT01000213.1 GCF_004212635.1 Bradyrhizobium genosp. SA-3 | reverse complement strand
CCCGGATGGAGCGAAGCGAAATCCGGGGTCTTGCCCCAAGCTGCGCCGGTCCCGGATTTCGCGGAGCCTGTCATCGGGCGGCGCTGCGCGCCGACCCGTTGGCTCCATCCGGGCTACAGGCGCTTGCCGTGAGTGACGGCGATTAGATGATGCGTTTCGCAAGACCGTAGGATGGGCGGAGCGACTTGTCCGCCGTAGCTCGACGAGCGGAAGCGATACCAACGACGCTGGCGCGCGACGACGGGTTTCGCAAGAGCTCAACCCATCCTACGAACTACGCTCTATGCCCGCCTCACCGTATCTCGCTCATCGTCACCTGGGCGGCGATCCCGCTCAGCTCGGGCTCTTGCGGCTCAAGCTCCTCATCGGAAGATGGACCGACCGAGACTTCGACCATTCTGCGCTTGACCTGTTCGCATGTCTTGCGGACGTCTTCGGTGAACAGCGCGCATTCTTCGATGCGCTTGAAGATCTTCCGACCCTCTTCACGATACCCCGCCGCCGTTTCTCGCATGAAGGCGATCGCATCATGGACCTGGGCTGTCAGCGCCTCGCATTTTTGCGCAGCGTCGATCAACTCGGTGCCCATGGCCTCGATTTCTTTCGCAGCGGACTCATAGTCGCGAATGACCGCCTCTGCGCTGAGCGCGCCGACGCGCGTCACGCCCGCGGTGTGCTCGACGTAATCAGGCAGAGCAATGGAAGTAATAGAGCTTCCCGAGCGTACCGACGATATGTCCGCCTCGAGTTGGACCAGGTTAACGCCGTCCCGTCTGCGCAATTGTTCAACACTTGCCATGATTGATCCTCTCAATACGCGCCCGTACCCCTTAACAGTATTGGGTGTATTACGGGGATAAATGCCATTCTACCCCGATGTGTTCTTGACAGTCGCAGGTTTGCCATTTTTTCCCAGCCGCTGACGTCGCACGCAGCGATGTTGGGCTTGGAAGCGTTCAACCTCTCCGGATGGCCAGGCTGGGAGGTGCGCAAGGGCTTGAGCTGTCGAGCGAAAATGAGCGCGTACGATCGGTGCAGGCGCGTAGCGAGCGTAGCCCGGATGGAGCGAAGCGAAATCCGGGGTCTTGCCTCAAGCTGCGCCAGTCCCGGATTGCGCTTCGCTTCATCCGGGCTACAGGCGCCAGTCAATTCCGTGTCCGTCGCTGGCCGAACTCCACATGCCGCAGAATGTGATGGTTGTTCACCACCAATATGGCCACCGCCACCCCTCATAGCGGACCCACGACGAGACCAGGGGCGGACCGTAGGGATCGACCCGGTCGTCTTCAGGACGATAGCGATATCGTGGGACGATATAATAATCCCACGGCGTTGGCCTGAGCACGGGCGCCGTGACGATAAGTCTCTGCTGGGGTTCGCGAACGACTTGCGCCTTGCGCGCCCGGGCTTCAGCCCCTGACATCCCAAGGCTGCTCAGCACCAGGGCCGTTCCGAGCGCACACGCGACGGTCATTTTCTTCATGCGTTGGCCTCCTTCCCACAAGAGTGCTCAAGGTTGCAAAGCAAGGCAAGCCAATTCGCTCTCGAACTTGCTTGAATGACCGATGTTGGCTCCTGCGACCTCTCCACCGTCACTGCGAGGAGCTCTTGCGACGAAGCAATCCAGAGTCCCTCCGCGGAACCAGTCTGGATTGCTTCGCTACGCTCGCAATGACGAAGAACGCAGCGAGCATACATCCGGGGAATGCTTCGCGGCGAGAGTCCCGGATATCGCTTCGCTCATCCGAGCTACTTGCGTCCCCTACTCCCGCGCCCGACGCAGCGCTTCCTCCAGCTTCCTCCTCTGCTTGTCCCACCGGCTCTGCTCGGCCTCGGCACGTTCATCCAGCGCGGCCCGCTCGGCTTCGATCTCCTCCGCCCGCGCCTCGTGCTCGCGCTTCGCCTTGTCCAGTGCCGCCTGCGCTGCTGCGACCGCCTTGTCGCGGCGCGCGCGCTCCTTGGCGCGAGCGGCCTCTTCCTTGCGGCGCTCGGCTTCGCGCCGCCGCTCTTCCTTCTCGAAGGCCGCGGCGGCCCTGCGGGCTTGTCGGTCGTCGATCTTGCGGGACGGCTTCTTTGCAGTCTTGGCCGCACGCTTGCTTGGCTTGGACTTACGTTTGGACTTGGCCTCGCCTTCGTCGGCAAGGTCGGCCGGCAACTCGGCGCTTTCGGTGAACGGGCCGTTCGAGCCGACCGGACGTCTGAGCACGACGCCGGGGCTTGCCATGGTCGCCGCGACGATATCGGGATCGTCGGTCTCCTTGGCCACGCCCTGATGAAACAGATTGGACCTGGCGCCCCAGGCCTCCAGCGCCGCCTTCATCGAGGGCGCGGCGACCGCCTGGTCGTAGAAGCCGAGCGAGGTCTGGTAGGTCTTCAGTCTTCTTTTCGCTTTGCTTTTCGGCTCTCTTGGCATGTCGCCCCGCGGCCCGGCGGCGCATCAGCCCCCCGTCGCAACCGGCGCCATCTTGGCATAGTGTCCCTGTTTTGCCCGACGAGTCAAATTCTATTTCGGGATCACCGAAGTCGGTCCGCATCTGCGTGTCCCGGCCTTGCCCTACGGGTCACATCATTCCGGCATCGCAGAAGTGTGAAATCTCAAGGAGTTCCCTACTGTGCATGGGGTTGTTCTCGCACTTTTTGTTTTAACGTGCCTCCGCCGTCATTGCGAGCGAAGCGAAGCAATCCAGAGTCGTTCCGCGGAGGCAGTCTGGATTGCTTCGTCGCACCAGCGCAAAATTGCTACGCAATTTGTCGCGGGCTCCTCGCAATGACGGTGTCGCTACGCCCCGAGCAACGCGTCATAGCCCTGCGCGCTGAACGCCAGCAGACAAAACCCATGCCCGAACGGATCGGACAGCATCGCGATCCGCCCATAGGGCGCATCGCTTGCGGCAACCTCCAGGATCGCGCCGGCGCGCAGCGCGCGTTCGACGGCGGCGTCGACGTCATCGACGACGACGTCGATATGCACCGGCGTCCAGTGTCGCGCGTAGCGGCGGCGATCGCCGCCGGCGCCCACCGTGCCGGCCTGCTTGGTGAGCAGATACACCGGCGCCGGCCAGCCAAGCAGCTCGACGAAATCGGCGCCGAAACGGCGGCCGACGGTGAGACCAAAGGCGGCGGTGTAAAAAGTCGTCGCTCGCGCGACGTCGGGAACGTCGATGTTGAGGAGGAAGGTCATGGCGGGAAATGTAGCCCGGATGGAGCGTCAGCGTAATCCGGGATGGCGCCGCACCTCCCGCCCCGGATTTCGCTGACGCTCCATCCGGGCTACGAAAGCCTCACGGGATCTACGAAAGTCTCACGGTATCTCGTACACCGACACCTTGTCCGCGATCCCGCTCAGCGCGACGCTGCGACGCGTCGGGTTGAGGCCGCCGGCGTCCAGCAGCGTCCGCGTCTCGGCGTTGTCGACCACCGCCTCCGTCACCACGATCGCGCGCGAGGCCGCCAAGCCCTGGACGCGGGAGGCGATGTTCACGGTCTGGCCGAAATAGTCCTGCTGGCCGTTGAGCGTGACGGCGAGGCACGAGCCCTCGTGGATGCCCATCTTGAGCAACAGGCCCTGGTGCTGGCGCTGGGCGCCGAGCTCGCTCATGGCCTCGCGCATGCGGATCGCTGCCGCAATGGCGCGATCGGGTGTCTCGAAGGTCGCCATCACGGCATCGCCAATGGTCTTGACCACGGCGCCCTGCTCGGAGGCGATGATCTCCTGCAGCAGGCGGAAATGCTCGTTGACGAGATCGAAGGCGACGAGGTCGCCGACATGCTCGTAGAGCCCGGTGGAATCCTTCAGGTCCGAGAACAGGAAGGTCAGGCTGAGGATCTTGAGGCGCTGGCCGATCGCGAGCGTGTCGGTGCGGTAGAGATCGCGAAAGGTCTGGTTGGTGAGGAGGCGCTTTGCGGTGAGGCTCGGCTTGCGCCGGGCCAGGAGATCGTCGAGCCGCTGGTTCATCACCCACACCGCGGGCAGCACGCGGCCGTCGGTGCGGTTCTCAAGCGTCAGCCGCAGCGGTCCCGGGCGCAGGCTCACGGCATCGACCGGAACCTCGGACTTGTTGAAGATCAGCGACAGCGTTTGGCGCTCGGCCGTCTCCTCTCCCTTCACCTCGATGTATTGCGCCGTGTGCGTCACGGGATCGAACACGATCAGCATGCCCGGCTGCACTTGCAGGGAGAGAATGGCGCGCTCGCCCGCCGGCAGGTCGACGGATTCCAGCGTCAGCTCGCGCAGCAAGCCGTCGAGGTCGGGCGGAAGCTCGATCGCCGAGCTCCAGAACACCTGGCGGTAATATTCGGCGAGCGGCAGCTCCTCGGCATTGTGCGCGGCGATCCTGCGCACGCGCGGGCTGACCGCGAAGGTCACCTCGACCAGATTGTCGAGCGTCGTCTCATAGCCGGCGGCGCAGAAGGCGCAGTGATATTGCGGGCTGTTGACCGTCTTCAGGCTCTTGTTGGCCGAGAGCACGCCGGCGCAGCTCGGGCACATCACGCTCCAGGTCATCTCGAGGATGCCGAGCCCGACCGCATGCAGCAGCCCCGCGATCACCTGCTCTTCGCCGAGATTGGCCGTCCTCGCCAGATGCAGCGCATTGATCTTGCACAGGGCATGGTCCGGCCCCTCCCGCACCATGCGCTCGAGCATGTCGACGACGGGCGCGTCGGCCGACTGCCGCAGGACACCGAACAGGGTTTCGATCTCGCTCATCCCGTGACGCTACATGGAAGGGGGTGACGCGGACATCCGCTTTCCGATCAGCTATGCTTGGTGAGGCAAAGCACAAGCCATAGCCGTCAATTGCTGCGTCACGATGATGGGAGTTTGCCGGGCCGCAGCAGAGGCCGGATTTTCCTTGCTTTCCCCGTCCCCGCCCCTACGGTGCGCCCGCCCACAGGGGCCGAACAAGGGGACGAATCGACGATGGACGATGCCGTGAAATGTCCGAGCTGCAACTCCGAGCACGCCTATCAGGACCGCGGTCTCTGGGTCTGCCCGGAATGCGGCCATGAATGGAGCGGCACGACCGATGCGGCCGCGGAAGCCGCGCCCGAGGCAGGCGTGCGCGATGCCAACGGCAATGTGCTGGCCGACGGCGACAGCGTCATCGTGATCAAGGACCTCAAGATCAAGGGCTCCTCGTCGGTCGTCAAAGGCGGCACCAAGGTCCGCAACATCCGCCTCCAGGACGCCAGCGACGGCCACAACATCGCCTGCAAGATCGACGGCATCGGCGCGATGAATTTGAAATCGGAGTTCGTGCGGAAGGCGTAAGTTCGCGCCTACCTTTGCCGCTGCGCCAGGTAAAACCCGCACAGCACCGTCACCAGGCCCGCGGCCTGGAGTGCCGTCGGCGGCTCCCCGAGCAGGAGCCAGCCGACCAGGAGCGTCAGCGCCGGCACGATCGCGGGGAATACCGCGGCCCGGGCGACGCCGAGACGCTGGACGGAGACCGCGTAGAGATAGAGCGCGGCGGGACCTGCGAGCACGCCCTGCGCCAGCGCCTGGATCGCGTTCTCGGTGACGCCGATCGCCGCGATACGGGCAAGCCCGCCGGTCGCGAGGTAGATCGGCAACAGCAGCAGCGACAGCACGTTGATGACGAGAGCGGCCGACACGGCGGAGACGCGCCAGTGCCGCAGCAGCGCGCCGAAGCCCGCGAACATGAATCCGGTGAGCACGAAGATCAGATCGCCCTGCACGCCGTCGGCGCCGATATGCCCGATCGATTCCGCGCCGATCACACCGAGGCCGCCGACGATGACGAGAGCGCCGGCAAGCCGCGAGGCGGAGATTTTTTCTTTCAGGAACAATGCGGCGAGCAGCAGGCCGCCAAGCGTCGCGCTGGAGGGCTGGATCACGCTGCCATGTCCGAGCGGCACGAACAGGAACCCGGTGTAGGAGATCAGCGCCATCACCGGGCCGCCCAGCACCATCAGCGCAAGGCCCCTGCCCCAGCCGATGCCGCAGAGATCGGAGATGCCGGCGCGGAAAACCAAAGGCAGGAACGCGATCCCTGACCAGACATAGCGATGCACGAGCAGATCGACCGGCGTGAACCCAAGTTTGAGGCCGTGCCGCGTGCCGACGAAGCCGAGCGCCCAGAACAGCGCCGCAGCCAGCCCGCAGACGACGCCGAGCAGCGCCGGCGCCGCGTCGTTCTTTTGAATGAGAGCGTCAGCGCCGCTCGTCCGCTGATCCATGGGAGAAGCCTTATGTCAGCGGGCCATTCCGCTCAACCCACGTGGTTGCAAGGCTGGCACGCAGCGAAGTTGCGTAGCCCGGCTCGTCACACCTCCTCACCGAACACCATCCGCCATCCCTTGCGCGTATCCATGTATTCGCGCACCTCGCGGATTTTGTCTCCGGTCACGGTGAACACGAAACAATAGTCGTTCTCGTAACGAGCGCCGCCGGGCAGCGTGGCGCGCATCCGCTCCTCCACGATCACGACATCGCCGTCGGCGTAGACGCCGCGAAAGGCGATATCGATGTCCGAGAACAGTCTGTGCATCTCCTGCGGCGTTCGACGGTCGCGCGTACGGTGAAGCTCATCGACGATGGCGCGCTCGACGAGGATTCGGTCGTGACGCTCGCGATGCGGCTCGGCATTTCCTCGCGCCATCTCGCGCGATTGTTCGAGCGGCATGTCGGCGCCACGCCGCAGCAGCTCGCCAAAACGCTGCGCGCGCCGCTCACGCCGTCCGGTCTGCGTGCAACCGCTCAGAACAATCCCGGGCTGAGATCCAGCCCCTAGGTCAGGCTCAGCACGAACACGAACAGCACGGCGGCGGCGAACAGGATGGCGTGGCTGACAATGAACGCACGCGGCGAGGCGGTGGGGATAACGGCTTTCTGCGCAACGGGCATAATGGCCTCCGAAATGATTTCAAAAAATGCCCGCGACGATGCGGCGGCCGCATCAAGCAATGCGACCTGCAAAGCAACTGTTAAAAGGATTGGGCTCGTTATGAACGAGCATACATAACCGGCGCCTTCACGCGAACTTCGCGGCCGGATTCTCGATCAGCGCGTCGCGGCGCATGCGAGCGTCGTGACGTTCATGATCGCATGAGGCGGCGGGTCGCGCACGCGGCGAGACCCGCCTGCCCTTCATGCGATGTCAGCTCAGCGGGCTGCGCCCGTCGTGACGTCCGCGGTCTTGACCTTGCGCGACGCAAGTACCTTCACCTGGTGCGCTGAAGCAACCGTCGTGGGCGCCGCGAGCTGCTGCTCGACATGGCCGGCTCCAAGCACGCCAACCTGGACGGGGGAGACCGGAAATCCATTGGCCTCATAGGTCGGCAGCTCAGCGGCGAAAGCCGAAGTGGCGCCCGCGATCGTCAGGACGGCGGCGGCGATCGTCAAAGTCTTCTTGTTCATTGGTGGTGCTCCTGATGGAAGATTCGGAGCATATTTAAGCGCGCTTTGCTGCATTGCGACATCCGTTGTTGCATTGCAACAGCGCATGCAGCGCATGGCGATATGTTTAACGCGTACAAAGCCTTGGCCGAATCACGCCGGCCGCGACATGGCGCTTTTATGAGCGGTGGTCAGCCACCGAGCACGTTGCCCCAGCCGTCGAAGAGGTAGGCCTTCCAGGCCACGGTTCCATCTTCGCGCGGCCGGCTGGATTGCCGGTAGTCATCGGCCTGATCGGCGGTCCAGGTGATGATCGTGTCGGACAGACGATCATGCAGGATGGCGGGTTCGGTGGGATCGAAGGCGTCCATGGGACGAAGCGAGGAATGCGTGCTCATGGGCCGATCAACGCACGGCGCTGCGCAAAGTTGCCACGAGGCGTCAGGCAAGACACTTGTCACAAGACACCTTGTCAACAGCCCATCGCGAAAGCCTTGTGAACGCCTATTTCAGCGCGGTCGCGAGCGATTGCAGTTTTGCGACGAGAGCGGTGCCGAGCGCATAGATGATCTCGATGATCGCGAGTGCGATGCCGGCTGCGATCAGACCGTATTCGATCGCAGTGGCGCCGGATTCATCGCCGACGAATTCGGCCGATTTGCATTTCGACTTCACCGATGCGTCCTTTCCATTTCTACCGGACATTGCCGGCGCGCGAGCAGCGCATCATCGCAAGATCGAGTAAATCCGGATCACTCAATTTGACGACAAAACTTGCCGTTGCAGGCATTTTCCGCCGCCGTCGCGTACGGAACACCACGGAACCCGCGTTGCAACTTCGCAACACCCCTTCGAAAAGCTTGTTTTCGCTGAATTACGCCATTGCGCCGCCACACCGTCTTCCGAACAATCGACGCGCTGCGTGCCTTTCCGTGCAAGTCTGTTCGCATCAAGTCTGTTCGCATCAAGACTGTTTGCATCACTGACTGTTCGAACAAGACGGGTTCGAACAGAACCGTTTGGAGGCAGGGATCATGAATGATCGGCGGTCTCTTCTGGTGGCGGTCTCATGCCCCTCGGCCGTTCTCGCCAGCTGGCTCGTGCTCTCCCTGTCCGCCTACGCGCCTGCCCTCATCGAGAACAGCGGCGCCAATGCGGCTGCTGTCTCGCGCGCGAAAGATCTCGATCGCCTCGACCTCGCCGACGTCCCACGCGCTGCGATCATCGAGGACGGCGTCGCCTTGACCGCCGAGATCGCTGCGGCGGCGGCGAGCCTGCCAACCGTTGAAGCGGCAGCCGCGCCGGAAGTCCCCGCCGTCCAGCTCGCGTCGGCCGATCCCGCGCTAATATTGCCGGCGGAGCAGCCCGCGCCTCAGATTTCACCTGAACCGGCACCCAGCGTCAGCGAGGCTGCTAGCGTCAGCGAGGCTCCGCCTGCGCCGACGCCAGAGCCCGTCAAACTCGCATCCGCCGATCCCACCGAGATCGTGGCCACGGACGCATTGTCCCCCGCCGCGATCGCGAGCGGGCAGGTCCCGCCCGCAAGCAAGGCGCCGCCCGCGGACACCATAGCCGTGCTCGACGAATGCTTCGTCGTGGACGCCTGCATCGACCGCTATCTCTGGGCGCTCTACCAGCGCACGCCCAAGGAGGATTCGATCAAGGTCGAGGAACGCCGCCCCGTCACAGTCAAGCGTAAGGGCAAGACGGTGACTGTGATGCGCAGCTTCACCAAGCTGGTCGACGAGGATTTCGGCTGGAAGGATCCGAAGGCGGCCGACCACGCCCGCATGTCGATGATGGATTACGTCATCGGCGGCATGGACACGAGCTTCAAGCGAAAACTGTTTCGTACGCTGCTCGCCGCCGAAGCTGCCGGCCTCTCGCCCGGCATCACCAGCGCGTTCCGTGACGACTATCGCCAATCGATCGCGAGCGGCCTGAAGGCCGCCTCCGACCGCTCCTATCACGGCGGCAGCACCCGCGGCGGCTACGGCCACGGCATGGCGGCGGACATCGTCAGCACCCAGGGTAGCAACCGTGCGCAGCGCTGGGTCTCGACCGAAATCCTGTGGAAGTGGGTCGACGCCAACGGCAAGGCATTCGGTATCGGCCGGCCCTATCTCGGCCGCGATCCGCCGCATGTCGGCCCGATCGACGGCCAGGAATACATCTCGCGCCGGGGCACGGCGGACCGCAAGGAAGCTGCCAACGCGAAGCCCAGGAAGGTGCGCGCCGCGGCCCATGCAAAGCCGCCCAAAGCACAGGCCGCTCGCGAGCAGAAGAAGAGCCCGGCAAAGCCGCAGAAGGCGGCGCAATCGGCCGGCAAGCGCGCGACCTGAAGCCGTTACGGCTCGCGGCCCGGCGGCGGTAGCGGCACGAGACGCATCTCGGCTGTGCCCGCCTTCTGTGTGCGCACCAGCACCGCGAAGGTGGTCTCCACCGCGCGCCGCACCGCCACCTCCGTCGCTTCGCCCTTGGCCAGATGTGCCGCGATCAGACCGGTGAGGAGGTCGCCGGTGCCATAGGGACGGATCGGCAGAAGCGGCGTCGCAAAGCGCGACAACCGGCTATCGGCGCAGAGGATCGTCTCCAACTGTCCTTCGGGCGTGTCCGCGAGCGTGCAGCCGGTGGCGACGACGTCGATGCGGCCCTGGCCCACGAGCGCCGCGCACGCCGCACGCAGGTCCTGCGCATCGGCGATCGTGAGGCCCGCAAGCAGCTCGAGTTCGAACCGGTTCGGCGTGGTCAGGTTCGCGGCCGGCAGAAGCCGATGCCGCAGCACGTCCAGGATTCCGTCGGCGACATAGACGCGGCCATCGTCCCCGATCACGGGATCGCAGAGATAGACGAGCTTCGAATTGCGCACCAAGGCCCGCTCGACGAAGTCGGCAACGACGGCGGCATTGCCGGGCGAGCCGAGATAGCCGGTGACGAGCACGGCCGCCTCGTCGACGAGATCGCGCTCTTCAACGCCCCTGAGGAGATCGGCGATCAGCTCGATCTCCAGCACCCGCCCGCGCAGGCTCGGATAGCGCGGATGGTTCGACAGCAGCGTCGTCGGCACCGCGGCGACATTCACACCCTCCGCCTGCATCGCATAGGCAGCCGCGCTGTTGCCGACATGGCCGTGGACCACCTGGCTTTGAATGGAGATGACGAGCATGAAGGAGGTCCGTAAGGTCAAACATTGAGTGTGGCAAGA
>NZ_PSRT01000212.1 GCF_004212635.1 Bradyrhizobium genosp. SA-3 | reverse complement strand
AGAATGGCCGAGCGTGTTCGGCGACGCCAAAATGACCACCGCGCTGCTCGACCGATTGACCCATCACTGCGACATTGTCGAGACCGGCAACGATAGCTGGCGGTTCAAGAGCCGAGACGACGATCACGCCACCCGCGCTCGTCTCGCCTCCGCTATCCCGGCCAGCTCCGACGAGACGAGCGCTACCAGCAAAGCTCGCCGCGCAAAGGGGTCAAAATTGGACGCCGATGAGGGGTCAAATTTGCAAGCCGATTGACACCGTAGGTATCGGCAGCTCGGCCGAAGCTCGCGATGCGAAACGTGACCACGACATGGAAACGATCTGGTGCGGCGAGTTCGATCGCCTGAAGGCGTTGGTCGCTAAAGCAGGCGGGCACTTTGCAATGGAATTCGCAAGGCCCGCCGGCCAATTTCCTCTCAAGATCGTGTCAGCTCCGGATGTAAGCCACGAAGCGGAAGTTGTTGAAAGTTCATATCGAGCACTATCAATCAACCCGCCCAATTAGCAATTTGCAAGAACCCAGCTACTAACCTAACAGAGATCATCTCGCAGATGTCCGCGAAGATCATACAGCCCGAAGTATTTCTTTCGCGCAGTCGAGAGCTGTTGCGGCAACTTCTTTATAGCCGTCCCTTATGATCAGACTGTCTATTGCCCCGCGCATAAATTCAGGATTTAGCCTATCGACTTCGATCACGCTCTGTCGATATGGGTTCAGCTCGCGGATCAGTTCGGCGGAATGATCGACGCTCGCTGCAGCGATATCAAAGATATCTCGCGGTTTGATACTCGCTCCACGAAAGATGATCTTTGGCGATGATTTCCGGAATCGTTTCTAGAAGGACGTTCATACCTTCAATTTCTCTCTCAATCGTTGGGTTAGCGGTCTTGTGACCAGCAACGACGAAATCGATCTCGCCAACAGCTTCGAACGCCAATGGCAACAGCTTCGAACGCGATTGCTGTCACCCTTGTATTCGCTTGGGCGTTGAAGTCCTGTTTCTGCGGATCCAAAAACGGCAGCGATTGCGGATCACAAAGAAAGATGTCCACGTCGTGGCTTTCGCGATGTGCAATTTGCAGCATCATCGCGGTGCCTCCACCGAACGTCCAATGGGTCTATGACTGTTCCTTGCGAGTTAACTTGGCCAATTAGATCGCGCGCTATCCGAAATAGCTTCGCCCAATCCGACCTGGTCTTCTCGGTTATCACGCTGCAATCGGGTAATGCTCACCCGAATAGCTGGAAAACGCTTTTGCAGAAGCAACGAGCTCCGCATCGCTGATGCCGAACTGATGGGCGAATTCTTTCTGCAAATACGTGTCAACTTCACCGAAGAAAGCCGACATGTGTCCCGGCATTGTTTCAGCGGCAGCTGGATTCTTAAGGCAAAAGACGAGCGCCTGCGCGTCCAGCTGCTTGCTGTGAGGCGCGTTGACAGCGGCGAGAACTAGCGTCGAGATCGTCATTTGCGTCCCTTTTGTCCCGAGCTCAGGCAATCGAATTCCACTGAAGGTGGTGGAATGTCCAACGAAGTCAACCCAGCGAAATAGCTGATCATTTAAGCGAGGTACCATATTAACCGTAGCGTGAAGCGCGCTCAAACTCGGTCCTGACGTTGGCCGCCGGCGGAAGCGAGCGAGGCGTCGCCGGATCCAGCGCTCTGCTCCACGTGGCGCACAACGGCCTAGCCGAGCATTCGTGAAGACCTTCAAGCCCGATTGCGTTCGGGCGAATCCGATGCCTGACGCGAGCACCGTGCTGATGAAGATCGGAACTGGATGCGCTCACAACAGAACACCAGCATTCCGGACTGGCTATCGCTCGGCGGGGAACCATATCCGCCGATTAAACCAGCCGAACGCTCCGTCTAACGAGGCAACTGAATCAAGCAATACATTTTCTTATCGTCGCGACAACAAAGCGCGATTGCTGTTACTTACGGCGTTGCCTATTTGCGACGCCAGGTGGGCGTCTAGAGTGGTCGAATCGTTTGGACCTATTGTGATTATTAGATCGTGCGTACGTGTACGACCGACGCTAAAAAAATCGCCCGATGTATTCGCGGAAAACTTCACTAGCTTCCAAGTAGGTGTGACGCTGCCGCTCGACACGATGACGAACTTAATCTCATAAGAAACAGTATCAGGCTTCGGATCGCCGCCCGCTGGGCCAACAGAGTGCAGCAACACGTCTGTAAACATTGCTCCTTGGAGCCACTCTTTGATGCCCAAGTCGCTCTCGAGTATAAAAGGAGAACTCGTTGCTGGTTTCCACCGTATCTGTTCGAACGGATCGTTTCCTGGCTTGCAGACAGAATATGGAGTGTCGGGCCTCATTAGATAAGCGATAGACCAAGACGGATTGAACTTATCAACCCTGGTGGCCGTAGAGGAAAGCGTTCCTCCCAGTCCCAAACTAAACGTGGATGAAACTAGGTCATCGAATGTAAGCCCAGGATTTAAGGCTGATGACTCATCTACCTGCAAGCTTAAGCTGACCTGCGCTCCCCACTTCAGCGGAATGATGCCCTTTTTCGCAGGACCCGGCTTGTCATAGGATCCCGCGGACACTTCGATTAGGTTTACAGCCTGAACGGCGTCTCTTAGATCGCAATAGATTCGTTTCTTGATTTCGAACTCTATTTGCGCGGTGCCGGATATTTTGGGCTCGCCGTTTGCCGGGTTTGCTGGCCTGTCTGCGTCCCAAGCTTCTTTAATGTCCGGAACGGTGAGGCCGCAAGCACCTAAACAAAGAACACCTGCCGCAACAAATGCTCTACGGCAGAAAGTCAGCGCGATCATTGGACTATCCGATAAGTAAGAAAGCGTTGGAAGAAATCACTTAACGCTGTTCAGCTTTTGCACGTTCTCTTGGTGCATCTGCTCGATCGCCTGCCGTTGTTCGGGCGTGAGGTAAACCCGATAGGGGCAGACTGGAGGCAAGTGGTCATATCGAACACATCGCCCTTTCATCGCCTGCGTAGGCGCGGGAATTGTCGGTCGTTCAGCCGCTATTGCGGCCGGTGCGAACCCAAAGCAAAAAGCAACAAGGATCAGACGGCAATTGATCATTTGAATATCTCCCCAAGTAAAAGCTTGAAATGAACAACATGCAACCTTTGCGCGATCAAAAAGTCAACCGGGAATTCTCAACATCTCCAGGCTTATTCGGATGTTAGATTGCGCTCCCCTCGTGGATGAGTAAGTCACGGGTGCGAACCTTCGACAGGACTGCATGAATCCTCAGCGTCAAAGGGTGACACAGCACACAAAAACTGCGTCGCAAACACAAAAACGCGCGAAGCGGGGCCCGTTACATGTTTAGTTTGACCGTCGCGTTGAAGCGTTGAGCTCCAATTACGCACTTAGATTGGAATTACAGTCTTGGTCCATTTCGTACAGACTTTGCGCGCAGACGTCTGGCGACACAAATCAACGATCTGAGAAAGAAGAATGGCGAACTACAAGTACGGAAGCTATCTAGAGCAATCTAACAGCGAGGCTTTTAATCAGGATCACGGACCCGGAGTCGCAGCTCCCTACGCCGGAATCTATCGATGTATGGGCTGTCATCGTGAGATCGGCATTGCATCGGGCCACGTCTTACCGCCGCAAGGACATCATGCGCACACAGCGGCACAAGGATCGATTCGATGGCGGCTGCTTGTTTACGCAGACCATCAACCGGAATGATTATTCAAGATGGAGGTCCGACGAGAGCCGGACTTCTATCCTCTACGCTCCAGATCCAGGGCGGGGCCGGAAAAGTTTCTTCTGGCCTCATGATATCAGTTTGCGCGCACAGCGGCCGAGTGACCGCAAAATGGGGAGATTTAGGCGCCAACGCCAGTAGGTTCGATTTTGGTGGTTTGCGACGACGACAGCACGGAAGTTGGCGATTTCTTGGCCCTGAACTCAATGGATCGGTCGCCTGCATTATTCACGCAAAGGCAGCCATGAGCTTCATTCTGCCAGCGTCACCGCGATCGAGGCTGCCGGTAGGCAGACTCTTGCATCGCTCGCGTTCTACTCAACGGTGGCACTTGCATGAACAAAGGATCCCGATCGCTGGAATACGGGCGTTCATGCCAACGAGGTGCAGCTGACCGAGCTCAGTCGTAGCGTTTAAGAACGCTCAACACCTCTCCGTCGGAGAGATCGACGATAGCGTCAAGGGAGCGCTCACAAACCGGAGTTGGCAACGAGAGGCCTGGATCCTGGCGGCTCGTTTGCTTGACCGTTCCGAACTCGAGGACGATTTCCGCGATCCACGCACGAACCGTAGCTGGCAGATGCAGATGTACTTGAACACCTTGTTTACCGCATGCGCCCGCGGGAATACCGGGTTGCCGATTTATTACCATTAAGGGCAACTCGGAGAGTGGCGGATGAGCTGTCGCACACCGACGAGAAGGAGGAGCACGTGCCGAGAAAAATGACCGGGTCTGATGGAGTATCGGTTACCATTCCAGATGGCGGTCGCCAGATCAACGGCTTCTTCTTTAGCGTCATGACTTGAAATCATCGCGCAAGAAAGAGGCCTTGAACGCAGCTTGCAGCGTGTCTGCCGACAGCGGCGCGATCCAGGGCAGTCGCCCTAACCACCGCACCCTTCCAATCTCGCAAATCGCCCTCACAGCATCCGAATTCTTTTCGCCAACGAAAGCGATTCCAAGAATGTCGATCTGGCGCCTCCGGAGCGCCTCTATGGACAGCAGTGAACAATTGATCGTGCCCAGAGTTGTGCTCGCGCAGAGCACGACAGGAAGTCGCCATCTCTCCAAGACGTCAATGTAAAGCGAGCCGCAATTCAGCGGCTCCATTAGTCCGCCGGTACCCTCGATTACGAGCGGCTGCCCTCCAGTGTTCGGCACGTCCAGCGAATCCGTTTTGATGCGAACCTCGTCAATCTCCGCGGAACTGTAGGGCCAAGCGGCCGTTTGCAGTCGGTAACGCTCAGGCACGATGCGATCCGACGGAAGACTGCCAAGCCGGGCAACGCGCTCGGTGTCCGTTTCTCCTTCGGCGCCGACTTGAATCGGTTTCCAAAACTTCGCACCGAGGAGATTGACAAGTCCTGCGCAGAACACCGTCTTTCCGATGCCGGCGCCTGTAGCGGTCACCACAATCCGCTGCTGGCTCATCGAGCTTGGCCTCTTGTCTCCTCCTGCAGTGTACGCATCTCATCCTCCACGATTTTCAGTGTCAGTTCACAAACGTGCGCCAGTCGGGAGGCCCCGCCTCGCGCTTGGAAAGATCGGTAGTCTACGTTCGGCGTACGACCCGACCTTCCAGCAAGTCGAGCAAAGGGCAACTCAGCGCACTTACGACCATTTTTTCTCTCTCAACGCCAGGCAGCGGCCGCACAATTTATGCAAGACACCGATGTCGTTCGTTGCCGATGCTCCTGGCCTGAATAGGGCCTGCCCCGCATGGCCAACTGATAGGTTGAACCATAGAAGTTTCGGGCGCGGACCATCGCGCTTCCCCGAGTTGCGTGTCATGCGTTGTGACAGGTCAAGATTGTTTTCGACACACAAATACTGTCCGGATCGGACGAAGGCGTTCACGTCCGGCACGATGTATCCTAATAGATGCAGAACTGTACGTTTCGTACCACAGCTCTACGATTGGTGACTGAGTTCAATTGGTATGGGGCCGTTGAGATAGTGCTGAAAAGTCTTCTCCGGAGAACATTGATCGACGGTATCACCCGCAACGGAGTATTGCCCGTAGTCAAGTTTTGCGCGCGGGTATTCATCGAGCCGCCGAGCCAGAATAACGCCACATTCAGATCATTTGGGCATCGAGCAACTCACACAGCTTGCTCAATTGGAAATTCTGCGAGCCTCTGATGTAAGGCCGAGCGCTCACACTAGCGCCCTTCTGCCATCAACGGCATTCCAGCATTGCGTTGAGCCTGATCCCGATATAAGAACGCGGCCAAGTTGCGACGTCACGTTTGCGGCCACCATGATCCGTCACATCGTCTTCTTCACAGCCAAGGAAAAAACCGATATCGACCAAATCATCGAAGGTCTATCGGTTCTCACCTCCATTCCATATGCACGCCGGCTCGAGATTGCGCGCAACCGCAAGAGTGATCAGCTCGGCAATGACATCGACGTCGTGGTGTACGGGGAGTTTGATAGCGAGACGGATCTCGCTGCGTATAAAACGCACAATTTGTATCGAGAAGCGATCCGATGCGTACGGCCACTCCGGGAGTTACGCTTTGCCGCTGACTATGAGCTGTCAACAGACGTGCATTTCGCTGGAACGGCAGGGCTAACGCAAGTCGCTCGGCGCAGCGGACCAGCTGGCCGTGAGTAGCTTGATGATCAGCCGCAAAGTCTCGTACGCGTCGGACGGAAATAGCCCTCGTTCGGAAAGGCATCACGCGTCGCGAGCCTCACAACCTGCCGCTCGTCGGTAACAGATAGCCTATGCACGTTCGCGAGTTGCAGTGGATTGAGCCTGTCAAGGCGCTGCGCTGCTTTGCGCAGCGGTCGCAGCTTACCTTTCTCGATAGCGCGGCAGGGCATGAGCTGCTTGGGCGCTACTCATATCTGGCCTGCGAGCCGTTCAGCACCTATTTGGTCGCCGATGGACAGGCAAGTTGGAATGGAGAGGCACTTTCAGGCGATCCATGGGAGGTCCTCCGCGGCCTTCTTGCGAGATACAAAGAAGCGCCTCGCCCCGATCTCCCCCCATTCCAGGGCGGCGCAGCCGGCTTCCTTGCTTACGATATGAACCGAACACTGGAGCGGCTGCCGCCGCCGTCAATTCTCGGCCTGCGGTTGCCTCAATCAATCCTGCATTTTTACGATGTGGTGGTCAGCTTCGATCACCGGCACCACAGGTGCTGGATCGTCTCGACCGGATGGCCCGAGCAGGACCCCACCCGACGAGCCGATCGCGCGCGTCGTCGGGCCGATGAGTTTGCAGCACTGCTTGCCAGGCCAAAGTCGCCGCGGATCATAATCCCCAGCACGGCGGACGCTTGGCATTCGAACCATAGCCGTGAACGCTTCATCGCAGCGGTCCAGCGCGTCGTCGGTTTGATCCTGGCTGGAGATATATTCCAGGCGAACATCGCGCAACGCTTCAGTGCCAGGGTTTCGCCCCTGTTCGATCCGCTCACCTTTTATTGCCAGCTCCGGTCATTGAACCCGGCACCGTTTGCAGCTCTCTTGCGCTACGATAAGCTGACAATCGCATCGAGCTCTCCTGAGCGATTTCTGAAACTTGACGGACGGCAGGTCGAAACGCGCCCGATCAAGGGCACGATCGCGCGTTCCACCGATTCCGCGGAAGATGGGCGCCGTGCCGAACTCCTTCTTGCGTCCGAGAAGGATCGTGCCGAGAACATTATGATCGTCGACCTGCTGCGCAACGATCTGTCACGCGTTTGTACCGACAATTCGGTCGAGGTTACCGCACTGTGCAACCTGGAATCCTATGCGTCAGTGCACCATCTCGTCTCGATTGTCAGGGGCGCACTTACTCCAGACAAAGACGCCGTCGGTCTGCTTCGCGCCTGTTTTCCGGGCGGCTCCGTTACCGGCGTTCCGAAGGTGCGAGCAATGGAAATCATTGCGGACATCGAGGGAGTGGCGCGAGAGGTCTATTGCGGGGCGATCGGTTTCATTGGATTCAATGGACAGATGGACACGAACATTGCGATCCGCACCGTGATGATCGACGACGACCTAGCTGTGTTTCATGCAGGGGCTGGAATAACGGCGATGTCAGATCCTGAAGCCGAGTATGAGGAGACGCTTGCCAAAGCACAGCGACTCTTCGACGCCTTTGGTGCCGACCCATCTGGTGCGTTTTGATTTTGATCATCGACAATTACGATTCCTTCGTGTTCAATATTGCGCGCTATTTCCGCGAGCTCGGTGAAGAGACGCACGTTGTCCGGAATGACGCGATCAGCTTCACCGATCTCGTCGCGCTCCAGGCGCGTGTAATCGTGATATCTCCCGGGCCGTGCACGCCAGTGGAGGCCGGCATATCCACTGCCGTTGTCCGCCAACTCTCGGGTCGCGTTCCAATACTTGGCATCTGTCTTGGGCACCAGTGTATTGGGAGCGTTTTCGGCGGTCGCGTGGCGCGCGCGCGTTGCCCCATGCACGGCCGAGCCTCACACATAACGCATGACGGCCGAGGGTTGTTCAAGGAACTCCCGTCTCCACTTTCTGTTGGACGCTATCATTCTCTGGCGGTCGACCTCGAGGAGTCAGACGCGCAGCATCTCGTGGTGACAGCCCGTTCAATTGAAGGTGAGATTATGGCTTTGTCACATCGGCATCATCCAACCTATGGCGTGCAATTCCACCCCGAGTCAGTACTTACTCAACAAGGGCACGTGTTGCTTATGAATTTCTTGCGATTGGCGGCCAGTTTCGAAGCGTGAGATCGGAGACTTCGTCGAATGGCGAGCTGCGTATTCGTGAATCGCCCCACAGAGGTCGGATAAGATGTAACCAGAAGGCGTAAATCGCTCAGCTGGTACGTTACGTACGCAACTTTCTCTTTTGGTGCAGCCTCAATCGAATTACTTGGCGCCGCGTCGGCCTCCTCGCATCACCTGCATTCGGGTAAGTCGGGGTCATTTTCTGGCTTCTTAGCGAAAACGTTTATTCGAGATCGCCAAGAGATTGGCGGTGTCTAGGCGGTACTCTGGACACCGCTGCCCTAACGGGCGTTTCCTCCCCTCACTTGGCCACCGGCGCCTATGGGATCGGCGGTTCTCTTCGGTATCGGATCAACGCCCCCGTTATCTGCCAAAGCTTCGCGTATCGATCGGGCTCGCCATGCCTATAGGATTCGCCGCCCTCATCGCACGCGCTGTCCGGAGATACCGAGTCGAGACGTCAACACCGCGGCTGTAACATCATCGGTCGCGGTCAGTCGGAATCCGCTGGCTAGTTGAGATCGGAGAAACAAGAGGAAGTGGACAACCGAACTAGCTAGGCCGCGTACCAATAAACTCGACGGCGTCATGTGGCTGGTGACTACGTCCGCTTTGGTCCTATAGCGACCAAGCTCGTGCGGCAGCGCAGTATGTCGCGATGGGCCAGGAGCCGACGAAGAGGGATCGCATCTTTGACGAAATTCCTGTGCAGCGCACCTACAGCCGGCCACCGCCGGAGCAAGGCGGCCTACAGAATAGGGACATTTGCCGAGAGCTTCGGGAACTCAAAGTGCAGCCTGACGGTTTCTACTGAATGGAACGCCTACTCTATTTCCTCCCTGCTCATCCGCAGCCTGCCTATATCCGGTTTGGGACGAGCGCCCTCATCATGGCGTTCTTCATTCTTGTGCAAATGGGTCTGCAATCGCAAAGCGGCTTCGGCGGATTGTTCTTCCTTCTTCCCGGGATCTTTCTATGTGGCCTTCTGTTCGATCGCGGTAGCACATTTTTGGGCACGGCACTCGCCACGTTATATGCGGTGTACGCCGCGCCCGCTGCACCGTGGACTGCCCATCTTCTACCTTTGGGATTGTTCGTCGCGACCGGTCTCGGTATCGGCGTAGTTGCAGAGGGATTTCGTAACGAACTGGAGAGGATGGTTGCCGCCGAGAAAGCGAAAACGGTTCTTCTCATGGAGTTGGCGCATCGCACGAAGAACAATTTAGCTATGTTATCCGCGATGATGCGATTGCAGGCCAAGCAGGCTGGCGTGAGCGCGGCCGACGCGCTCGGCGACATGGCCTCACGTATCCAGGTGATGTCACAGGTCTACGATCACCTCACGATCAGGGCCGAGCGGAAGGTTGTCGATGCCAAGCAGTATCTCACAGAAATATGCCAGCATCTTTCCGCGTCAATCACTGGGACAAGCCCTGTAGCGATCACGGCTCGGGCGGATGAGCTGTATATTCACAGCGAGCAGGCCGTCCCAATCGCGATCATCGTCAATGAGCTTGTTACGAACAGCTTAAAGTATGCCTTCCCGGACGGGCGGCCGGGTCATATCCACGTCGACCTTCATGCCGACAGCGAAGTGGTCCTTACCGTGAGTGACAACGGCGTCGGCATCCGAACGCAGCAGCCGGAAGGCGTCGGATCGCGGGTTGTATCTCTGCTATCACAGCAACTCGGCGGCACGATCGATTACGAAAATCTGGATCAGGGTTGCCGCGTCACACTCCGAATGCCTAAGCCTAGTGTCTAGAGGCCGACGTCAGCACGCCTTCAATCGACCTGACGACGCGCTACTTTAAGCGGGCAGCGTCAAGGGTCCATTTTGGGTCATTTTCCACGGTTTCAGCGGAGATTGTCGGCTGGCTGATGTCCGCTTCTACCCCGTAACCGTCCAACCGGAACGTGCCCGGAAGACGTTGCGTCTGGCCCGGACCGAGCCAATCATATACCTTTTCGCTGGTCCTAAAGTCCTCCCCCTCAGCACGCGAAGACCGACCTGTCGCTCGCACGCGTGGAAACCCACCGCAAGCGATGTCGCAGAACAATCATTTCCGAAGCAGGGTGCGAACCTTCTTCAAGGTCCACCATATTCCTTCGTCAATCCGCCGCGAGAGTTGTTGATACCCTCTTTGATCAATACCTGCAGCGCATCGTTGCGAGACAGCTTTAGCCGCGCCCGACGTTTCGCGACATTCTTCAGAGCTGTCAGAAGTTCCACATTCACGGTCAAATCATCTCTCTCTCTCTCTCTCTCTCTCTC
>NZ_PSRT01000211.1 GCF_004212635.1 Bradyrhizobium genosp. SA-3 | reverse complement strand
GCCGCGACGGCGCCTCCAGGCACTGCGTCGCGATCTCGAGGCTGGCGACGCCTTCGTCGCCGGTCACCGCCGGCGTCTCGCCGTTGCGCACTGCTTGCAGGAACGCAATCAGCTCGGCGCGCAGCGGCTCGTCGTGGCCGACAGGCAGATGCCGCATCGAATAGCTGCCATCAGGCTTGAAGCCGAAACATTCGGTGACCTGGCGCGTCAACAGATCGCCCATCACGTATTTGTCGCGCGTCGCGACCGTGACGCTGCGTGCCTTGAATGGCGTCAGCCAGTTGGTGTTGATGTGGGCGAGTACGCCATTCGCGGTGCGGAACTGCAACAGCGCGATGTCCTCGCGCTCGGCAACCGCGCTCGACAATTGCGGCTGCACTTCGACGATGTCGGATTCGGTGAACCAGCGGATCAAATCGATATCGTGCACGGCGAGGTCAATGACGACGCCGACATTGGACATGCGCGGCGGGAACGGGCCGACGCGGGTGATCGCGATCGACAGGATGTCCTCGCCCGCGATCGCCTGCTTGACCGCGGCGACCGCCGGATTGAAGCGCTCGACATGACCGATCATCAGCGTGACGCCGGCCTTTTGCGCGGCGGCGACGATCTCGCGGCCCTCTTCGACCGTGGACGCGATCGGCTTCTCGACCAGGACGTGGATGTTCTTGGCGATGCAGGCGAGCGCGACCTCGTGATGCAGATGGGTGGGCGCCGCGATGGTGACGGCATCGACACCCTCGGCGAAGAGCTGATCGAGCGTCTCGAAACCCTGGCAACTCGCAAGCTCGGTGGTGCGGGTGCGGTGCGTCGGCGAAGGATCGACGATGCCGACCAGGCTGACGCCGGGAAGACCCGCGAGCACGCGCGCGTGGTTGCTGCCCATCACGCCCGCGCCAATGACGCCGAGGCGCAGGCCGGCCTTTGCCGGTGCAGATCCGTTGGAACTCATCTGATGGAACCCCGATTCAACCCAAATCCCCGGCGCCGCTTCTAGCACGGGCGCCACATTTGTGGCGAATGGCGCGCTAGCGGTCCGGACACGATTTGATTCAAAAAGTTACACGTTCCCCAGGCCTTAAGCCGGAAAAGATACCGCTCTTCGGGCCCGGGTCGCGTGATTCGGAGTTTGCTGGTTACGACCTTTGATAGTCGTCTTCAATCCGGATGATGTCGTCTTCCCCGAGATAGCTTCCAGTCTGGACCTCGATCAGCTCCAGCATAATTTTACCGGGGTTCTCCATCCGGTGAACGGCGCCCATCGGAATGTAGATGGACTCGTTCTCATGCACCGCTTTCACGGTGTCGTTGACAGTCACCTGTGCCGTGCCCCGCACCACGATCCAGTGCTCGGCACGATGGTGATGCTTCTGGAGCGACAGCCGCCCACCCGGCTTCACCACGATGCGCTTGACCTGGTGCCGCTCGCCATTGTCGACGGACTGATAGCTACCCCAGGGCCGGTGCACTTTGAGATGCTCCTCGGTGACCTTGGGCGCGACCGTCTTGAGCTTGGTCACGAGGCGCTTTAAGCCGTTGGCATCCTTCTGGCGCGAGACCAGCACCGCGTCCGCAGTCGCGACCACCACGAGATCGTCGACGCCTTCGAGCGCGACCAGCGCGGAATCGGTGGTGACGTTGCAGTTGCGGGAGTCTTCGAACACGGCGGTGCCGTGCGCGGCGTTGCCCAGCGCGTCCTTCGCCGAGAGCTCCCACACCGCGTGCCAGGAGCCGACGTCGGACCAGCCGCACGACACCGGCACGACGGCGGCGCGCGAGGTCTTTTCCATCACCGCATAGTCGATCGAGATCGCCTTCGCCGCGCCGAACGCCTGAGGCTCCAGCGTGACGAAGCCGAGATCGCGGCCGGCGTTGGTGACGGCGCTCGTGACAGCCTCGATGCTCGCCGCATCCACCCTGCGATACTCGTCGAGCAGCACGGCGGCCGGGAACATGAAGTTGCCGCTGTTCCAGAGATAGCTGGAATTGACGTAGTCCGACGCCTTCACCGCATCCGGCTTCTCGACGAAGCGCGCGACCGCGAGCACCTCGCCGGTGATCACCTCGCCCGGATTGATATAGCCGTATTCGGTCGCCGGCCGTTCCGGCTTGACGCCGAAGGTGACGATGCGCCCGGCATTCGCGGCCGCAAGGCCTTCGCGGCACGCGGTGACGAAAGCGGCATTGTCCCGCACCACGTGGTCGGCGGCGAGCGCGAGCACGATCGCCTCATTGGAGCGGTTCTGCGCGAACACCGCACCGGCGGCGATCGCGGGGCCGGAATCGCGCCGCATCGGCTCAAGGATCACATCGGCCTCGATCCCGATCTCGGCGAGCTGCTCCAGCACCATGAAGCGATAGGCCGCATTGGTGATGACGATCGGCCGATCGAACAGCGATGGATCGGAGACGCGCAGCAGCGTGTCCTGGAAGGTCGAGCGGGTGCCGAACAGCGGCAGGAATTGCTTGGGCCGCACCTCGCGCGAAGCCGGCCACAGCCGCGTGCCGGCACCGCCGCACATGATCAGGGGGATTATGCGTTTGTCCATCGTCATCTCAAACCTTGAAATAGTCCCGATACCAGGTGACAAAGTTACGAACCCCATGCTCGATCGGCGTTGACGGCGCAAAGCCGGTGTCGCGCATCAGGTCCTCGACATCCGCGAACGTTTCCAGCACATCTCCCGGCTGCATCGGCAGCAATTCTTTGATCGCCGTCCGGCCCAGCTCCCGCTCCAGAAGACCGACGACGTGCATCAGTTCCTCCGGATGGTGGTTGCCGACGTTGTAGAGCTTTGACGGCGCATTTGCGGCAGCCGGATCGTCCGCAGGCACAAGATCGATCAGCTTGGATACTACACGCGTCACGTCATCAATATAGGTGAAGTCGCGGCGCATCCTGCCATGGTTAAAGAGCCGGATCGGCCGGCCCGCCATGATGGCATCTACAAAGAGGAACATGGCCATATCAGGCCGTCCCCACGGGCCGTAATGGTAAAGAAGCGCAGGCCCGTGACCGGCAGCCGGTAGAGATGGCTATAGGACTGCGCCATCAATTCATTCGCCTTCTTGGTCGCGGCGTAGAAGCTCACCGGATGGTCGGTGCGATCCTGCACGGCAAATGGCATTTTTGTGTTGGCGCCATAAACGGAGGATGACGAAGCGTAGACGAGATGGCGGCAGCCATTGTTGCGGCAGCCTTCGAGCACGTTGAGAAAGCCCTGGAGATTGGAATCGGCGTAGGCGTGCGGCTGCTCGATCGAGTAGCGCACGCCGGCCTGGGCCGCGAGATGCACGACCTTGGCAAATTGATGTCGCGCAAACAGCGCCGCGATCGTCTCGCGGTCGGCGAGGTCGGCCTCGACGAAGGAGAAGCCGGACTCGTTCTTGAGCAGTGCAAGGCGTGCTCGCTTCAGCGCGGGATCGTAATAGCTGTTGAGATTGTCGAGCCCGACGACAGACCGGCCCTCGGCCAGGAGCTGCCGGGCGACGTGAAAGCCGATGAAGCCGGCAGCGCCCGTGACCAAAATCGCCTGATCCGTCATCCTGTTCCCCAGAGATCCCTTGCCCGCAGAACCTGTTTAGCCGCCGCATCGTGGAGGCCGCAATAGGCCTGCCGCTCCTCATGAGGGCCCTTCAAGACGCCACTGCACGGCTTACACACGGCTGACGACACACGGCTATTGCAAGATTGGCGCCAAGACCATACCAAAGCGGCCGAATTCGGCGCCTCGCGTCGGGTTGCCTCCAATCTTCGCAAACCCTGTTCATGCGGGCGAGATGCGCCGAATCCTGCTTTCTGCGGCCAAGATCCTGATTTCCGCGGCGCTGCTCTATCTGGCGCTGCGCAAGGTGGACTTGTCCGAACTGTTCTCGCGCTTCACGGTGACCAGCCTGATCTGGATCGGCGTGGCGATCGCGGTCACGTTCCTGCAAATCTTCGTCGGCGTGCTGCGCTGGCGCGAGATCAGCGCCGAATGCGGCGCGCCGCTCGAGCTCAGCCGGGCCATGCGCTACAACGTGATCGGCGCCTTCTTCAACCAGACCCTGCCGTCGGCGATCGGCGGCGATGCGGTCCGGCTGTGGCTGGTCGCGCGTGCCGGTGCCGGCTGGCGCGCGGCGACCTACTCGATCTTCGTCGATCGCGCGATCGGCTTGATCGCGCTCGCGGTTCTCATCGTCGCGAGCCTGCCCTGGAGCTACAACCTCCTCACCGATCCGAACGGGCGCTCGGCGCTGCTGCTCCTCGACTTCGCGGCGCTCGCGGGCGGCCTCGGCTTTCTGATCTTCGGCGCCTTGAAATGGCGCTGGCTGAAGACCTGGTGGGCCACGCACCACATCCACGCCTGTGCCGTGGTCGCCAATCGCGTGATCTTCAGCCGCAGTCGCGGACCGATCGTCGCGATCCTGTCGATCCTCGTTCACGTGCTCGCCGTCGTCATCGCCTGGTGCGTGGTGCAGTCGATCGCGGCACCAATCAGCTTCGGCCAGATCTTCCTGCTCGTCCCGCCGGTGATGCTGATCACCATGATGCCGATCTCGATCGCAGGCTGGGGCGTGCGTGAAGCCACGATGGGCCTCGCGTTCGGCTTCGCCGGACTCGCAGCAAACGAGGGCGTCAACGTCTCGCTGCTGTTCGGCGCGGTGTTCTTCATCGTCGGGGCGATCGGCGGCCTGGTCTGGATCCTCAGCGCGGAGAAGGCCGCGCAAGGATCAGCGCCGATCGGGGTACCCGAGTGAGCCCGGCCGCCGACGCCCTCGCCGCCATGCCCTTGCTGCTTGCCGTCGCAATCGCCGCGCTGATGTCGGCGCTCATCACCTGGACCAGCCGTCCCCTGCTGCAGCGCTACGCACTGGCGCGGCCGAACGCCCGGTCCTCGCATCGCATCCCGACCCCGCAGGGTGCGGGCATCGCCGTGATCGCCGCGACGCTCATCGTCGCCTCGCTCTGGGCGATTGTCGCGGACATCGCGATCCCGCCGGCGCTGGTCGGCGCAACGGTCTTGATCGCGCTGGTCGGATTCGCCGACGACATCGTGTCGCTGCCGGTGCTCGTGCGGCTGGTGCTGCAGGCGGCAGCCGTCGGCGCCGTGGTATTCATTGCGCCCGAGACTGCGCGCATCGTTCCGGCGCTGCCGCTTGCGCTGGAGCGCGGTCTCATCCTGCTCGCAGGAGTCTGGTTCGTGAACCTCGTCAACTTCATGGACGGGCTCGACCTGATGACGGCAGCGGAAGTGGTGCCGGTCACCGCGGCGCTACTGCTGCTGGGATGGCTCGGCGAGCTGCCATGGCCGGCCGCGCTGATCGCGACGGCGCTGTGCGGCGCCATGCTCGGCTTCGCGCCGTTCAACCGCCCGGTCGCAAAAGTCTTCCTGGGCGATGTCGGCAGCCTGCCGATCGGCCTTCTGCTCGGCTGGTGCCTGCTGGAGCTCGCCTTTCGCGGGCAGCCGGCCGCGGCGCTGCTGTTGCCGGCCTATTATCTCGCCGATTCCACCATCACGCTGTTTCGACGGATCGCGCGGCGCGAGCCGTTCTGGTCGGCGCACCGCACGCATTTCTACCAGCGCGCCACCGACAACGGCTTCACGGTGCCGCAAGTGATCGGCGAGGTCTTCCTGCTCAACCTCGCGCTCGCCGGGCTCGCCATCCTCACCATCCGCGCCGCCGCGCCCGCGATCACCGTGGTCGCGCTTGTTGCCGGCGCGATTGCGGTCGGAATCGCGCTGCGCCGCTTCTCCCGGCCTCAGGGCTCCTGATCCGACACCGCCAGGCGCAAGCCCTCCTCGAGGGTGACCTGCGGCTGCCAACCGGTTGCGATCGCCTTCGAGATGTCGAGCTCGAGCGAGCCGATCAGGCCGTCTTGCATATCCTGACGGCCCGTCACGCGGAGGGCCGCGCTGAGCAGCTTTGGCGGTATGCCGAACAGGCGGGCGCTCTTGCCGGAGGCTCTCGCCAGACACGCGATGAATTCAGGCGTCGAGACCCGCTCCCGGTCGGCCAGCAGAAAGATCTCGAAATTGCTCGCCGGGTCGGGATGGCGAAGCCGGTGCAGGATGAACGACGACAGGTTCTGCACGGAAAGAAAGTTGCGGCGGTTGCGGATCGCCGCAAAGGGCAGCGGCAGTCCCCGCCTGACCGCGCGCGTCAGCAGCGCGAAATTGCCCTTGGCGCCCGCACCATAGATCAGCGGCGGCCGGATCACCGAGATTTTCATGTCGCTGTCGCGCGCCAGCGTCCTCAAGCCCGCCTCGGCCTCAGCCTTGGATGTGCCGTAGAGGCCACGCGGCGTCGGGGCATCGCTCTCGCTGAACGGTGCACGGCCGTCATTGCTGCGGCCGTGAACGAGAACGGTGCTGATGAAGATGAACTGGCGCACGCCGGCCATCGCTGCGGAGCGCGCCAAATGCAGTGTGCCGTCGACATTGACGTCGCGGTAGAGCTGGACCGCGTGCTCCTCGTTCTTGTAATGCACGCGCGCGGCGAGATGGACGACGGCGTCGACGCCTTCGAGCGCGGCCTGCCAGTCGCTTTCGGGGCCGATCGATTTGATCACGACCTCGCCGTCGGTGCCTTCCGGGCTGCGCACCGCGCGGCGGACCGACCATCCCTCCCGCGTCAGCGCAGGCACGATATGGCGGCCAAGGAAGCCGCTCGCTCCTGTCACCAGCGCGACCGGCTTTATCTCGCTCATCGTTGCCCCGCCGGAACAACATTGCGCAACAATCCGTCGACCAGAGCGGCACAGGCGATGACGATCTTGCCTCGAGGCTGCATGGTCAGGCCGCGGTCGACCCGAATTCGGGGACCGCATCCTTCAGGATGGTCCTGATGGTGGCGCGATCGTCGCGCGCGATCGCCTGCTCGAGCGCCGCAATCCATTTGCGCAGGGTCTGCATCGGCGGCTCGTTCGGCTGAGCGGCCATGATGCCGGGGACGCCGATCTCGCGGGTCGGCTCCTCGGAAGCGAACAGGATCTCGTGCAGGCGCTCGCCCGGCCGCATGCCCGTGAACACGATATCGATGTCGTAGCCCGGCTGAAGCCCGGAGAGCCGGATCATGCGCTCGGCGAGATCGACGATCTTCACCGGCTGGCCCATGTTGAGCACGTAGACCGAGACGTCCGAATGCTGCGCTCCGAGCGCGTGCGTTGCCGCCGTGATGACGAGATCGCAGGCCTCGCGGATGGTCATGAAATAGCGGACCATGTCGGGATGCGTCACGGTCACGGGGCCGCCAGCCTCGATCTGGGCCTTGAATTTCGGCACCACCGAGCCGTTCGAGGCCAGCACATTGCCGAACCGGACCGAGATCAGCCGCATCGGCGGCTTGGCACCGCCGCTCGCTGCCGCAAGATCACGGTCGAGCGCCTGGCAGTACATCTCTGCGAAACGCTTGGTCAGGCCGAGCATCGACACCGGCTCGATCGCCTTGTCGGTCGAGATCATCACCATGGCTTCCGCGCCGGCGGCGAGCGCTGCGTCGGCCACGTTCATGGAGCCGAAGATGTTGGTCTTGACGCCCTCGCTCCAGTCGCGCTCGAGAATCGGCACGTGCTTGAGCGCCGCGGCATGGAAGACCATGTCCGGCTTGAACTCGGCCATCAGGCGCATGATGCGCTCGCGGTCGCGAATGTCGGCGATCCGCCCTTCAATCTGGGCCGCCGAATGCGCGGCGAGCGCTTCGGTGACCGCGTAGAGCGCCGGCTCGGAATTTTCCACGATCAGAAGACGCGCGGCGCCGAAGGCGACGACGCGCTCGCAGATCTCGGAGCCGATCGAGCCGCCGCCGCCGGTGACGATCACGGCCTTACCCCTGATCAGGGTTTCGAGGCGCAGATAGTCGATCTTCTCGCTCGGGCGCAGCAGGAGGTCTTCGACCGCGACAGCCGTAAGCCGCGGCGTGTCGCCACTCTCGAGCGAGGGCATGCGGTTGACGATCACACCCAACTTGCGCGCCCGCATCAGGATCGATTCCGGATGCGCGTCCGGCTCGAACGCCGACGGCGTCATCACGAGGCGGGCGATCGGCTTGTTACGCTTGGCGAAATCCGCGATGACGTCCTCGAAATCGTCGATGCCGCCCAGCACCGGCAGGTTGCGGATGAACTGGCCCCGATCCGCAAGTGACGGCGACAATGCGCCAACCGGCCAGATGCGCTTGATCGCTCCGCTTTCGATGCCGCGCAGCAGCACCTCCGCATCCGCGGCGCGGCCGATCAGCAGCGTCGGCGCGGCATCATCGGACCTCGCATGACGCCGCACCCGCGTATAGCGGAAATAGCGATAAGCCATGCGCAGCGCGCTGAGGAAGGCAATCTCCAGGAACCAGTAGAGGACGATCGTCACCTTGCCGAGGAAGAAGGCACCGCGAACGTTGGGCGCGACGAAGATGTAGTCGAGCACGAGCAAGGCAACCGTCAGCACGGTCGCCGCGCGAATGATGTTCAGCGCGTCCGGCAGCGAGATGAACCGCCATTTCGTCGTGGTCAGGTTCAAGACGAAGAACACGACCACGCTGAAGGCAAGAAAATAGGGCAGAATCTGGAACAGCAGCGGCAAGCGTTCGAAGAAGCCTTCGCCACCCTCGAATCGCAGATAGAAGGCGGCGAAAAGCGCCGCCGTGGTCGCCAGTAAGTCGTGGAGCGCGATCAGGAAATTGCGCAAAGTGAGATGCGAAAGACGCGTCATCCGCCGACCGATGAAAACCCAGTTAGATGCAACCTGCCCGCGCTGATAACCCATCTCGGCAGGACATGCCAGAGAAGGCTTACGAGGTGAGGCTCGCCAGTCGAGGCCTGCCAGCGGCTAGGGCCCTTCAGGAACCGTCCTCTTCCGGCTTCGCCTCGCCCCATTGGGCCCGGATCACCATGCCGCCGGCAACGCCGACGCCGATGACGTACATCCAGCCCTCGTGAAAGTCGAACAGGTGGGAATTGAACAGAGAGGTGAAGACGTTCTGCGCCACCACCAGGAGTCCGATCCAGTTGGCGAACCCGTCGCCGCGAAACAACAGCAGGTGCAGGATCCAGATCGCGAAGAGAACGGCGATACCGATGGCGCCCCATTGCACGGCGACGTTCAGCGTCTGGTTATGCGGATTGCCGATCACTTCGGCGGACGCCTGGTACTGGCCGCTGGGTGTCGCGACCCGCTCGAACAATCCGCGCGTCGAGCCCGTGCCGTGCCCCACGACCGGTGCCTCCGCGAAGAAGCCGAGCGATTTCCGCCAGAATTCGAGCCTCAGGCCCAGAGAGGTCGGCTCGCCCCTTTCCACATAGAGCGTATAGTCGTCGGTAAACCTCTCAGCGGTCTGGCGCAAATGTGGCGAGACCTGCCAGGCGAGAACGACGCCGGCGATCAGCACGGCGGCGACGATCGCAATGCTGCGCCATTTGAGATGAAGCAGCGCGAACACGCCGAACATGATCGGAATGGTGACGAGCGCCGTGCGCGATACCACCACGAAGGCCATGTTGACGAAGAAGCTGAGCGCTAGCGCCGTGAGCAGCCCGGCGAGCCAGTAACGCTTCTCACGCAGCAGCATCACGATCGGATAGGCGAGCGCGACCGCACAAAGCGTGAATTCCTGGCTCTGGTCGATGTAGTTCTTGACGAAGATGCCGCGTTCGGGCGCATCGGTCTTGAGCGCGAGGTTGGGATAGAAGGCGACCAGCCACGACATCACCGACAACAGCGCACAGGACACCAAGAAGGCGACGAGCACCCAATGCCCGCGCTGCGAGCGCTCGAAATGGTAGAGCAGGACGGGCAGCACGAGCAGCTTGACGGTCGGATTGACCGCATACAGGCGCGCGCCCCAGGTCGCATCCGACCACAGCGTCCCGAGTAGCGCGAGAACGACCAGTGCGATCGGCGCCGCGCAGATCGGACGCTTCAGCGATTGCAGGAACGCGCGGAGGTCGAGGAACGGCACCATGCAGAGCAGCATCAGGGCGTTGAAGATCCCCGCAAGCGAGGTCGACCATGGCAGCGAAGCCGCGGTCAGCACCGCGAAAATGTCGACCGTCTCGCGCCAGGCCGCCGGGCTGCGCAGGCGCCGCCCGAGCATCTGGCCGGCCGTCTCGCGGGCGAGCGCCGTCACTTGTCCCCTCCCCGCGCGCGATGCACCAGCGCGGTGGTGCTGAAGCCCTGGAGGATATCGATCAGCACGACCGTCCCGCCCGCGGCCTCGACGACCTCGTGGCCGACGACCTGCTCGCGGGTATAGTCGCCGCCCTTGACCAGCACGCCGGGCTTGATCTTGGTGATCAGGTCGATCGGCGTGTCCTCCTCGAAGATGACGACGAGATCGACGGCCTCCAGCGCAGCGAGCACCTCGGCACGCGCGCGCTCGTCCTGGACCGGGCGATCGGCACCCTTCAGCCGCCGCACCGAGGCGTCGCTGTTGAGACCCACGATCAGGCGGTCACAGGCGGCGCGCGCCGCGGTCAGCACCTTGACGTGGCCGGGATGGAGGATGTCGAAACAGCCATTGGTGAAGCCGACGCGCTGGCCCTGCCGCTTCCATTCGGCGAGTTGCGCGTCCAGCACGCCCGGCTCGAGCACGATCTTCTCCTCGGCCGCGAGATAGGCGTGCGGCAGGATCTTTCGCCGCAGCTCGGCCGCGCTCACGGTGGCGGTGCCCTGCTTGCCGACGGCGACGGCGGCGGCGGCATTGGCCATGCGCAGCGCCGCGTCCCAGTCCG
>NZ_PSRT01000210.1 GCF_004212635.1 Bradyrhizobium genosp. SA-3 | reverse complement strand
TGGATGCCCCGGTCAAGCCGGGGCATGACAGCGCTGTTGGGGCGAGCGCATCCGCATCCGCTCAATGCCGCGCCCTTCCACGTAACCCGACAGAGAAATTAACCGGCCGTTAACCATATCCGCCGCATCGTTAACCATTCAATAACGGGGAACGAGTCGGCCGCTATGGAGGCTGCAGCAAAAGTCCAACGCCAAATGGTGCGCCTGCGCGGGCGCTCCTATGTGGCCTTCGTGTTCGTGCCCACGGTCCCGATCCAGGACTGGCTCCAGGAGATCGATGCCACGATTGCGCGCTCGCCGGGCTTTTTTGCCGGCCGGCCCGTGGTAATCGACCTGTCCTCGGTCGACCTGAGCCAAGCCGGCATCACCCACCTGCTGACCAGCCTGCAGGACCGCAACATCCGCGTGCTCGGCATTGAGGGCGTGGAGGACGGCCGGCTGACGCCATCCATGCCGCCGCTGCTCTCGGGCGGGCGCAGCTGCGTGGTCGAGCCGAGCGCGCCCAAGAAGGCTGATAAAGTCCAAGCCAAGCCGACCTCGCTGCTGCTCGAAAACCCGGTGCGCTCGGGCCAGACCGTGATCTTCCCCGAAGGCGACGTCACCATTCTAGGCTCGGTCGGCTCCGGTGCCGAGGTGGTCGCCGGCGGCTCCATCCACGTCTACGGCGCGCTGCGCGGCCGCGCCATGGCGGGCGTAAACGGTCACACCAGCGCGCGCATCTATTGTCAGAAGATCGAGGCCGAACTGCTTGCAATCGATGGATTTTATCAGACTGCCGACGACATCGACGCCGCCTTGCGTGGCAAGCCGGCGCAGGCCTGGCTGCAGGGGAATACCATGCGAATTACAGCACTGAACTGACCAGCAAAGGAGACATTTCAGATGAGTAAGGTACTGGTCGTGACATCAGGCAAGGGCGGGGTCGGCAAGACCACGACGACCGCCGCGCTGGGGGCTGCGCTCGCGCAGCGCGGCGACAAGGTCGTCGTGGTCGATTTCGACGTCGGCCTGCGCAACCTCGACCTCGTCATGGGCGCCGAGCGCCGCGTCGTGTTCGATCTCATCAACGTGGTGCAGGGGGTGGCCAAGCTGCCGCAGGCGCTGATCAAGGATAAGCGGCTGGAGAATCTCTGGCTGCTGCCGGCTTCCCAAACCCGCGACAAGGACGCGCTGACGGAGGAGGGCGTGGGCAAGGTCATCGCCGACCTGCGCAGCCGCTTCGACTGGGTGATCTGCGACAGCCCGGCCGGCATCGAGCGCGGCGCCTCCATGGCCATGCGCTTTGCCGATGAAGCCGTGATCGTCACCAATCCGGAAGTCTCCTCGGTGCGCGATTCCGATCGCATCATCGGCATGCTCGATTCCAAGACGGTGCGGGCTGAGAAGGGCGAACGGGTCGAGAAGCACATTCTCATCACCCGCTACGATCCCTCCCGCGCCGCGCGCGGCGAGATGCTGACCATCGATGATATCCTCGAAATCCTTGCCACGCCCTTGCTCGGCATCATCCCCGAGAGCCAGGACGTATTGAAGGCCTCCAACGTCGGCACGCCGGTGACGCTGTCGAACGCGGATGGAGCGCCGGCGCGAGCCTATATGGACGCGGCCAAGCGCCTCTGCGGCGAGAACGTGACGATGCACGTTCCCGCCGAGCGCAGAGGTCTGATGGACCGCCTGCTGCGACGGAGGGCTGCATGAGCATGGGTCTGCTTCGACTTCTCCGCGGCAAGAAAGCCACTGCACCCGTCGCTCGCGAACGGTTGCAGATCCTGCTTGCCCATGAACGCGGAATGCGTGGCCAGCCCGATCTGCTCGGTGTGCTGCGTGAGGAAATTCTCGCCGTCGTGTCCAAGCACGTCACGCTGGACCCGACCAAGGTCATCGTCCGGCTCGAGCGCGGCGACGAGGTATCGACCCTGGAGGTCGATATCGAGGTGCCCAACGATATCGAGCGCAGGCGCGTGGCGGTCGCGTAGGGGACACGGCCGACGCGTCCAAATTGGGGTGGGTGAGAAGGCGGTCCGCCGGGCATGGCGGGCCGCCTTTGTCGTGCGCTCAGGTGGCGGCACGGAACGAGGCCCCGGGCTCAATCGTTGTGAGAGACTCGCGGGAGCGATGCACCGCGGTTTCCGTCCACCGGGAGAGCGCCCATGATGTCCGAGGTCCAGGTCCACACCGTCGCGCGGCAGATGCTGGAACAGCATGGATTCGCTGCGATTGCGAAGGCCGCCGAGCAGGCGCAGGCCTGCGAGGGCCGCGGCTGGGCCGAGGAGGCCAAGGAATGGCGTCACATCGTCGACGCCATGAAGATCATGCGCGGTCCGCACCAGAGCTGACAGTTGTAGGCCAGGGCGCGCTCAACGCTCCCCGCGGTCAACGCCTTGCTGCGGAGTGCGATTCTGTGTCTGGGGCTGCGCGCGCTCGCCCGTCTCCTTGCAGGGGAGCGGTTCCCACGATCCGTCAGGCGCCTGCTGATAGGCACTACAGGGCGACGAGGTGGATTTTTCCTCGCCTTTCTGGGCGTCTGAATTCTTCGCCAGGGCGGGCGCGGTCAGCACCGCGGCGGCCGCAATCGCGCCGGCGAAAACGAAATGGATACTCCGCATGAGGGCTCTCCGGTTCGCATTCGAAGAGGCCGCATGGTGTGGAGGATTGTGACGATTGTTAGCCGAAGCAACGGTTCGTCGCAGCGTGCTTAACGCTGCAACGGCCGCCTGCTAGCCGCCCTTGCTGCGGATCAATCCGGCGAGGTTGGTCTTCTGGGCCTCGCACCAGCCGGGCATGCCGAGGCGGCGCTGGTCCATATCGGTCGCCTGGGTCGCGACTGCGACCTCGGCCATCAAATCGTCGTCCTGCTTCTCGCCCATCTTGCCGCCGGTGTGCATCCAGGCAATTGCCTTGCGCACTTTCTCGGTGGTGCCGTCGGGCAGGTGCATCTGCTGCGCCTTCTGCACGAGGTCCTGATAGACGAGATCCGTGCCCGGACATTCGACCTTGGCGGCGAAGGCCTGCAACACCATCGTCACATAGGTCGACCGCGGCGGCGCGTCGGCCGCCTGGGCCGGCGCGGCCAGCAGCAACAGGCCCGTCATCAGAAAACCGGTGCGCATCCTTGGTATCTCCTCCGTTTTTTGAGAGGCTAGCCTCCGGCGCGCCACTCTGCAATGGGACCGGAGCGCAATTGTCGTCCCTCCGTGCGGTGCGCTAATCTGGCGCTCCCGGCCCCGGAGCGCGACATGAGCCTGTTCAGCACGCCATTCGATCCCGCACGCGACACCGCGCTCGTCACCGGCGCGGGTAACGGCATCGGCCGCGCGATCGCGCAGGCCCTGGTCGGCGAGGGCGTGCGGACCATCTTCGCCGATATCAGTGCCGAGCGGGTAGAGGCCGCGATCGACGCGAGCAAGAGGCCCGAGCTGGCGGTGCCCTGGATCGGCGATCTCGCCAGGCTCGAAGCATGCGATGAGCTGCTGGCCGCCGCACAGGGGACGCTCGGGGACGTCACGCATTTCGTCCACAGCGCGTCTCCGTCGCGGCGAGAGGCGGATCATGCGCTCGCGGTCGATCGCAAGACCTGGCAGGAGATGCATGCCGTCAATCTCGATGCCGGCTTTCACCTGGCGCGCGAGATCGCGAAACGGCTGATTGCGGCGAAGCGGCCGGGCTCGTTCCTGTTTCTCACCTCGCTGCATGCCGGCACGCCGCGCAACCTGCCGCACTATTCGACGGCGAAGGCGGCAATGGCGATGCTGGTGAAGGAGCTTGCCAAGACGTTCGGCCGCCACGACATCCGCGTCAACGCGCTGGTGCCCGGCGCGATCGCAGCCGGCGGGTTCGTCGCGGATGCCTCGCTGGCGCGGCACATTCCGCTCGGGCGTCTCGGCGAGGCCAATGACCTCGCGCCGATGGCGCTCACCGTCTTGTCGAACAAGCTCTCCGCTTATGTCACTGGCGCAGCCTTCGTCGTCGACGGTGGATTGTCGCTGACGAACTGGTTCGATCCGCCGGTGCTGGATTAGCTTAGCGTTGCCAGGCCGGCACGGGATCGAGCGGTGTGCGATAGACCTCGTTGTGATCGCGATCGGTGACGCGCACCGAGCAACCCTTCTGCTGGAGCTCCGGCTTCACCTGCGACAGCTCGCATGCCAATTGATCGGCGCGATCGGAGGCGACCTCGATGTCTTCGAGGATGATTCCGCCCTGGTTCCTGAACTCTTCACCAACCACAAGATCGAAGGAGTAGTAAGGCATCCGACTTCCCCGGTGTGATGACCCAAGTTTGAAAAACAAGTCTTCAATGGAATCTCGACACATCCGGGATGGTATCACGAGTCGATATTTATCGAATGATCCGGCCGCGCAATCTCTGTGCTTATGGCGCAGAAATGATGTGCAGCATGTGGGCTCATTAAGATTTTATTAAATATGCGGCGCGATCATGAAGCATGGAATCGCAACAGAACCGGGCTCCGGGAACCGGCAGTTGCAAGAGAAGGTCGCCGGCATAAATCCCGACGGCCTTTTCTCTTGAACGGAAGACGATCGAAGCATCGCTTCCCGTAATCGCCCGGACTCAACGCATCACATCGACTCGGACAGCGTAGGCGACGTTGCGACGCTGTGGTGCCGCATGGCGCTGCGCTAGCGAAGCGGCATCGGCGGACGCACGACAGGTCCATCGTCATCGGCAACGGCTTGCGTCGTCGCAACCGGCGCAGCTGGCGGCGGGACCGCGGCAGCCTGCGATGGCGGCGGAGGTGCAAGCGGCGCGGGCGTATAGGCTGGCATGTAGGTCTGCGTGACGGCCGGCTTGGGCTTGCGAACCGGCGGCGCAGGCCGCGGCGGGAGCGCGGAGGCGCGTGGGCGCGGATCGACCGGCTTGGTCTCAACAGCCACCGGCCTCGGCGCAGGCGGCTTCGCCATCTCGCGCGCCATCTGCTCCTGTCCAGCCTTCAACTCGGCGATGTTGGCCTTGAGCTGCTCGATCTGCTGCGCCATCGCGGCGAGATCGTTCGTCATCGACTGCACCGTTTGCGCGGTGTCGGGCTGCGCCGTTGCGGGCGCGGCGGCAAGCTGGGTCGGAGGCGGCGTCGCGGGTTGATCGGCCGTTGGTTCGGTTGCCGCTGGTGCTGCGGCTTGCGCTGCCGCGACGGGCGTCGTCTCCGAGGTCGAAGACATCAGCGACGTCGAAGGCATCAGCGACGTCAATACCGGCGTCCATTCGGCGAGCATTTGCTTTGCGGTGTCGCCGTGCTTCTCCCAGGCAATCGCGGCAGCCGCGCTGCCGCCCGCGAACAGGAACGTGACGAACGCGCCGCGCAGCCACTTGCCGACCGCGGATCGCTTCCGATGGCCGGGACCATCGCTGGCCGTCACACGGACCGCCGTGTCGACCGAAGGTGCCGCAGCGGGCTTGCCGTAGACGACGTTGATCGTGGGCTCCGGCGCACGCGCGGGATTCGGAGCGAACCTCGGCTCCGGACGGGGTGCGACCTCCGGCGCCAGCGCTGGCGCCGTGCTCCCCGGGCGCGAGACCAGCACGATCTCGGGAGAAATCTGAACCGCGTCGTGCGGGTCGTTGTCCTTGACCGTGTCCTTCACGATCTCATCGACGATTTGTTTGCTGTTCAGCGTCGCGAGCATCGCAGCTCCTTTTGAAGCCCAGATGTTTAAGTTTTGGTCCTCCGCATTGGCGCGGAGCCGATCTGTTGAGGTGGGCCCATCCCAAATCCCTGGGACGCACGAGTCCAGCCGGGTTTGACCAAAGCAAGGCAAGGAGATGGAGATGATGCGACGCTCCTCTGCCGTTTGTGGTGATGGAACCCGTTTTGTCGAACACGTGCACGTGTTCCGGTTTGCCTTGTTTTCAGCACGATTTGGGCAGCATCTGGCGGGGCTGGGGGCGCTATCGGGGGGCCGGTGGTGCCAAGATTTCTTCTCTGTTTGTTCGTCGTCGCCTTATTGCCGCTCGGCGGCTGCATGCAGACGACGCTTTCGCCATCGACGGATGCGAGCATGACGGCTCGCGACCGGCAGTTGCTCGCGCACACGCCTTATGCAAAGGCCAACGTACCTGAGCAGTATCTACGCCACATCGTCGATTACCAGCGCAAGGAGCAGCCAGGGACCATCCTGGTCGATACCGACGCGCGCTACCTGTATTTCGTGCTGCCCGAGGGCAAAGCGATCCGCTACGGCGTCGCGGTCGGCGAGGAAGCCATGGCGTTCTCAGGCGTCGCGCGGGTCGGCCGCTTGGCGGAATGGCCGGACTGGATTCCGACAGCGGATATCCAGGCGCGGCTCGGGCCGTATCCGGCGCGCGTTCCCGGTGGTCCCGCCAACCCGCTGGGCGCGCGGGGAATTTATCTCTATGCCGGCAACAAGGACACGCTCTACCGCATCCACGGCACCAACCAGCCCGAATATATCGGGCAGGCGATCTCGTCGGGCTGCATCCGGATGCGCAATGAGGACGTCATCGATCTCTATGACCGGGTGAAGCTGGGCTCGACCGTGGTGGTGCTGCCGCCTGGGCAAAACGCGCAGGCCGTGACCGGCGCGTTCTGGCGCGGGTGAGGAAAGCTCACTCGGGCGTGAATGTGTCCGGCATCTGCGGCACCGGAAGCACATCCGGTGCTCACGCAGGCGGGATCGATCTCGCCCTAATCGCCCGGCCTGGCGATCCGCCATTGCAGCGTCGTAGCATTGCCGTTGGCCTCGCCCGGCGCCTTGTCGGCGGGCGAGGTGTAGAGCGGGCGATAGCGGTATGCCCACATCTTGCTGCCGTCGTTGCGGTTGATCACGGTGAAATCGCCGACGGCTTTGGCGTCGGCCGTCGCGGCCAGCGGAACCCAGCTCTCGGTGCACTTGCCGTTGCAGTTCGACGTCTTGCCGGTGGTGTCGCGCTCGTAATAGTAGAGCGTCATGCCCTTGAGGTCGACGAGCTTGGGACCGTGCTTGGTCAGGACCACCTTCGCCGGTGCGGTTGTTGCCTCGGGTTTCGGTGGGGGCGGGGAGTCGCCGCCGCCATGGCCATTTGCGAGCGCATGACCGCTCGAGAGCGCGATCGCCGCGGCCGCAACAATGCACCTGAACATCCGAAACTCCCGCCCCGCAAAGTGAATCGCGCGTTAAGCGCCGAACGGGCCGACCGTAACAGCCGAAGGTTAGTTCCAGGTTTCGCGGCGCTGCGACAATTGCGTACAAAACGGCGGGCTTAGGCCTGCACATCGCGCAGCGGCGCGCGGCTGAGCTCGTTGCCGGCGGCAATCGCCTTGCGCAAGAGCCGCATCAGCTCCTCGCCTTCCTTCGCGCTGAGGCCGCGCAGCATGACGCGCTGCGCAGATTCGACGGCGGGCGTGATCTTGCGCAGCGTGCGCCTCCCTTCATCGGTGATCTCGAGCTCGCGCGCGCGGCGGTCGCGGCTGGAGGCGCGGCGCTCCGCAAGGCCCTTCTGCACCAGTCGATCGATCACGCCGGTGATGGTGGTGCGGTCGTAGGCGATCAATCCTGCGAGCGTCACCTGGTCGAGGCCCGGATTGGCCTTGATGGTCGCCAGCGCGGCATATTGTACCGGCGTAAGATCAAAGCCGGCATCTCCGACTTCAGCCAGGAATACCGCGACCGCGATCTGCTGGAACCGGCGCGCCAGATGCCCCGGCATGTCGTTGTTGTCTTTCACCGAGGTCTCCGTTTGGCAGGGACGATGCGGATCATTGACAAGTATACTGATAGTCAGCATACTGAGCAATATCCAAACAGAAATTTGGCGGGAGAGGTGCTCATGCAATTCCATCTGAATGGATTTCAGCCGGGCGATCCCGAGGTTGCGGATCCCGCCCAGCGCGTTCAGGCCTCGGGTGCAGTGGGCGCCGTGCCCGAAGAGGTCGATGTCCTCATCGTCGGCTGCGGGCCCGCCGGCCTGACGCTCGCCGCCCAGCTCGCGCAATTCCCTGATATCAAGACCTGCATCGTCGAGCAGAAGCCGGGCCGTCTGCTGGTCGGCCAGGCCGACGGCATCGCCTGCCGCACCATGGAGATGTTTCATGCCTTTGGCTTCAGCGAGCGTGTGCTGAAGGAGGCCTATTGGGTCAACGAGACGACGTTCTGGAAGCCGGACGAGCGGCAGCCCGAGACAATCGTCCGCAGCGGCCGGGTGCAGGACGTCGAGGACGGGCTGTCGGAATTCCCGCATGTCATCCTCAACCAGGCTCGCATCCATGACGGATTCCTCGACGTGATGCGGAAATCGCCGGCCAAGCTCGAGCCGTGTTACAGCCGGCGCGTGCTCGATCTCGATGTCGATCCGGCCGCTGGTGCCGCCGATCATGCCGTGACGGTGCGCCTCGAGCGCGTCGATGTCGGAAACGAGGGCAAGATCGAAACCATCAAGGCGCGCTATGTCGTCGGCTGCGACGGCGCGCGCAGCACGGTGCGGAAGTCGATCGGCCGCGAACTGCACGGCGATTCCGCCAACCACGCCTGGGGCGTGATGGACGTGCTGGCGGTGACAAACTTTCCGGACATCCGCTTCAAGTCGCTGATCCAATCGGCGAAGGACGGCAGCCTGCTCATCATTCCGCGCGAGGGCGGTTACATGGTCCGCCTCTATGTCGAACTCGCCAAGCTCGACATCGGCGAGCGCGTCGCCAATCGTAACATCACCGCCGATGACGTGATCGCCAAGGCGCAGCGGATTTTGAAGCCGCATACGCTCGAGGTGAAGGAGATCGCCTGGTGGTCGGTCTACGAGATCGGCCAGCGCCTCACCGACAAGTTCGACGACGTGCCGGAGGCCGACGTCGCCGCCCGCCTGCCACGCATCTTCATCGCCGGCGATGCCTGCCATACCCACAGCCCGAAGGCGGGGCAGGGCATGAACGTCTCGATGCAGGATGCCTTCAATCTCGGCTGGAAGCTTGCCGCCGTCCTGCGCAAGCAGTGCGCCCCAAGCCTGCTGCATTCGTATTCGGCCGAGCGCCAGGCGGTTGCCAAGGAGCTGATCGATTTCGATCGCGAATGGGCGGGGATTCTCGCCTCCGCCGCGAAGGCCGGCGGTGCCGATGCGGCGAAGACGCAGGACTATTTCGTCCGGCACGGCCGTTACACGGCAGGGACCGCGACGCATTACCGTCCGTCGCTTCTCACCGGCTCGGCCGCGCATCAGCATCTTGCGCAAGGCCTCGTCATCGGCAAGCGCTTCCACTCCGCGCCGGTGATCCGGCTGGCGGACGCCAAGCCGGTGCATCTCGGCCATGCGGCGCAGGCCGACGGCCGCTTCCGCATCTACGCGTTTTCGCCGGCGGAAGATCCCGCCGCCGGTGGTTCAGCCATTCGCGCGCTGTGCAATTTCCTCACCGAAGCCGGGGAGTCGCCGATCAGACGCCATACGCCCGCGGGCGCTGACATCGACAGCGTGATCGACCTGCGCGCGGTCTTCCAGCAGGATCATCGCGAGCTTGCCGTTGAGGCGATGCCGTCGCTGCTGCTGCCGCGCAAAGGCCGCTACGGCTTGATCGATTACGAGAAGATGTTTTGTCCCGACCTCAAGAGCGGCAACGACGTCTTCGCTTTGCGCGGCATCGACCGGAAGGCGGGTTGCTTGGTCGTGGTGCGGCCGGACCAGTATGTCGCGAACGTGCTGCCGCTCGACGGCTTTGCTGCGCTTGCGTCGTACTTCGACGCCGTCATGTTGCCAGCGAATTGACGGCCTGGCAGCGCGCCGGGCACTGTTCGATGAACGGCGAATGAATATTGAACCGCGCGCGGGGTGCATCTCGATCTTTCGACGGATGCGACCACCATCCGCGGAACGCCCGTTCTGCTTGCGCGTTCCGACTGGCAGAGGAGGAACACGCCATGAGACTCAAAAGCGTTTTACTTGCCGCATTGCTGCTCGCCCCGACGGCCGCGCTGGCCGCGCCGGGCATCGTCACCGTCTCGACCGGCCTGCGCGCCGGGCCGGGCACGGGCTTTCCCCTGGTCGACCGCATCCCCGGTGGTGCCCGCGTCAACATCCATGGTTGCCTGCGCGGCAATGCCTGGTGCGACGTGAGCTTCTCCGACGATCGCGGCTGGGTGTCATCGCAATATCTCGAATATCTCTATCGCAACCACTACGTCTATCTGCCTGACTATGTCGACGAAATCGACGTGCCCGTCGTCCCCTTCGTGCTGACCTCGTACTGGTCGAGCTACTATGGGGGACGTCCCTGGTACCGTCGCCACGCCTATTGGAATAATTACTGGACTTCGCATCAGCGCTTCGCGACGCGGATGACGCTTGATCCACGTGCGGCCCGCATCGGTCGCGCGGCGACGCGTGACGCGGCGATCGCGCTCGAGCGCAGCGGCGTGCGTGCCAGGGGCAATGTCGCGGTCACCGGACGGGATACCGCGGTCGCGCGGCCCAACGCCGCTATCGCCAAGCGCAACGCCGCGGTTACGATCGACCGCACCCGCGCCGCGCGGAGTGAGCGCATCGCGCATGAGCGAGCCGCCGTGCAGAGTCGCAGTCCGCGCGAGGCGCAGGCGCGCATGATGCACGACCGTGCTGCGAGCCGTGCCGCGGTTCGCGCGCAGCCGATGACGCGCGCTCATGAAGCGCCACGCGTGTCGGCCGCGCCTGCAGCCCGGCCCGCAACACCGCACGTTGCCCAGCCGAACGTCAGCCACGGTTCGCCGATGAAGGCCCGTGCGCAGATGCCGGCACCGCG
>NZ_PSRT01000209.1 GCF_004212635.1 Bradyrhizobium genosp. SA-3 | reverse complement strand
AATGGCACCTTGTCGCGCGCGTGATTGAAGACAGTCTGAGAGATACAGATGCCGCCGGGGTCGGCGATGCTCTCGAGCCGGGCCGCAATGTTGACGCCGTCTCCAAAGATGTCATGGGCTTCGACGATGATATCACCGATATTGAGCCCCACACGGAAGAGAATGCGCCTGTCTTCCGCGTCGTCGCAGGTAAGTGCGTTGATGCGGGACTGAAACTGCATGGCAGCCCGCACCGCTTCGACCGCACTTGGAAACTCAGCCAAAAACCCGTCGCCGGTGTTCTTCACGATGCGGCCGCCGTGCTGCGCAATTGCGGGCTCGACACCTCCGGCGAGAAGGGCCGTCAGCTTGGCGTGTGTCGCCTCTTCGTCATTGTGCATGAGCCGAGAATAGCCGGCCACGTCGGCGGCCAAGATCGCTGATAATCTTCGCTCGACTCGGACCCGCTCTTGCACCATGGCCGCACCAGGCCCACCAACCCACCATACTCTAATCGGATCAGAGCGCAGCGCCAAACGCGCTTTGACGCTTCGGTCATGCGCTAAGTTGAAACGTCAACTGTGCTGACCCTGGGTGCGCCTGAGCTGATCCGCAGTGCGCACCAAATAGAGATCGAGTCCGGGTCGCCAATGTCGCCTTCTGGCCCTTAGCCGAAGAAGCCTGAGGCAATTGTGATGTCGGCTATCGGGGGTAAGAAAATCAGCGGCACAACACGACGGGCCCGCCGTTCACGCTAGCGGGCCTCTGTGGTAGCAAATTTGCGTGCCTCGCCGATCGTGCGGAACGTCGCGGCACCGGCCGCAGGGGCAGTTCCAGAGCGGCTCCTGCGGTCGTTTGTTCTGTAATGGCCGGACGTATCCTAGTTTCCAGAGGAACGAACCTTTTCTTGGGCCCTTAAGGGGCTGGTAGCCGAACGACGGTGCAGCCGTTGCTGAGGCTATGGGCCCGGCCTCCTAGGCTCACCGGGCCCGCTTTGTAAGGCCGCCCCAGTTGGTGGCCTGTCGCGGTTCACACTGGCGGGGACATGCCAAAAGCAAGGGAAAAGCGGCCCTACCGGTTTACAATAAATCCGGGATGAAAGGCGCCAGCCCCGGTGAGGGTGTGGTCGACTTTGGCGTGTATTCCTGCACCATCACGTGTGAATCTCCTGGCATCTTGCCAGGAACGACCCCGGACGTCTCAGGGCTGGCTGCGGACGCGCCGGGGCCGCCCGACGCACCACTCACGCGGCGCGCCGCCTGGCAGAATCCGACCCAGGACTCCGTGGCGGAGTCTCAAATGATGCAGCGTCCTAGATTTAATGAGCGTGGTCTCTCGGGAGCCCCTTGACGAAAAGGCCCCAGCCGCTGTCTGGAACGGCCGGGGCGTCAGCCAAGGGGAGTCACCTGTTCTTCGGCAGATGTATGGCTCAATCTGCTCAAGGGATCCACGTTCCTAATCGAGTGTGGCGGGTGTCGGTATTAGGACCGCGGGCGCTCCGGCGCGAGTAAGGGCGTGGCTAGCAACCAAGCATGCCTCAGGCTGTTCACATGCATGGAAGCGCATCTTCTGCAGGTCACCACTGACGATGGCGAGCGCCGGTTTTGGTTAGCGGCCGGTACGGAAGAAGAGGCCGTTCAGCTGGTCTTGGATGCCATCCCAGAGGGATGGACCGCCAAACTGATCGATGGTGGGCTCGCCGCCCGCGAGCAAGCCGCAGCACTCGGCCTGACTATTGGGCTCGCGCCAGGCGAAGCCCGCGAGGTAAGCAGAGGAATCGGGCCTAGCTGATATGAAGGTGCTTCTCCGCCCGCCGCGATCTGCGAGCGGGAAAACACAAGCACGGTTCGGGGCGCGAGCCAGATGATTTTGAAGCTCCCCCGACGAGGAGCGTCAGATGAGCGAACGACGTGAGCTATATCGCAGTACCAACGGCGACGCCTGGTTTCTGGGACGCGAGCCGGCCAATGGCCATGCTTTCATCATTCATCAGCCAAATGCGCCTTCTGGCGGTCGATTGACACACATCGAACTCGGCGACTTCTTGCGAAGCGAGCCGAAAGGACCCGAGCATCAGGCCCTTCTGCGCTTGATAGGAACCCTCGTGAACGTGCCGCCATACGCTTAAGATTTCGCGGCCGCGAACAGCTTCTACCTAACTGGCAGCTAAAGACTCACGTCGTTACACGAATGCGGACTGCGTTCTGGAACCGGCCGGAATTTGCTGGCCAGTGCTTGCGAACGACGTCGGAGCGGCGCACGTCGAACACTTCGCGAGAGGAGCAACGCGGGCAACGAAACTCAGCTGCCCTTTCGTAGGGCGACACCATCCCTGAAATGGCCATTGGCCATGCTTCACAACGTGGGCACGATGGAAGGATGCAATCAGCCGATAACGACATAGGCAATCTCAATTCTGTCCCTGCATCCCGGAGAGAGGGTGCCGGTTCGGGACCATTGGGGATGGAGCCCGAGCCGCTGCACGAGATCGGCGGTGAGCCAGCGACTGTCAATCTCGCACAAGTGTAAGTGTTCCTCTGAACCGAGCCCCTTCGATGCAAATAAGGTCACCTCGCCGTACAAGCTCGTCCCAAAGCAAGTGCGGTACCGGGTCTTATATGAGCGACCAGGCCTGCAACCACCCGATCGAATGACACTAGCGGCGTGAGCCCTTCCGGTTCTTATAGGCTCATGGTCATTACCGACACTGGCGAAGGCCAGATTTGGTTGGCAGCGACTGAGCGCGACAAGGCTGTCGACTGCGTGCTCGATGCGGTTCCCGAGGGATGGGCCCTTAGCACCGTCCAGCGGGAGTTGGGTCGAGGCAGCTTTGAACATGAGGCCCGGGAAGTCCGGCAGCCTCAATTGTCATTGCGCCATAACAAAAAAGGTCCCAGTCGCTGTCTGGACGACGGAGGCCAAGTAACCGCAGGCAAAGTTCGATCAAAACGAGATGCATCTCTCGTTAGTTCCTAGGCGGCCATAGCGCTTCAAGGGCCGGACATGAGCCAAGCGGGCGCCAACGCGACGACTAAATTTCCATGCTGATTGATATCCTCCGCAAAACAAAACCGGAGCGGTGTATCAGATGATACGGGCCTTGGATTAAATCTGTTGCAGCTTTGAGCTAAACGCGCCGACACCCGGCAGTGCTTTCGCAGTCGAGCTCGCGATGCGGGCTATCTGTATTGCTTTCCGGAGACCTCGCATGGGTAAGCTTCGCCGTCGCATTAAACACACCACGTCGTTCACGCAGCGCCTCATGGAGGAGGCTGCCAAGTTTCGGGAAGCCGCCGAACAATTGCCGCCCGGTACTCAACGAGAGTTGTTGATGAAGCGCGTCAGGCAGGCTGAGGCCGCTGTGCAAATCAATGACTGGTTGGCCGCACCAGGCGCAGCGCCGCCCGCTGCACTCGGGGAGATGGTGGCGAAAAAGGCCCGTGACATCGCATGAAGTTGCTGACCGAATATCTTGAGCGCGCGGTCCAGCTTGAAAAGCTGGCGGCCAGCGAACCCGATTCGGCGTTCAAATCGCAGTTGCTTCAACAAGCCGGCTCATATCGCAAGCTTGCCGCAAAGCGGGCGAAGGACTACGGGCTCCCGCCGCCAAGTCCACCGGAAATCGCTTCTGGTTGACGGCCAGAAAGATCTTGCTGAGCCTCAGGAGCTCCGCGGCGGCTTGAAAATTCAAGCTGCCTCAGTGCCTGCTCGTGCCAACAGGTCCTCGCCGCCCCTCCGAGCACTGTCGACGATAGCCGGCACCGGGGACGTCGCCGAGTACAGGGAGGATTGGCCAACGGCCGAAGAGCTTGACCCCGTCCATGCTGCAGTTTGATGCGCGCGGTTCCGTTTGCCGTGATCCGCCGGGACGCACCATATTCCCTGCTCAGGCGGTGTCGGAACTTACGATCCCCATTCGTCTTGAATCCGGCAAACCCTGAGCGGAGTACTGCGTAAATGGCCCCGCGCGCTAACTGGAAAGGCGTCCTGCGTCTGTCCCTAGTGACCTGTCCGGTCGCGCTCTATCCGGCAACGTCGGAGAGTGAGAAGATCGCATTCAACCAGCTCAACCGCGCCACCGGTCACCGCATCAAGTACCTGAAGGTTGATGCCGACACTGGCGACGAGGTGCCCAACGAAGACATCGTCAAGGGCTACCAATTCGAGAAAGACCAGTTCATTGAGTTGACAAAAGAGGAGCTTGAGGAAATCGCGCTAGAGTCGACGCGCACCATCGAGATCGATGAGTTCGTTGACACGGCGGATATCGACCCCCGGTACCTGATCAGGCCATACTATCTGCGGCCGGACGGGAAGGTGGGCCACGACGCTTTCGCAGTAATTCGCGAGACCATTCGAGAAATGAACAAGGTTGCGATTGGACGGGTCGTGCTGACCAGTCGCGAACACATCATCGCGCTCGAGCCACTGGACAAAGGCCTCGTCGGCACACTGCTGCGATACCCCTATGAGGTGCGTAGCGAACAAGAGTCTTTCGACGAGATCCAGGACGTCAAAGTCACCAAGGACATGCTCGATCTCGCCAAGCATATCGTGAACCAGAAGGCGGGGCGGTTCGAGCCGGTGAAGTTCGAGGACCACTACGAAACCGCGCTGATCGACCTCATCAACACCAAGCGCAGCGGCAAGCCGATCACTCCCAAGGAGAGGCCCGCGGCCGGCAACGTCGTCGATCTGATGGAAGCGCTGCGGCGGAGCGTCGGCCAGGAAGCCACGGCGGCGAGGGCGACTAAGCCCGCCAAGAAGCCACGCAAGGCAGCGAGCGGACAGAAGGAAATGTTGATGCCGATCCAGGGCAAGAAGCCCACGGAAGGTGCGGCGAAGAAGCCGGCGGCCAGGCCACAGCGCAGATCTGCGTAGCGCCGTCTCTCGCGCCCAGGAACTCTGAGGGACGGGCGAACGAACAGGAGAGTTCGCATGGATATGAAGGAAGCCTCTGCAATGACGGAAGCCTCTGGTCTTCCGAGCGATCTGGATCTTGGGAAGGATTCCGAGGCGAAGTCCGATGTCTCTGTTGGAAGGGGAGGAAGGGCGGAAGCACGACACGCGCGAGCTTCAGCACCGAGTTTTTCGGCGGAGTTGCGCAGGTTGACGCGAGAGGCGCCGCTGCCCTCGCTGTTGATGGCATTCCTGCTGGGAGTTCTAGTGGCCCGGCGTCGCTAGAAGAGGTGAGCGCGCGCGGAATCCATGCCGAGAAAACTCAAGACCTATCAGACGTCGCTAGGTTTCGACGATCTCGCGAAGGCCGCGCCCTCGATGAAGGCGGCATTGGAAGCCTTGGGCGCCGGAGCAATCTCTTTGGTGTCGCCAAGGAGACCGATGATCCCGATGTTGTCGCCGCGACCATATCGAACCCGGGCGTGGTCCTCAAACGTCCGGCGGGGCTCGAGCGGGCGTTTCGCCGAACACTCCGAGCATCGGCTTCAGCTTCGGCACCGGCCGCTGGTGACTGAACGAAGGGACCGTCCTCCGTTGGCGGCCCCTTCCGCTTCGCGTTAGGGCCAAAGCGCACGCCGCCTCTAGTTTCGCCTATGTTGGAGCGAATGCTCGAGGAAAAAACGCAGCATTTCCTTCGTCGCATCCGGTCCGTCCGGATCGGTGTAGGAGCCGGCGGGGCTGCCTCCCGACCATGCGTGTCCGGCTCCATGGATCTCCCAGTGCTCGAGGATTCCGTGTCCGCCGGCGTCGGTATGAACCGTGCGGGTGTAGGCATGCCCTCCCGGCACCCGTCCGCGATGCACCTCCACCGTCGTGCTCGTCCCACCGAGGGACTGCCGCACGATTCGACCGCCGTTGTTCGAATGCACCGTGGTGTCGCGATCGCCGTGGAACACAATCGTCGGAATGCGCGGACCGTCGCCTTGCATTGCCTCCGAGCCGCCGCCTTGCTTCATGGCAATCAGTGCGGAGGGAAGGTCTATGGCGGCCCCGCAGGCCAGTCCGGAATGTATGCCGATCGCTGCGTACAGGTCGCCGTACGTCGATCCCATGATGGCGGCGGCCGCGGCCCCGGCTGACAGTCCAGCGACATAGACGCGTTCTGGGTCGACCGAATGGTCGCGCATGATTTGGCGGGTGATGCCGGCGATGAGCGAGGGTTCGCCTCCGCCGCGTTGCTGGTCGGCCGGACGAAACCAATTCCAGCATTTCGCCTGGTTCGCTTCGGTCCGCTGCGCGGGATAGGCCACGAAGCAGGTCCGCTCTTCGGCGATGAAGTTCATCCGCGTGCCGGCGGCGAAGTCCTCCGGTGACTGCGTGCAGCCGTGGAGCATGATCACCAAGGGAATGGCCTGTCCATGATAGCCGCTTGGGATGAAGAGCCGGTAGGCGCGGCTTCCCGCGGCATTGCCGTAGCTGCCTTCGACGAACCTGGAGCCGTCCGGCATGATGTCCGCAATGGACGGAGGGGCGCGCTTCAGCGATCCTCTCAGTCCGAGGCCCGAGAGGTTCTTGGCGAGATCCACAGACGGACGGACCGTGCGACCCGGACGCCTCGTCTCCGCGGCATGCGCCTTGGCGTCGATGGTCGGCGGCTCTCTTTCTGTCGCGGTGGAGCGCTGTGTGGTGGGGGCGGTGACGTCCGGCGCGTTCTCACCCCGAAGCATGCGTTGGAGCAGCGCGGTGGCTTCGACGAGCTGGCCCGACCGCGTGAGACGCGTGGCTTCCCGAACGATGTCCAGTTTCAGCATTGTCTTACCTCGTTCTGTCGGCGAGAGCGGATTTGACGGCCGGACTGGCGTGCAGAGCTCCCAGCACGGAGACGGAGGCAATCGTCGCGCGAGCAAGCTCCGGCGTGACGTCTGGGGTGATGGTGGCGAGACCGAGAACATTGATGTGCAGCATCTCGCCCGCGCGCCGCGCCGCCTCGAGATCTTCGCGGCTGTAGTTTCGCAACCCCAGGTCCAAGCTCTTTCGCGCCGTGGACTGCTTGACCACGTCGGCATGGCGTTCGAGCTGGTTGCGGATGGCGGTCCGGATGAAATCGGTACGGTTCGAGTAGAACCCTTCCTGCACCATCAAGTCGACCTGACCGAGATCGACGAAACCAAGATTGATCGTGATTTTTTCGGTGTCGGAGGTCTTTGGTCGGATTTCGTGGACGTTGCCGGCCATCGCTTTCCCATCCTTTTGCCATCTATATGGATGGTATATGGATGAAAAAGCCTCCGCTTCAAGGGCCTGCTCCTGCACGTATCTGGGCGCTAATGCGCGATGCGTCGCTTTGAGGTGGGATGTGCGCTTTGCAGTGGTGCTTCATCCCGCTGGGTGGCTTGGTCGCGGGCGACGTCATGCTCGCCCAGAAAATAGCTCTCGAAACAGACGAGGAGCGCGCCTTGAGCGTCGGCAACAGCTTCCCGCGGCCGATCCGGTGGCGCCTACCCGGTAGTCGTCCCTCAGAGGCGAGAGGTTCGCGCGTACGCCTTTATCCCAGCTAGAGCCCGGTTGAGGATTTCGCAATCAAGAGGCCCGTCCTAATCCGTCGCACATTGACCCGACACACCCGCACCGATTCACTCCGGTGGGTCATTCCCTTTCGGCTCTTGTAAGAACTTCGGCAGGCGGCCCCGCGGCTCGCGATCACGCGGGGCAGGGCGTTCGGACGGGTCGCGGCCGAGCTTGGATTGCAGCTCGACGAGGTCGGTGAAGACGTCGGCCTGGCGGCGCAGCTCGTCGGCGATCATCGGCGGCTGGCTGGCGATGGTGGAGACCACGGTGACCCGCACGCCGCGGCGCTGGACGGCCGCGACCAGAGATCGAAAATCACCATCGCCGGAGAACAGGATCATCTGGTCGATATGCTCGGCGAGCTCCATGGCGTCGACGGCAAGCTCGATGTCCATGTTGCCCTTGACCTTGCGGCGGCCGGAGGCGTCGATGAACTCCTTGGTCGCCTTGGTGACGACGGTGTAGCCGTTGTAGTCCAGCCAGTCGACCAGTGGGCGAATCGAGGAGTATTCCTGATCCTCGATGATGGCGGTGTAGTAGAACGCCCGAAGCAGCGTCCCGCGGCTCTGAAACTCCTTCAGCAGGCGCTTGTAATCGACGTCGAAGCCCAGAGTTTTAGCCGTCGCGTAGACATTGGCGCCGTCGATGAAGAGCGCGATCTTGTCGGTAGGAGAGGGCATTTGTGCCGTTTGCAGAAGCTAAGTGAAGGATTGAGCGTGTAAGGATTTATCCGCCGAGCGCGAACAGGCGGGCGCTTTATAGATAGATAGTCACCGGGGATACTGTGCGCCAAATGGGGTCGGCTCAAGGCGCTCGAGATCATGCCTCGGAACTCGTTCTGTAGACGAAAGTTGTTCTGTCAAATTTGTCATTTTTGCTGTCCGTTCGAGAAGCCTTTTGAGGCTAGTCGCGTCATGACGTCTGCCGATTTTGCTCTCTTCGAATTCTCCATCAGCAGGCGCGGCCGCACTTGGCGGTGGTCTGTCTCAGATCAATGCGGGAATCTTCTGTTGGCGGGAAATGAGCGCAGCCGGCCTGGGGCGCAATACATGGCTGCCCGAGCCATTTTCCAGTTTTTGTTGACAGCCCCTTATCGCAATCGACGAGATCTAAGGCAGCGCCGTCGGCGCCCTCCCATCCACACGAATGTCAGGATGCATTTCGATCCACGGTATTAGGCCGAGGAGGAGTTCACAGGTTCGGCGGCTAAGGCGGTGAAGACGAGGCCCGTCGTTTTACACTAGCGGCTGTGTCACTAGTCTCAAAAATAGAACGCTGCCGGGCTCGAAATACAGGTCCCGGCAGCGTCTTCTTCTCAAACTGAGTGCTGAAATCCCAGTTGGCCTCGACTGTGCAACGGCCATGCCACAGGTGTGTGACACGGGCCCGCCGGCTCGCGCTGGCGGGCCACCCGGCCTACTGGCCCAGAAGGCGCATCCACGTCGGCGAATGCGCGTTTATTCGAGAACCTCATATTCGAACGCTACGCCCTCAGGGTCGTTTTCCTCGAACCATTTCTCTGCGGCATCCTGGTTAGCGAACACCTTAATGTGGTCCTTATCGCCAGCCTGCTTGCCGGTGTTGATGTATACGAAGACTGTCATAGCTCGCGCTCCATCGCGGGATGGCTCCGGTTCTTCACCTTGATCCAGTGCTTCTGCCGACCGCCGCAATACGGCCGATCGCGATGCTTGGAAACCAGGCCCTCAAGTCCCATCCGGCAAGCCGCCCGAAATAGGTCGGGTCCAATCTCGCCGCGCTCGAATGGCGCCACACTGATCCCGTCCGGCCGACGCGCCAATAGCTGCTCCAGGTTTGCTTTGCGCATGTGGAGGGGCAGGGACCGCAAAATCATCGCCGCCCATGACAAGGATATCGAAGGCGTATAGCTGCACCTCGTGGTCGTAGAGCCGGCTGTGCAGCGCGTTGAAGTCGCTGATGCCATCCACCCCAAGGATGACAGCCTCGCCGTCAATCACAAAGCGCTTCTGCCGGTTCTTCAGCGCGGCCTCGGCGATCCACGGATAGCGCTTGGTCCAGTCGGTGCCGTTGCGCGAGAGGAGGCGCACGCGCTCGTTCTCCCGGATGACCAGCATCCGGTAGCCATCATGCTTTACTTCGTGGATCCAGTCCGGCCCGTTCGGGACTCCTGCGGTCGCCAGGCAGAGCTCGTATGCCTTAAACATACTAAGCAGATAAATAATTCGGCGCGAAATTGCGAGTCCCAGCCTCAGCGCCTCGCCGCTCTCTCCACGAACTTCAGGACGCATGCCGGCACTTCGTACTCGACAACTCTGCGGCCTAGCTCATCTGCGATATCTACGGTTACATCGCGCGACCATCCCTCTACCGTGTTGAAGGCCACGATGCGAGTGGGATGCTCATATAGGCCGTCCATCAGGTGCCGCATCAGCGTCGCGCGACCGGTGTCCTCTTCGGCTGTTTCGCACCAGGCTCGCCGGCCGGCAAATTCCTCGACCACAAGGTAGACATCTTGGTCTGCTGCCAGATGAGGCACAATCGACAGGGAACGGCCCATACCCAGACTCCAACAAATTCCATCATCGATATTGCGCTATTAAATCGAAAAATAAAATAAAGTAGAATACTAATTAAACGATTTAAATCGTGCATACGATTTAAATTTGGATTAGACTAGGAATGGTTCGGGCAAATCGCGAGGGAACCATGCAGTTCCTATCGGCGGGAGACCTGTTTCTCATATCCGCGATGACAGGGACGGTCTTGCTGGTTGAGATCGGACTTTTCATCATTTTGGGCATGATCTAACGGACGCCAGGAAGCGCGGCTTTTGCAGCATCAGCGTTGCTTCTTGTGCTTCTTGTCTGCCCTCTTTTTCGATTTCAGAACGTCGGCCTGGTTTTGGAAGGCGCGCGCTAGCGTCCGCAGTTGCTCTGATACTTCCGCATCTGCGGCTGCCTTTGCGGCGCGCGCGGCCTTTTCAGCTTGCTTGCGCAGCTGTTTGATTTCCTTCGCCATGGATGAGTTCCTTGCGCGCCCGTCGCTTGGCCGCAGAAATTACATCATCGCGCCGCCGATGAGGAGCCGGACATAGGTGCCGCTCTCGTGCAACTCGAGCCGGCCGCGTTCGACGGCATACCTGATGCCGGCGCCAAACTCCTCGCCGGTGGCCTTAAGCATGTAGAGGAACGGAGCGTTGATCTTCTCGATATGGATCCGGCCGTCCTGAACCGGCTCGATGCCGGAGGCGAGTTCGACTAGCTTGCGGGCGGCGGCTTCAGGGTTGGCGAAGGGACGTT
>NZ_PSRT01000208.1 GCF_004212635.1 Bradyrhizobium genosp. SA-3 | reverse complement strand
TCATAAAAGGTCCACGACGTCCTCATTGGTCAGCCGGATACAGCCGGACGAGACCCGCTTCCCGATCGTATCGGGCTTGTTGGTGCCGTGAATTCTATATTCGGTCTCGCCCAGATACATCGCCCGAGCGCCGAGCGGGTTGCCGGGACCGCCTGCCATAAACCGCGGCAGATAAGGCTGACGCACAAGCATCTCTGCAGGCGGACGCCAATCCGGCCATGAGTAGTTCGCTTCCTTTCGAACGCCGACTGAAGTGGTGAGCTTTATCCCGGTTGAAGTCGGTATTCCACCGCATTTCGCTAACGGAGTATCGCAGCGCGCTCGATCGTACAGAAGGGCATGGCTTCCAAGCTCTAGCTTCGAACACCCGCAAGTTTTGGTGGCTCCGGTGCGATCTAGCCCTCTTTTAGAAGTTCTACTGAACCATGAAGCGAGAGTGGTAAGGCAAACTGGCCGCGCCTATAGCCTTTGGTGCAGTCGAATTGGCGCCGAGGAGAAACTCGATATCTGGCAATTCCTTGTGAAGACTCTCGCATAGGTGGTGTGCGAGCACAGGCGGCGCGTAACTGGAAAGAACAACCGACTTGAAATTCACAAAGCTCAGCAGCGAGCGCACCGATTCCGAGATCTGCCGACAGCATGCCTCCTGCCACCGTGCATAGAGCTCGCCGGCCGCGTCGGGGAAGTTCGTTGATTCGACGTCGGACAGAGTGAGGCCATGCGTTTTCAGTCCCTGGAGCAGGGCCAGTAGTCCAACATCGTGGCTAAGGTCGGACCTGCCGCTGTGGATTTGATAATTCAGGATCAGGCGGCTGTGCAGGCGTGAGCCGAGATAGAAGAACAGAAAATCGGACAGCGAGCGTGCCATGCCGAACAGGCTCTCGCCTCCGGCGGCTGCGGTGATCTCGTTCTGAATGTAGACCGACAGGCCAAGCTTCCTTTCGATATTGGCTTGTACGTCCGCCAGATCGCGTCCCAGCAGCTTCCTGATTTGGCCGCTCGTGCTGGCATCGTCAGGCACCGCCAGTCCGATGCCAGCAACCCGGGTCCGGCTGTCCCGTGGAAGCGTCAACAATCCTTCTTCGACCTTTGCCGCGATCGTTGCGGACGACTCCTGCAGGGATGAATAGGGGTGTGCCGCGTGATACCGAACTTTCCCGGCAAAATCGATCAGTGCGACATTCGAGGCCTCTTCACCGAAGCTTACCCCAACCGAGAAAGCGCCTTCCGGATTGAGCGAGAGCGGAATGGTCGGCGGCCCGACGCGTCCGCGCTGGGCTTCGCCTTTGGAGACCAGACCTTCCTGTTCGAGCGAACGCACGATGACGGACACGGTCTGCGCCGAGAGCCCCGTCTTCTCGCCGATCTCGAGGCGGGAGATGCCGGAACTCTGCAGCAGCAACGATAGTACCAAGCGCTCATTATAGCTTCGCACCGTGGGCGCGTTGAGGCCACTGGCGCGATCCGCGATCCGCAGCGGGTTCGGGGGCGCAAATCGCATATCAGGCAAGGGAAGTGCTCCTCATATCGGCAGACCGTCGCGCGTGATCGTTGTCAGCTTTTGCGCTCTTGAGCTGGCCAGCCGATTGCCTCGATTTCCTGCGCGAGTGCAGCGCCGAGTGCGCGATGGGCTTCCGCATTCAGATGAAATCCGTCGGCCGCGTCGCAACTGCACACTGAGCCCGCGTTGAAAAAGTGTACGCCGAGCGAATCCGCCATGATTTCGAATTCGAGCGCCAGTTGCCGTGATTTCTCCGGTGCGCCGGCGAAGATCGATTTCCATTCCTTGACGTCGTCGAGAATGGGAGGAGGGGCAACGATCATGATTTCGGGCACGCTGCCGCCGGGGCCCGGCGCCAGTTCGCGCAGATCGTAGATCAGGCAGCCGATGCCCATCGCCACTTCCGAGGCCGGCTTGTTGAAGCGGATCTTGAGGTCGTTGGTCCCGAGCATGATGATCACGAGATCGAGCACGGTGTGACTCTGCGCGCAGGGTCGCAGGTAGGTGCGACCGTTCTTGTGCGCGCCCTCGATCGGATCGTCGTGCACCGTCGTTCGTCCGCTCAGGCCTTCCTCGATAACATACCAGGACGGTCCGAGCTCGGACTGAAGCACGCCCGGCCAGCGCGTATGCCGGTCGTAGCGCTCGAGAGGGCCACGACCAGGAATCTGACCATGCGTATTGGAGTCTCCGAAACATAGAACGGAGCGCATCGGCATCGCTCTGAATCCTCATGCTTTTTAGGCTTCCGTATCTTTGGTCGTGCCCACGGGCAGTCGCAAGGCCTAATTGATCATTCAAGATGAATAATTATTGACAGCTTGCTTTGGCTATGTCCAAGTAGCTCTCGCTGGTCTGCTGCTCGCAGCGTGCCAGCGTTGGGAGATAGGGACGCCGTTGGCACAAGCTCTTCGCGAAGAAGAGCTGCTCACCTTTTGAACTGCATCACCCCACGTACGTCGCGTGTCCCGCGGCGGGCGCGCGGCGACCTGCGTCCTTTTCTCTCCGAAGCAAAAGAGCTCAGCACGTCACGTGCAATGAAAGAGGAGGATTTGATGCACCAGGGAATGAAGGCACTCGGCTTCGGTTTGATGGCGACGATTTGGCTCGGGGTTGGCGCGGTCCAGGCTGAGGAGGTCAATCTCATGCAGGGTGTGACGCCGCGCCCTGGCGATGAGCGGATGACGGCGCCGGACCGGTTCAAGAAGAACGGTCCGTGGAAGATCGGCATGAGCCATTTCGGCGTGAACGCCAACACCTGGACCGTCGAGATGGCGCACGACACGGAAGCCGCCGCGAAGCTCGACAAAAGAATCGGCCAGTTCATCCTGCTCGACGCCAACATCAGCCAGGCCAAGCAGGTCGCCGACATCGAGGATCTCATTGCGCAGAAGGTCGACGCGATCGTCGTGACGCCGTTGACGCCGACCTCCGCCGACGCCGGCATTGAAAAGGCGGTTGCCGCGGGTATTCCCGTCATCGTCCACACCGGTTTGACCGAGACCGACAAATACACCGTCGATATCCAGGGCGGCGGCGTCCACTTCGGCAAGGTGATGGGTGACTTCCTCGTGAAGCAGCTCCACGGCAAGGGAAACATCTGGGTGCTGCGCGGCCTTCCGGCGCATCCCGAGGACATCAATCGCTACAAGGGCCTGCTGGAAGCGCTCAAGGGCACTGACATCAAGATCGTCGCCGAAGATGCCGGCAAGTGGCAATACGACGTCGGCAAGCAGGTTTGCGAAACTTTTTATCTGAACAATCCGAAGGTCGATGGCATCTGGTCGTCGGGCGCCGACATGACCCGCGCCTGTGTCGACGTCTTCCAGCAATATGGTGCGAAGATTCCGCCGATCACCGGCGAAGGCAATAACGGCTTCTTCGCCCGCTGGATCGAGCTCGGCTTCCCCTCGATCTCGCCGGAATACGGCCCCGAGCAAGGCGCCGCCGGCGTGCGCGCGGCTGTTGCGCTTCTCGAAGGCAAGCAGCTCCACAAGCGCTACATCTACGAGCCCGAAGGTTGGGATATCGAAAAGGCCAAGAAATACTATCGCAAGGATCTCAGCGCCAATGCCTGGTTTCCGTCCAGCCTGACCGAGCAGGATCTCCAGAAATATTACGGCAAGCACTGACCGCGGCAGCGGCGGCGGCATAGCCGCGCCGCCGCCGGCGCTGCGTCTTTCTGCACTTTGACTACGTCGGATCGAGACGATGACGATTGAGCCACTGGTCCAGATGACTTCGATCTCGAAGTCGTTTGGTGGCATTGCCGCGCTTGAGAATGTCGACTTTCAACTGCTTCCCCGCACCGTTCACGCCCTCATGGGCGAGAACGGCGCCGGCAAGTCGACGCTGATGAAAATCCTTGCCGGTGTTGTTCAGCCGGATGATGGCATGATCCGGAAGGCTGGCCGAACCGTCCATTTCGCGTCACCGCGCGAAGCGCTCGATGCCGGGATCTCGACCGTCTTCCAGGAGCACTCGCTGCTCGCCAATCTCTCGATTGCCGAGAACATGTATCTCGGCAAGGAGCCGCTCACGGCATTCGGATCCGTCGACGTCGCCCGCATGGAGCGGAATGCGCGCGACACGCTGCGTGGCCTCGGCCTGAACCTCGATCCAGCGACGCTGGTCGGCAACCTATCCATTGCGGAGCGCCAGTTCGTCGAGATCGCCCGCGGCATCTCGGCCAACGCGGACGTCATCATCCTAGACGAGCCATCGGCCGCGCTCAACGCCGCCGACGTCGAGATTCTCAATGCGCAAATCCTCTCCCTGAAGCAGCACGACAAAGCCGTCGTCTACATCTCGCACCGGATGGAGGAGATCTTCAAGATCTGCGACACCATCACCGTGCTCAAGGACGGGCGGAACGTCGACACCGTGCCCGTTGCCGCAATGACGCCGAAGCGATTGATCGCGATGATGGTCGGGCGCGAGCTTGCCGAGCTGTTTCCGCCGAAGCCCGCCCGGACAGAGGGCGACGTCGTTCTGTCGATCGAAGGGCTTCGCCTGACGTCGGACTCGGCGCCCTGCTCAATTCTGCTTCGGCGTGGCGAGATCGTCGCGCTGGCCGGGCTCGAAGGGCAGGGACAGCGCGAGCTGGTGCGGTCGCTCGTCGGGCAGTACGCGGCGCACGAGGGCAGGGTGCGCATCGGTAGCCGCGAGCTCGCGCTGCCGCTGCCGGAAGACCACGGCATCCGCATGTTGCAGGCGCTCGGCGTGGGCTTCGTGCCGGAGGACAGGAAGCTCGAGGGCCTCTTCCTCGATCTGTCGCTCGCGCACAATCTGACCATCGGCTTACACAGTCAGCATTTCGAGCTGGCGCCCGCGGGCAGCCATCGCCATGTCATCGCGAACTCGATCAAAAGCCTCTCGATCAAGGCGGCAACACCTTACACGCCGGTCGGCACGCTCTCCGGCGGAAACCAGCAGAAGGTGCTGCTCGGACGCTATCTGGCGCTCGGCGCCGACATTCTGCTGATCGAGGAGCCGACGCGCGGTGTCGACGTCGGCGCCAAGGCGGAAATCTACAAGCTGCTGCGGGCTTATGCCAATGCCGGCGGATCGGTCGTCGTGCTCTCGCGCGAGACACTGGAGCTGATCGGCCTCTGCGACCGGCTCTACGTTATCCATGACAAGCATGTCGTCGCCGAAATGCCGGCCGAGCAGGCCACCGAGCACGCCATCCTTGAAGCCGCGCTGCATCGCTGAAGGATCGGGAGAGATGTCGAAAGTCGGTCAGATCTTCTTCCGCGCCAATTCGCGCCACGGTCTCTGGACGATCCCCCTGCTGGTCGCGATCGGTTGTTGCGCAGGCCTGGCGGCGTCGACGGCCGATTTCGCCAGCCGGCAGAACGTCCTCAACCTCTTTGCGCAGGCAGCGCCGCTGATCTTGGTCAGCATCGGCCAGATGATCGTGATCCTGGTGAAGGGGCTCGATCTGTCCGTTGGCTCCGTCGTCAGCCTCACGACCGGAATCCTGTCTTTGAACGCGCCCGTCTATGTGACGGTGCCGGTGGCCATGTTGACGGCGGCACTCGTTGGGCTTCTCAACGGCGTCGCGGTGACGCAGTTCCGGGTGCATCCGATCATCGCGACTCTCTCGATCATGGGAATCGCGCAAGGCGCGGTCATGTTCGTGCGGCCGTCGGCGGGCGGCACGGTCGCATCCGAGGTCGTTGCTCTCGTCAGTGGCCAGCTCTTCGGCATCTACATGCCGGTGGTTTGGACCATTGCGGCTGTTCTGACCGGTTGGAAGATCGTGCATGCCTCGCGCTTCGGCTTGCACCTATTCGCGATCGGCGGCGGCGAGACGGCCGGCACGTTCGGTATCGCCGAGCAGCGCAACGTTTTGGCGGCCTACGTGCTCAGCTCCTGTTTCGCGGCAGCGGCCGGCATCTTCCTTGCGGGTCGGATCGCCTCGGGCGATCCCAATATCGGCACGCAATATGCGGTGGACTCGATCACCGCCGTTGCGCTCGGCGGCACGCAGCTCGCCGGCGGCATTGGAAGCCTTCACGGCACGCTGATCGGCTGCGGACTGCTCGCATTGATCGCGAACGGCATGAATCTCCTCAACGTGTCGGCGTTCATCCAGACCGTCGTGAAAGGCGCGATCCTGCTTCTCGTTATCGCGCTCCAGCCGCGCAAGAACATCGGCCTGTAGATCATGACCTCCCGTTCGAGCCTGTTCCGCGCCGCGCTTCGGATCCCCCCGTCCTGCATCGTATTCGTCGTGCTGATCATCACCCTGTGGGTGCTGCGGCCAAACATGATGAATCCTGCGATCCTGGGAACGTTTGCCCGCCAGGTCGTGCCGCTCGGTATCGTCGTGCTCGGCCAGTTGCTGGTGATCTCGTCGCGCTCGATCGATCTGTCGGCCGGCGGCATCATCCTGCTCGTCAACTATCTGATCTCGTCCGGGCTGCTCTATAGCTGGCCGCTGCTGCCGGTCGTCCTGCTCTGCCTCGGTGTCGGACTGGCGGTCGGTCTGATCAACGGTCTTCTGGTCGGCAAGCGGCGGGCGTCGGCCGTCATCGTGACGCTCGCGATCAACATCGTGCTGATCGGTCTCGTCGAGTACCTCGCCAACGGCAAGCCGCCCGGCGACGTTCCTGCGGAATTCCGCGCGCTCTACAATCTGCGGTTCTGGACGATACCGGCGCCGGTCATGTTCTGGATCGCACTCGCCGGCATCATGAGCGCGTTTCTTGGCGCATCGGTGTTCGGACGTTTCGTGTGGTCGATCGGCAGCAATCCGACGTCGGGGCATTTCTCCGGCGTGCCGGTCGAGCGGACCGTCGTCATCGCGCACGTGATCTCCGGGCTGATGTCCGCGGTGGCAGCGCTGGTGCAGACGTCGTCGATCGCTGTCGGCAGCGTGCGGTTCGGGCCTGAGCTCGTAATGAACTCGATCGCTGCGACGATCCTCGGCGGCGTCGTCTTCGGAAGGCCCGCGGAGGTATGGGGCCCGCTCGTCGGCGTTCTCTGCTTTGCGCTTCTGTTCGTCGTCATGACGACGATGGGCGTGCAGGAGCCGGGCAAGCTCATCGTGCAGGGCCTGATCATCCTGCTTGCTGCAATCTTCTACGGTCTACGATCCAAATCCAACTGAGTGAGGTCACGATGACGAGACGTATCCTGTGCTTTGGCGATTCTCTGACCTGGGGATGGATTGCCGTTCCGGAAGGATCTCCGACGACTCGTTTTCCTCTTCATGAGCGCTGGACCGGCGCGATGGCCGCAGCGCTGGGCGACGGCTACGAGATCATCGAGGAAGGCCTCAGCGCGCGCACGACGTCGATCGACGATCCCGTCGATCCGCGCCTGAACGGCTCGGCCTATCTTCCCGCGGCGCTTGCGAGCCACATCCCGCTCGACCTCGTCATTTTGATGTTGGGGACCAACGACACCAAGAGCTACTACCATCGCACGCCCTATGAGATCGCGGTGGGCATGTCGAAGCTGGTCGGTCAGGTTCTGACCTCGGCCGGCGGTGTAGGCACGATCTATCCGGCACCGAAGGTCCTGGTCGTGGCGCCGCCGCCGCTCGCCGATCTACCGGATCCCTGGTTCCAGGGCATGTTCGAAGGTGGACGCGAGAAGACCGTTGAGCTCGCGGCGCAGTACAAGGCGCTTGCCAGTTTCATGAAGGTCGAATTCTTCGATGCCGGCAGCGCGATCGCGACGGCAGGCGTCGACGGCATTCATTTCACTGCCAAGAATAATACCGATCTTGGACGGGCTCTTGCGAGAAAGGTTACCACTCTCTTCGCCAACTGATCAGGAAATGACAATCTGGCGGCGAATTCTATGTTCGATAGATCGAGGGGCTATGTCGCCGTCGCCTCGCATGGAGCGCCGTTTAGTTTAGGTGATGAACAGGCTCGCGCCTTTCTACGGCGCGGGCTGTCCACCGCCATGGCCGCGGGACAGGTAATCTGCAATGAACTCAACCTGTTGGTGAGCAGTCGGACCAAGACGCATCCGCCGGCCGCCCATTCTTCTCTTCACTTGACGGTATCGGACGGAAGTCGCGAGAGACCATGGGCAGGCTGTTCCGACCCAGTATACGTCTACTGCGTCAATTGATTCCGATACTTGCTGAAGGTGCTACTCTTCCGAGCCACGTAAAATTTCCTGTGAATTCAAGACCGAAAAAGTTGAGCGGGTATACCGTCGGGATTTGACCGTCAGCTTTGGAAGATTTGTGCTTGCAAATCAACGCGGAAACATCTTCGTAAATGATTGAGTGGGAGTAGGGCGGCCGGCTGCTATCGCGCAGTTTGGCGTAGCTTTTGGTGGGGCAGTTCTCCACTTCCTTTGTTGGCCGGGCAGTCTCCAAAGTTGTGACCTCCAATTAACCTGATCGCGGTCAGACTTCCATCCTGCTCTCGCCAAGTGAGTATTGTGGCGCATTGCAGCGTGCAGAAAGGTCGGAGCTTGGTGGGCCCAACCCTCGGTTCAAGGATGGCAGCTCTTGGCGCGAAACGGACGTTCGGCCGGTGCCGCATATCTCAGAAGGGCCACCTGCGGACGTAGTCAGTTTGAAGCGAAGGTTATGCCGATATATACCTCCTGTTGGAAGGAGAACCGGCCGCCATTCCGCTCAAGAAACCGTCCGCAACATTGGCGTCATCGTCGGCGAAGAACCGTGTTGTATCTCACCGATGATCCTGAAGCCGTGGCGCTCATAAAGGGAAATGTTTCGCGGATTCGAACTTTCAAGGTAGGCGGCGATGCCCTCCTCGTCACATCGTCGAAGAGCGTGTTTCATCAGCAATGTGCCGAGGCCTTGGCCGATCCAGTTCGGATCGGCGGCAATGAGGGGCAGATACCAATGTGGCTCGTGGGGATGATGTTCGGCCATTCCCTGGAGCAGGTGTGGAATATCGTCGGCGATCTCCGGACGCAGGGACTGCGCCATGATTGCGCCCATGGCCGCTTCATCAGGCTCGACGCCGGGCGGCAGCCACAGGGCGGCCGCGCGAGCCCCTTCCGTGATGTAAGCCGTGCCATGCTCGAATGCCCGTCCGCCAAATGCGTTAACGAACTCAGGCATAATCCTGAGATATTCGGATGAGTCGGGCCAAACCCAACGGGCCATTGGATCGGCTGCAAAGCCGAGCACAATGGTGCTGATCGTGCTTGCCTGAATGTTCGCGCCCGCAGATTTGACTTCCGACGCAGCTGTCATCATGCCGTCTCCCAGTCGATGGCGTCGGCCAAATTTATCAGATGCCTGTTTCCAAACAGAGCAGAACGGCTGTACCAACGAGCCTTCGCGGCTGCGACCCATGTCCATTCCGGGTCATTAGCGTTGTTTTGAAGGTCGGCTTGTTGTTTCCGGTCTACCGTCAACTTCAGACATGTCGCTGCGCTGGCCGACGTTATGTGCCAACAACTGACCTTCGTTTTGATTTGCGTTAGCTTACGCGAGTCCCGCGATGATCTTGTCAACGTCCGCTTCCGGGAACACCTTGACCGAAGTCGTTCGTACGTTCCCGATGGCGGCCAGCGACAAGAGAAACTTGGCCATGGCCTCATCGTCGGTGGCCTCGGCGTGGATGATGAGGTCATATGTTCCCATCGCGAGATAGCCGGCCTTGATGTCAACGCCAAACTTTTTGCCCAACTCCCTGGCGGCCGCTCGACGCTGCGGCATGTCCTTGATGGTCCGAACACCTTGCTCGGTGAAATTGCAGAGAAGCATGTACGTGGACATGGCGATTCTCCTTTGACAAAGAAGCAATGGACTTAACGGGTCCACGTCGTGGATTATGCCACACTGCCTGACCCCGCCCAACCACCAAGATCCCCTCAGGGCGGCTCGAAGCGGCTAGGGGTCATTCTCGACCGAATTGGGCTATCCGCGTGGCGTCCGGTTTAGCGCCGTTAGCAGCCAAAGTGCGGACTACCCTCAACTTCGGAAATATTCAGGCGTCGCGCAAACCGTCGTTAAGGGTCGATTCCGTTGAAAAAGTCCCATGTGGCGCGCACGCCTATTTTCTAAGGTGCTACCGGTGCGGTCGACGCCGTTAGACACGGGGGACCACGTCAATCTACACTGGATCGCTCTGCGGTCTTCCTAGCTTTGCCGTGAAGGCTTTTCTTTCGGAGTTCGCCCTGAACTGATTTCAGCAAGATTTTTGCGCTGGTACTATTTTCGACTTTTTCAACAGTATCGGCCACTTCCGGACTCCGGACTCATTAGACTGTCGAACGCGGCTGCCAACTCCGGTATGGGCAGGATCGTCACTCGATGATCTCGTCGGCGCGGGCCGACACCGTTGGTGATATTTCAAGCCCGGGCACTTTCGCGGTCTTGAGGTTATGACAAACTCGAATTTGACCGATCTGATCGTCGGCAGGTCTGCCGGGCTTCGACGAGCAGTTCGATTACCCGGGCTCGAACGGCCCCGGCTCGAAGAAGCCCTCGATCGATTCGACCTTTACGTAGTTCTCGGCGATGCTTTCGGGTGTCAGATGTGGATCGTAGAAGCCAGGTCCCATGACGATAGCGATACGCTGGATTACTCCGGCTTCCACGTTGTAGATCCTGTTCGTCTCCGAATAACTATCGCTTGCCAGCCAGACGATCGCTGGCGCAACAGCCTCAACCGGCATTGTGGCTTCGCTCTGCTTCAGCCAAGCAGGATCCGCAACCGCCGCCGGGTGCATCCTCGTGTACCCGGCTGGCGAAATGGTGTTCACGAGAATCCCATGCTCAGCGCCTTCAATTGCAAGAATGCGCATCAATCCAACTACCGCGCACTTGGCCGCAGCGTAGGTGGCTTGGCCCC